>JALQTD010000165.1 GCA_023264155.1 Flavobacteriales bacterium | reverse complement strand
GGCCACGTGATCCGAAGTCCACATGCCGCAAAGGTACTTCAGGGCGCGAGTCCCGTGAGGATGCTCGCAATCTTCGCTTCGGTTTCTTCCCACTCGCTGTCGGGGTCGGAACCGTCGACGATGCCCCCGCCTGCGTGGATCCGGACGCCTTCGGCGAGCCAATGCATGCAGCGGAGGTTGACGAACAGGGCGCCGCTTTGGGGCGCGTCGAGGCCGAGGAAGCCGGAGTAGTAGCCGCGGGAGCGGCGCTCGGTCCGCTCGATGAAGCGGAGGGCTGCCGCGAGGGGGGCGCCGCCGACCGCGGGGGTCGGGTGGAGTGAGCGGGCGAGGGAGGTGAGGGAGGTTTGGGAGCGGAAGCGGATTTGGCTTTCCAAATGCGCGATGCGGCCATAGACCCGGTCGCGCACGGTGCCCACCTCCACCTCGCGGATGCCCACGCGCTGCAGCACGCGCTCGATGTACGCCGTCACCACCGCCTGCTCGTTGCGCTCCTTCGCCGTCCACTCCGTCCGGATGTCGGTGCGGCGGGTGCCGGCCAACGCCACCGTCTCGAACTCCTCGCCTTGACGCTTCAACAGGAGCTCCGGCGTGGCGCCGGTCCACGTCCCCGTGGCCGGGTGGTGGAAGAGGTAGACGAAGGCGTCGGGGAAGGCCGTGCATTTGGCCGCGAAGGCCGCTTCTGGCGTGCTGTGCTGGAGGGAAACGACCTGGACACGACTGAGCACCACCTTTTCAAACTCCCGGCGCGCAATGGCGCGGAGCCCCGATCGGATGGCCTGCAGGTGTTCGTGCCGGCTGGTCGGCTGAAAGGCCAAATCCCTTGCCGGCTCCAGCCGCAACGTCCCCGGCTCTGGCGCCTCCGCTGCCACCGGCCGCCCGCGGAACTCGAGGTGCGGGTGCGCCGGTTCGTTCACGAACGGCGCGAAATGGAACACCGTTTCGCCATCCGGCGCCGGCTCCAAGGTCATGACCTGCTGCTCGCCGGGCATGCGCCACCACAAGCGCACCTCAGCCATGGGCGGGGACGAGCATGGTGGTCAGGCGCGAGGTGCACACGAGGCGCCCTTCGTCGTCGACGATTTCGATGTGCCAAACATGGAGCCGCCCGCCGCGGTGCTTCAATTCCGCAGTGCCATGGACATGGCCTGAACGGACCCCACGGAGGTGGTTCGCGTTCACTTCGATGCCCACCGCGTGCTTGCCTTGCTGGGCGGCGATGAAGTGCGAACCGACGGAACCGAGGGTTTCGGCAAGGACGACGCTCGCGCCGCCATGGAGCAAACCATAGGGTTGGTGGGTGCGCGAATCCACCGGCATGCGGCCTGTGACGCGCCCTTCGGTTACTTCCTGCACTTCAATTCCCAGCACCTCGCCGATGTTCGGGGCCCAGCCTTCGGTGGATTTGTCCATGGTCGGTGTAATTTTGGCCTGAAAATTACGGCATGTCAGACCAGTCCCAACCCTCCGTCCGCCTCCTGCTCGTTGAAGACGACCAATCGCTGCGTCGCATGTTGAAAATCAACCTCGAACAAGAAGGCTGGCACGTCACCGAGGCCGCCGACGGGCCCAGCGCCTTGCAGGCCTTTCGGTCGCAACGGTTGGACGCCGCCATCCTCGACGTCATGCTGCCCGAAGTGGACGGCCTGAGCATTTGCCGCACCATCCGGCTGGAAGGCAATACCACGCCGGTGCTGTTTTTAACGGCCAAGAACTCGGGAGAAGACCGCGTGGAAGGACTGCGTTTGGGGGGCGACGACTACCTCGGCAAACCGTTCAACCTCGAGGAATTGCTGCTCCGGGTGAAGAAGTTGATCCGCTTGAATCAGCAAGGAGGAACGGCAGCAGAGCTGACGGAATTGTCCTTTGGGTCGAAGTGCTATGTGGATTTCAGCGCCTACCGCATCATCACCCATTCCGGCACGGAGCAAGGCATTTCCAAACGGGAAGCCATGCTGCTCAAGCTGCTTGCGAGCCGTGCTGGGGAAGTGGTCAGCCGGGAAGAGATCTTGGAAGCGGTTTGGGGCTACGACGTGTTCCCGAGCACGCGGACCATCGACAATTACATCCTGGCCTTCCGCAAGTACTTCGAGCCCGACCCGAAAAAGCCCAAGCACTTCTTTTCGGTGCGGGGCGTGGGTTACCGGTTCGAGAATTGATCCACGGCACCCGAGCGGCGTGCTAAGAATCGCCCCCACAAGGTCGCCCCAAGCGCGGGGTAAATGACCGCGCAAGCCACCGAAAACACGTCCCAGTCGTTGTACAAAATGATGCCGAAGGTGATCGCAGCACCGATCGCATGCAACGCCTGCAAGCGCGCGCTCAGCCGTTGCCGGGACCAGCCGCTTCGCATGCCCCACCAAAACACGCCCATCATGGACAGGATGGTCGGAGCCGAGAACAGGAAGGCCGCCAGGCTCGACATGAAGGTGACCCCGGGAATGCTGTCCGAGCTGTAGGGCATTTCCGCGTGGGTGAGGTCGCTGTGCACGACCATGGTCACGGCAACCAGTGCACTTCCCAGCACAATGGTCGTCCCCCAAATCCGCAATTGCCTCAAAAAATCGTCCACAAACAGCTGATTTACAATTCGCTACAAATTAAACGAAGAAAAGTTCAAAAAAAACAGGCAACCATCGAAATCGAGGTCCGTCTTAGGTGCAGACACGGT
This sequence comes from Flavobacteriales bacterium, assembly GCA_023264155.1. Lineage (GTDB taxonomy): Bacteria > Bacteroidota > Bacteroidia > Flavobacteriales_D > Sanyastnellaceae > JALQTD01. The sequence continues at coordinate 1,460 of JALQTD010000165.1, read as the reverse complement.
CGAGATACTGTGTTGGTTTCAATTTCTTGCAGGTTTTAGAAGGGGGACTCAAAGGAGTTCCCCTTCTTACGTTTGGGCCATTGGTCAGGTTGTCCGCTGCGGTCATTGCATCTTGACGTAGACCACGAATTTCGTTTCAAAGAAGGGTTGAGGGAACCACGCCGGAATCGGCAGCTGTTCAGTGGCAGGCTTCACCTCGCTCAACTCGGCAGCCAAGTCCCCACCTTTGAGGTAGAGGATGCCATTGGGCCAGGGGTTGATGGAACGGCTGGCGAACTTCGTGCGCACCCAGGGTAGGAATTTTGCCAGGCGTGTAACGGCCCGCGAAACCACGAAATCGAACCGCCCGTCGACCTCTTCGGCGCGGCCGTGGATGGCCGTGACGTTCTGCAGCCCCAAGGCATCGACCACGGCCTGCACCACCTTGATCTTCTTGCCGATGCTGTCCACCAGCACGAACTCGCAGTCCGGGTAGGCAATGGCGAGGGGAATGCCAGGAAAACCGCCGCCCGTCCCCACATCGAGGATGCGGCTCCCCGGGGCGAAGCGCATGGCCCGGGCGATGGCCAAGCTGTGCAACACGTGGCGCTCTTCGAATTGATCAAAATCCTTTCGGGAAATGACGTTGATGGCTGCATTCCACTCGGCGTAGAGGGGGCGCAGGGCTTGGAGCTGTTGGATTTGGCCCGGTGTCAGGAATGACACCCATTCCCCGTACGGAAAGCGCTCAGATGGCTTCACGGGCTTCCTTCATGACCTCCGCCAAAATGTCGCGGGCGCGGAACAATTGCGCCTTGATGGTGCCCAGCGGCAGGTCCAGTTCTTGAGCGATTTCATCGTAGCTCAACTCCTCGAAATAGCGCAGTTCGACCAACCGGCGGTACCGGGGCTTCAAGGCGCTGACCACCTCGCGCATGCGGGCGACCCGTTCCTTTTTCTGCAGCGCTTCCACGGGGTCGAGTTCGTTGTCACGCACGTGGATTTCCACCGATTCCCCGTCCTCGTTTTCGAAACCGCGGTCGAGCGACAGGGCGTTCAACTTCTTTTTGCGGATGAAGTCGATGGTGTGGTTGGAAGCCAGCTTGAATAGCCAGGTCGAGAAGGCGAAGGCCGGCGTGTACTGTTCCAACCGCTGGAATGCCTTTCCGAACGCCTCAATGGTCAGGTCTTCGGCGTCGTCCGAACTGAAGACCATCTTGTTGATCATGTGGAAGATGCTGTCGCGGTAGCGCTCCATCAATTCCGCATAGGCCATTTGATCGCCTTGTTGGGCGCGAAGGACGAGGTCGTAATCTTTCCGAGCCTTGTCGGAGAGGTTGGGATTGATTTGCATGGCAGTGCGCTGGCGTGTGGTGGGTTCGCGGACGCCGAGGCTACCAGGGCTGTTCCGGTTTTTTCAGGCCAAATCTCGTAGCCCACATCACCTGGGCCGTCAAGCTCACCTGTTCGAGGAATACCAG
>JALQTD010000164.1 GCA_023264155.1 Flavobacteriales bacterium | reverse complement strand
AATGCCGCCGCCCACCTGGAAAAAGCCGATGGTCGCGTCCTTCGTGGTCTCCGTGTACCAGTCCGCAAGCCAAATCATGTACTCGATGCCGCTCTTCACGGTCGACGGCTGCACGTCCTGCACGATGCAATGCGCCGCGAAGATGTTGCCGAGCGTGCTGTCTTCCCAACCGGGACAAATGATGGGCAGGTTCTTCTCCGCCGCCGCGACCATCCAGCTGTCCTTCGGGTCGATCTCGTAATACTGCTCGAGGACGCCACTGTTCAGGGCTTGGTAGAAGTATTCGTGCGGGAAGTGCCGGCGGCCTTCCGCTTCGGCCGCCTTCCACAGGTCGACCATGTGCTGCTCGAGCCGGCGGAACGCCTCCTCCTCCGGAATGCACGTGTCCGTCACCCGGTTCATGCCGCGGTCGAGCAGGTCCTGCTCCTCCTGCGGGGTGAGGTCGCGGTAGTGGGGCACGCGGGCGTAGTGGCTGTGGGCCACGAGGTTCATGACGTCCTCCTCGAGGTTCGCCCCGGTGCAGGAGATGATGTGGATCTTGTCCTGGCGGATCATCTCGGCGAGGGATTTGCCGAGTTCGGCGGTGGACATCGCCCCCGCGAGGGTGACCATCATCTTGCCCCCTGCGGTGAGGTGGGCTTCGTAAGCGGCGGCCGCTTCGGGAACGACGGCAGCGTTGAAGTGCTTGTAGTGGCGCTCAGTAAACGAGCGGATGAATCCTGATTCTGGCATGATTCAAAAGGGTTTACGCCTTCGGAAGGGGTTCCGGGTTGAGGGCGTAGGTGAGGAGTTTGTAAACGAGTTTCGCAGCGAGGAAGTCGCTGGGCTTGCTGCCGGCGTGGGCGGCGAGTTCCACCACGTCGAAGCCGACGATTTGGAAGCGCTCCATGGCCAGCTTGCAAAGGCGGGTCACTTGGTACCAGTTGAGGCCGCCGGGCTCGGGCGTTCCGGTGTCCGGCAGGAAGGCCGGGTCGAAGGCGTCGAGGTCGATCGTGATGTAGAGCGGGGTGCCCGGTGCGCCGAGGGCAGCGAGGACGTCCGACATCCAGGCGGAGTCGGCACGCTCATAGCAGTCCTGGCCGTAGAACACGGTCTGCTCAAACGGGCGCTCGGAGGCGTCCATGGAGCGGATGCCGACCTGGACGAGGTTGCAGTTGCGCGATGCCCAATGCAGGGCGCAGGCGTGGTTGCATTCCGAACCGAGGTAGGACGGTCGGAGGTCGGCGTGGGCGTCCATGTGCAGGACGGTCAGGCCGGGATGCGCCGCTGCCGTGGCTTGGAGCGCCCCGATGGACACGCTGTGCTCGCCACCGAGGACGACCGGGATTTTCTGCTCGCTGAGGACATCGGCCACGGCGGTGCGGACGGCGTCGGTCATGGACTCAGGGCTCGCATTTTCAGTGACGGCTGCGGCGAGGTGGATGCCTTCGCGGTACACTTCCGTGCCGGTTTCGATGTCGTACAGTTCCATGTTGTCGGCGGCGTCGAGCAGGGCGGCGGGGCCGGCATCGGCGCCTTTGCCCCACGTGGACGTGCCGTCGTAGGGAACGGGGATGAGGACGGCGCGGGCGGTGCTGCGCGCGCCGAATTCGGGCTCAACGCCCGCGAACACGCGGTCGGGGCCGAAGGGGGTCTCGTTGCTCATTGTCGGTTGCGGGGTTGCGCGGATTTGCGCATCACGGGGATGTCTTGGTTGAATTCGGCGCGGGGCACCACCATGTCCTCGGCCTCCACCGATGTGGGGGGCGGCGGGGGCGCTGCGCCGGCCATGTCGTAGCCGAGGAGGGACAGCATTTGGTGCGCGTTTTGTTCTTCAGCAAAGACCTCGTAGGTCAGCTCGCCCTCGGCGTCCCGGTCGATGAGCACGTGCTTGGGACCGGGGATGAGGCAGTGGTGGACGCCGCCGTGGCCGCCGATGTTGTCCTGGTAAGCGGCGGTGTTGAAGAAGCCGATGTAGAGGTCGTCGGAGGCCTTGAATTTGGGCAGGTAAATCGCGTTGAGGTGCTGCTCGGAGTTGTAGTAATCGTCGCTGTCACAGGTCAAACCGCCGAGGAAGACGCGCTCGTACGGCGACTCCCACCGGTTGATCGGCAGCATGAGGAACCGCCGGTTGATGGCCCAGGTATCCGGGAGGGTCGTCATGAAAGAGGAGTCGATGATGTTCCACGCCTCGCGATCGTTTTGGGCTTTTTGATAAAGCACCTTGTACAACGTGCCCCCTGCCTCGCCCACGGTGAACGAGCCAAACTCCGTGTAAATGTCCGGCTCCGGCACGCCCGCCTCCTTGCACGCCGCCTGGACCTGCTCGAGGATGGCCTCCACCATGTAGGCATAATCGTAATTGAACGCCAGGGAATTCTTGATCGGCAAGCCGCCCCCGATGTTGAGCGCCGTCAGCGTCGGGCACACCTTGCGCAGGTCGCAGTACACCTTGAGCGCCTTGTTCAATTCATTCCAATAGTAGGCCGTGTCGCGGATTCCGGTGTTCACAAAAAAGTGAAGCATGCGGAGGTTCATGAACGGGTGGTGCTCGATGCGTTCGCGGTAGAACGGCATGATGCGCTTGTAGCCGATGCCGAGCCGCGAGGTGTAGAACTCGAACTTCGGTTCTTCCTCGGACGCGATGCGCAGTCCCACGTCCATGGGCTCGCGCACCACCGCGTTGAGGCGGCCGAACTCCTGCTCGTTGTCGAGCACCGGGAGGATGCCGGTGAAGCCGTCGCGGCGCATGTTCACAATGCGGTCGATGTAGGCCGCCGTCTTGAACCCGTTGCAAATCACGGTGGACGGGCGGTCGAAGTGGCCGGAGCGCTCGAGGGCGGCCACGATGTCGAGGTCGAACGGCGAGCTCGTCTCGATGTGGGCGCCGTGCTGGAGCACCTCTTCGGTGATGTGCCGGAAGTGGGACGACTTGGTCACGTAACAGTAGTGGTACGCGCCTTTGTAGTTCAGCTTCTGCATCGCGTCGGCGAACCACTGGTGCGCCAGCTGGATGTTCGCGCCAATCTTCGGCAAGTAGGTGAAGCGCAGCGGGGTGCCAAACCGCTCGATGAGCTCGCGCATGGGGATGCCATGGAAATCGAGCTGGCCGTGCGCGTCGATGTTGAATTCCTCTTGAGGCCAATCGAAGGTCTGCTCAACGAGGTCGATGTATTTCAGTTTCATTTGAAAGAAGGGTTGTGCGGCGGTGGCCGCGGTGAATCAGCCTACCGCGCGGCGCGGCTTCCGCCCGCCTGCGCGCAAGGTTCCCTTCGATTCAGAGCCGGATGATGAATGCGCGCACGCCGCGCCACCCCCAACCTCCTTGCAGGAAGCGGAGCAACCACCCGTGGAGGGTCGTGCGGAGGGAGGGGCCTTTCATCTCGGTTGATGCCGGACGGGCGCATTCGGTTGCTCCCTTTCGGCGGTGCAACATTCGGAACAATTCCGCAATTCGGCAATGATTTTGGGCGCGGGGGGAATTTTTTTTTGAGTGCGGTCGGATTTCGGTGCAGTGCGCTACTTTCGGACCATGCTAAACGCACCCGAACAGCCGACGATCAGCCCGTTCAAGCGGATCCTCGCCATTCTCCGTCCGCTCCTCCTCGACCGCCTGAGCATTGTGGATCTCGCCGAGCCGGAAGCCACCATCGCCGGTATCCAAAAGGACATCGAATTCAAGGGGTTCAACGTTTGGATCCTCGGTTTTGCCATCGTCATTGCGTCGATTGGATTGAATGTGGACTCGACAGCAGTGGTCATCGGGGCCATGCTCATCAGCCCGCTCATGGGACCGATCATGGGCTTCGGGCTGGGCGTCGGCATCAACGACCTGAGCATGGTGCGCAAATCGGTGCTCAACCTCGGCGTGGCAGCGGGGATTTCGATTGCGGCGAGCGCGGTTTATTTTTTAATCTCGCCCTTGGACGCGCCTTCGAATGAGCTGTTCGCGCGGACGAATCCGACCTTGTTGGACGTGTTGATCGCACTTTTTGGCGGGTTGACGGGGATCTTGGCGGGCTCGCGCAAGGAGAAAAACAACGTGATTCCTGGGGTGGCCATCGCGACCGCATTGATGCCGCCGTTGTGCACCGCTGGCTTCGGCCTTGCGCACGGGGATTGGCACTTTTTCTTCGGCGCCTTTTACCTGTTCCTGATCAATGCCATCTTAATCGCAACC
>JALQTD010000163.1 GCA_023264155.1 Flavobacteriales bacterium | reverse complement strand
TTGCAACCCCATTCCCGGGGACGAAGTGTTCGGCTTCGTGACGGTTTCGGGCGGCATCAAGGTCCACCGCCGCAATTGCCCGAACGCGACCAACCTCCTCTCGAAGTACGCCTATCGCGTGATGAAGGCGCGCTGGGCCTCCAAAGCAGCGGTTCAGTTCGAGGTCACGCTGGTCTTCAATGGCATCGACGACGTGGGGCTCGTAAACGCGGTGACCAAGGTCATCTCGGACGACATGCACGTAAACATGCGGGCCATCAGCTTCGAATCGAAGGACGGCACGTTTGAAGGGCGGGTTCGGGTGCTCGTACACGACACCGACCACTTGGAGCAACTCCGGCAGAAGTTGCTCAACGTGAACGGGGTTTGGTCCGTCGAACGGGGGGACGAGGCGTAAGCCTAGCCGGCGAACAACGGCAGGGCCGCCATCCGCTCGTGGACTTCGGCGCCAACGGCTTGCTGCACGGCTGCGTCCTCCGGCGCCGTCAAGACCCGATCAATCCAATCCGCTACTGTGGCCATGTCCGCGGGTTGCATGCCGCGGGTGGTGATGGCCGGCGTACCGATCCGGATGCCGGAAGTGACGAAGGGTGAGCGCTCATCGAACGGCACCATGTTCTTGTTCAAGGTGATGTGGGCAGCGCCGAGGGCCGCTTCGGCCAACTTGCCGGTAACGCCCTTGTTCGTGAGGTCGATGAGCATGAGGTGGTTGTCGGTCCCACCGGAAATGAGGTGATAGTCGCGGGCCACGAGGGCTTCGGCCAGCGCCACGGCGTTCGCGCGCACGCGGGACGTGTATTGCTTGAACCCGTCGCCGAGGGCTTCCCCGAAGGCCACGGCCTTCGCAGCGATGACATGCTCGAGGGGACCGCCCTGCATGCCGGGGAACACGGCCCCGTCCAGGATGGAAGACATGGGGCGGATGGCCCCCTTCGGGGTTTTGCGGCCCCACGGGTTGTCGAAATCCTGGCCCATCATGATGATGCCGCCGCGCGGCCCGCGCAGGGTCTTGTGGGTCGTGCTCGTCACGATGTGGCAATGGGGAAGCGGATCGTTCAATTCGCCCGCGGCGATGAGGCCGGCCGGGTGGGCGATGTCAGCGAGCAGCAGCGCGCCTACGGAATCGGCGATGGCCCGGAAGCGCGCGTAGTCCCACTCTCGGGAGTAGGCGGAGGCACCGCAGATGATGAGTTTGGGCTTCACTTCGCGCGCGGTGGCCTCGACCTTGTCCATGTCGATGCGGCCGGTTTCGCGCTCGACACCATAGAAGTGCGCGCGGTAATGCTTGCCGCTGAAGTTCACCGGTGAGCCGTGCGTGAGGTGGCCGCCGTGGGCCAGGTCAAACCCGAGGATGGCATCGCCGGGCTCGAGGCAGGCGAGCATGACCGCCGCGTTCGCAGAAGCGCCCGAGTGGGGCTGCACGTTCGCCCAAGCCGCGCCGAAGAGTTCCTTCAACCGGTCTATGGCGAGCTGCTCCACTTCGTCCACCACCTCGCACCCGCCGTAGTAGCGCTTGCCAGGCAGTCCTTCGGCGTATTTGTTCGTCAGGATGGACCCTTGGGCCGTGAGGACATCGGAGCTCACGTAGTTCTCGGAAGCGATGAGTTCGACACCGAACCGCTGGCGGTCGTGCTCGCGGTCGATTAGGGCGGAGATGCGCGCGTCGTTCATGGGAAATGGATTTGGCCTGCAAAGTTATCGAGCCAAAACGAGAGCCCCCGCAAAAAATCACCTCCCACTCGGAAAATGTGCCTGCTGCACCCTAACTTGGTCGGGAAATCACAATCCCTGCTATGAAAAAGCTTTTCAACTTCGGACTCGGCGCCCTCGCCGCCGCTGCGATCATCGCTTCATCCTTTGCCTTCAACTCGGCCCCGGTGGAGTACGAATACCAAACGATGACGGTCATCGAATCCATCATTCCCGCCGGCCTCGGCCGCAGCCGCATCCTGGTCGACCAAGGCGGCAGCATGGAAGAACTGAAAATCAATAACTTGTACAGCGCCGTGGGCATCAAGCTCGAGAACATCTACGACAACGATGTCATGGTGACGGCGAAGCTCAACGAATTCTCGCAGCAGGGCTGGGAACTGCAGTTCGTCAACACGGGTGTTCAGTCACCGACCGACGGCGGCAAGTCCGGCATTTACTGCACGCGCTACTTGCTGCGCCGCGCAAAGTAAGCTGCACCCAACCGCATGTTAAGCACCCTGGCTTCGGCCGGGGTGTTTGCGTTTGTACCTTGCCGGTCATGAAGCAGTGGATCCCGTTTTTTGCCCTCATCGCCGCGGTCGCGTTGGCTCCCGAAGTTGTAGGCCAAACCGAAACTCCGCGCACCGTTCAGGAATCCATTGAGGCGGCCGAGTCCGCCAAGCAAGCCCGAATCGACGAAGCCAACAAAGCCCGCGCCGAAGCGCAGCGCCGCCATTGGAAAAACCAGGACCGGGCCACCCGCAAACGCATGCGCCGGAGCTACAAGGAGTCGCGCCGCATCGCCCGCGGCCGCACCACGCCGTGGTGGCTTCGGGTCCTCCGTGGCACCCGCTGAAACGGTCACTTGCACGCCCACCTCAGCCAAAAACCGCCATTTCGCGGTCAACTTGACGTGATATTTCTGTTACAATTGACGTGCAAACTCATTGTTATCAATTGTTTAACGCTTTTTCGCAACCCAACATGACCGCCCTATATTTACCGCACTTGTATCCGAACGCCTGTAACAAATGATTCGCATGTTGCGTCCTACCCTATTTCTGTTTGCCCTGTTGGCGGTGACCTTCTCCGCTTTCGCGCAATCGGGATCCGGAACCTTGAAAGGAAAGGTTACCGACGCCGACCTCGGTGATCCCATGCCCTTCTGTAGCGTCATCCTCTTCCTGAACGGGAACCAGGTGACCGGTGTGAACACCGATATGGACGGTGAATACACCATCAAGCCCATTCAGCCCGGCACGTATGACGTGGTGGTGAGCTTCGTGGGATACCAGTCGCAGAAGATTACGGGGGTCAAGGTTTTGGCCAACAAAATCCAGTTCGTGAACGTGACCCTCTCGCCGGGGGTGATGATCGACGAAGCGGAAGTCATCGAATACAAAGAACCGCTCATCGACAAGGAAGGCGGTACATCCGGTGGCACCGTGGCCCGTGAAGACATCGACAAGATGCCGGGCCGGGACGTCGGAACCATCGCTTCGACCGTAGCCGGTGTCGGTACCGCGGGTACCGGTGGCGGCATCTCCATCCGGGGTGCGCGGACCTCGTCCACGTGGGTGTACATCGACGGCATCAAGGTGCGCGGTTCGAGCGCCCTGCCGAAGTCGGCCATCGAACAGGTACAGGTCATCACCGGCGGTATTCCCGCGAACATCGGTGACGTGACGGGGGGTGTCGTGAACATGTCCCTCCGGAACTCCTCCTCGAAGTGGTTCGGTGGCGCGGAAGTCATCTCGTCGGGTGTTCCCGTGGGTGAGACGGCTTACGGCCTCGACCGGTTCGGATACAACTTGGTGGAAGGCAGCATTTCGGGTCCGCTCCTGTTCGAAAAGGATGAGGAGGGCAACAATGTGCGGCCGCTCGTCGGTTTGTTCTTGTCAGGCAACTACACCTACCAAAAGGACCCCCGCCCAGCCTTCGACGGCACGTACCGCATGACGGACGCTGCGCGCGAGTACGTTTTGGCCAATCCCCTTCGCCAAAACATCTCGTCCTCAGGCGACATCAACGGGGCGCTCTTCAACGCGGATTTCCTCACGGACACGGCCTTCACGAAGGTCCCCACGCGCATGAACGTGTCCAGCCAAAGCGCAAACCTCGTGGCGAAAATCGACGTCAACACGAACGAGACCACCTCGCTCACGTTCGGTGCCACCGGCGCTTACAACCGCAACAACAGCTTCTCGTACAGCAACATGCTCGCGAACTGGGAGAACAACCTCGACGTGCTCAGCTTCGACTGGCGCGGCTACGTGAAGTTTGCCCAGCGCTTCAACAACGACGACAGCGACGAAGCGGCCGGTTCCACGCTGAAGAACGTGTACTACCAAGTCATGGCCGACTACACGCAGACCTACCAACGCGTGCAGGACGCCTCGCACGGGGACAATTTCATGCGCTACGGACACGTCGGCACGTTCAACGTGTTCAACCAAGAGTCGTACGAATATGACCCCTTCAACCAGCGCTTCGTGCACAACGG
>JALQTD010000162.1 GCA_023264155.1 Flavobacteriales bacterium | reverse complement strand
AAGGAGGTCACGGGTTGCTTCACCGGCGGCTACGCCCTCAACCCATTGACCGGCGACCGGCTGCCCATTTACATTGCTGACTACGTACTCGCCGGTTACGGGACGGGTGCCATCATGGCCGTGCCCGCAGGCGACGAGCGCGATTGGCGATTTGCCACGGAATTTGGCCTGCCCATTCCCGGCATTTTCGAAGGCCACGATCCCGCTGAAGGGGCTTGCACAGACAAATCCGCCACGCTGAAAGCCTCCGGGCCGCTCTCGGGATTGACCGCGGCAGCGGCCATTCCACAGGCCATTGCGCTCGTGGAAGCAGGCGGACACGGCACGGGCCGGGTCAATTACCGGTTGCGCGATGCCGTCTTCAGCCGCCAGCGCTACTGGGGCGAGCCGTTCCCCGTTTACTACGACGGCGACGAGCCAATCTTGATCCGGGACGAGCAGGTGACGCTGCCCCCCGTGGACGCCTATTTGCCCACGGCCGATGGCGAGCCGCCGCTAGCCCGTGCGCGCAAGGAGGACTGGCCCGTTTTCCGCGGCGACCGCATGGAAGCGAACACCATGCCCGGCTGGGCTGGTTCGAGTTGGTATTTCCTGCGCTACATGGACCCGCACAACACGACCGCGTTCTGCGACCGTTCCAAGTCGGATTACTGGGGACAGGTTGATTTGTACGTGGGGGGAGCGGAGCACACCACCGGGCACTTGTTGTACGCCCGCTTTTGGACCAAATTCCTCTACGACCGCGAGCAAATCGGGTTCGACGAACCCTTCAAGTCCATGATCAACCAGGGCATGATCCTGGGCCGGTCAAGCTTCGTTTACCGCATCCAAGGCACGAACACGTTCGTCACGTACGAGCAGCGCAAGCAGCATGCAACGCAACGACTTCATGTTGACATTTCTTTGGTCAATAATGACAAATTAGACACCGAAGGGTTCAAGGCCTGGCGCTCCGAATTCGCCGACGCCACCTTCTTGCTGAACGACGACGGCGAATACGTCTGCGGGCACGAGGTGGAAAAGATGTCGAAGTCCAAATACAACGTGCAAACGCCGGACGAATTGGTGGCCAAATACGGTGCCGACACCCTGCGTTGCTACGAAATGTTCCTCGGCCCCCTCACCCAGCACAAGCCCTGGGACACCCAAGGCATCAGCGGGGTGCACAACTTCCTCCGCAAGCTGTCGCGGCTTTACGCAGGGGCTACTGCAGGCGAAGCCTCTGACGAAGCGAACCGCATCCTGCACCGGACCATCAAAAAAGTCACGGACGACATCGATCGCCACGCGTTCAACACGGTGGTCAGTGCGTTGATGATTGCGGTGAATGAGTTGTCCGACTGCCCCGCGGTGGGCCCAACCACCCTGCGGCCCCTCGCGGTGTTGTTGAGCCCACTCGCTCCCCACCTCGCAGAAACGCTCTGGAGCGCCGCAGGAGGTTCAGGACTGGTCATCGATGCGGAGTGGCCGAAGGCGGAAGCGCGCTGGCTCGTGGACGATGAAGTGGAAATGCCCGTGTCGTTCAATGGCAAGGTTCGATTCAAATTGAAGGTCGCTACTGATTTGACCCCCAACGAAATCGAGCAAATCGCACGCGCCGATGAACGCACGACCAAGCAAATCGGCGACGCCACCATCCGCAAAGTCATCGTGGTTCCCGGTCGCATCGTGAACATCGTTTTTGGCTGATTCGAACAGGCCCTTGTGGGCCAACCGGAGACCGGGAGGGCGCGCGATGTGAATAAGTTTTTTGTGGGCACAAATTGCAGGTTCATCTTGCTTCTCGCCCTATTTATTCGCATATTGCATGGCCTTTCGCCTCCAAATTATGCACAGGAATTGCACCTCCGCAAGCCCTGTGCCGTGCGCATGCATTGCGTGTAACTTGGTGAGTGTCAGGCCGCCTGACCTTAACCAATTCATCGCAACATGCGAATTCTCGCCATCTGGTTCACGTTGTTCAGCCTCGGCGCCACAGCGTTACTTGCGCAGCCGACGACTGCCTTTCTTGCCGACCCCATCCCTGAAGGGTATTGGCTTGAAGCCCATCCCGTGGTTGCTCACGATGGCGTGGTGGGCGACCACGACCTGACCGGGCACACCACCTACCAACTGATCCTTCACACTGCGGACGCAACGGCATACATCAGTTCCATCGGAGGCGACGCTTCCAATCCGTTCGAGCTCAGTTCGACCGCTTCACCCGCATGGTTCAACCACCCCCTCGGAGTGGACATCGGCGCAGACGCCTCTTTGCTGCTCCCCGCTTTCTTTCCTGCGTACAATTTCGACAGCTGGTTGACCATCGGGGCCACATCCGCCACCCCTGGCTATTCCCTGTCCACGGCGACGGGCGCCATCAACCCCTTCACGACCTTCAACGCAGGCGAAGACGTGTTGGTCAACGACGCCATCGGTTTCGCCATCTTCAATTTGTATCCGGGTTCCCTTCAGGCAGGACATCCCGGATTTGCAGGGGACGATTTGTCCATCGTTTTGGGCCAAATCACGACCACCGGCACCCTCTCCGGCACCTTCTACATCCAGATCTTCCCCGACGGCACGCAAACGGAGGACTTGCGCTGCCATTTCCCCATCTTGAGCGAAAACCCGTACGTCAATCCAGGCTGCACGGATGAAGCCGCTTGCAATTACGACGAGGCAGCAAATGAGGAGGACGGCACGTGCACGTATCCGGCTTCAACCTACGTGGATTGTGCGGGCAACTGCATCGAAGACGCCGATGCGGATGGCATTTGCGATGCCTTCGAAATGCTCGGATGCCAAGATGAAGGCGCCTGCAACTACGACCCCAACGCCACGGATGAAGGCCCTTGCACCTACCCCGAGACCGGCTTTGATTGCGCAGGCAACAGCACCGGATTGGATGGTTATTGGGTGCAACTGGAGCCCATTGCCGTGCACGACGGCCTCGTGGGTGCTGCTGACTTAACCGGACACACCACCTACCGGCTCGTTCTCCACACCCCAGCCCCAGAAGTCTTCGTTTCCGCCATGGGAGGGGATGTTTCAAATTCATTTGAACTCACGTCGGATGCGAGCCCGGCCTGGTTCAACGACCCCGTGGCAGGATGGAACGTGGGGACAGATGTCAACTCGAACCTCTTCCCATTCATTCCTTCAGCCGCTTACGATTCGTGGCTCACCATCGGCGCTACCGAAAGTTCAGCGGATTTTGAACTATCCACCGCCATCGGAGACATCAACCCCTTCACGGCATTCAACGCAGGTGAAAACGTCTTGGTGAATGATTCAATCGGTTTCGCCCTCTTCACGACCTACCCCGGCGCACTCGATTATTCCAACCCGGCGTTTGCGGGATCTGACCAGGCCGTTACTTTGGGCCAAATCACCACCGCCGGCACCCTCACCGGCTGGGTCTACTTGCAGCTCTTCCCGAACGGAGATCAGTCGGAGGACATCCGGCAGCGCTTTCCCATCCTCGCGGCCTCCCCATACGGTGAGCCAGGATGCACCGATTTCGAGGCCTGCAATTACGACCCCGCCGCTTCGACGGACGATGGTTCCTGCACCTACCCCGCAGCGGAATACGATTGCGATGGGAACTGCCTCAATGACAGCGATGCAGATGGCATTTGCGATGCCTTTGAAATTCCAGGCTGCACCGATGATTCGGCCTGCAACTTCAACGCCGACGCCACCGATGACGACGGAACCTGCGACATCCCCGCCCCCGGCTTCGACTGCGAAGGGAACGACCTCATGGCCGGAGCCCCAGCCGGATATTGGTTGGAGGCAGCCCCCTATGCCCAGCCGACAGGCATCATTGACGGCATTGACTTCACAGGAGCAACCACGTACCGGCTCATCCTGCACACCCCGAACCAAACCTCTTTCATCAGCGCCATCGGCGGTGATGCGAGCAACCCCTTCGAACTGAACTCCACGGCAACTCCGGCCTGGATCAATCACCCGCTCGGCACCGACGTCGGCGCTGAATTCAATCCCAACTTGCTCGCAGTCGCGCCCGGCACCGCTTACGATTCGTGGCTGACCATCGGTGCTACCCAACAAGTGGACGGGTACAACATGAACACTGCCGTTGGCCTCATCAATCCCTTCGTGGACTTCAATGCGGGCTTGAACACGGTGGTGGATGACAGCTTGGGATTTGCCTTGTTCACGACCTACCCTAGCGCGCTGGATTTGGCCCACCCTGCTTTCGCAGGAGACGATTACGCCGTCACCGTAGGCCAAATCACGACCACAGGCAACCTCTCCGGCTGGATCTATTTC
>JALQTD010000161.1 GCA_023264155.1 Flavobacteriales bacterium | reverse complement strand
GACCTTGGCCGAGAACGGTTGCACGGGGGTGGACTCGGTGTTCGTGTACCAGGATCCGGATGCCGCGGTGGATGCCTCGAGCTTGACCTTGCCGAACGTGGTGACGCCGGGCAGCGATGGCCGCAACGATACGTTCCGGGCTTTTTTGGCCGATGATCCGGGCTTTGAGGTGCTCGGCGTGATGGAGCGGTATCAGCTGCGGGTCTTCAATCGGTGGGGGAATTTGGTCTACCAAAACTCCGGTCTGCCCATCCGCTGGGACACCCACGACCTCAACGGCAACCCCGTGAGCCCCGGCACCTATTACGTCCTCCTCGACTGGCGCATCACGTGTGGCGGCGTGCAGGAAGGGCAAGCCACCACCGAACTCGAAGTCATCCGGCCATGAAGCGGCTGGCAGTGGGGTTCGCTGCGTGCGCAGCGTTCTGGGCGTGCAAGCCGGAGCCCGTGACTGAGCCCGTGGTCTGCTGCGGCGGAGTCGACTATCCCGTGCCCGTGCTCCCCGACACGCCGTTTCCTTACAGTGCACAGGTTTACCCCGACCTGTGGCTCGAAAACCCGGCTATGAACCTGTTCGAGGTCAACGATTTCGAGCACCCGGTCACGGATGCAGGCGCCACGCTCGGCCGCGTGTTGTTTTACGACCCTTCGCTTTCCGTGGACCAAACCATCAGCTGCGCATCGTGTCATCAGCCCGAGCATGGATTTGCCGATCCCTCCCCCGTGTCCTTCGGCGTGGATGGCGGCGTGACGCACCGCAATAGCATGGCGTTGGTGAATTTGGCCTACACCCCCCGCTTGTTCTGGGACGCACGGGAAAGCGACTTGAGCGAACAAGTCCTGCAGCCCATCGCCCACCCCGATGAAATGGCCATGGACCTCGGCGCATTGACGGAACGACTTCAAGCTCGCCCGCACTACCGCGCCTTGTTCGCGGATGCTTTTGACGGCGATTCAAGCGTTACCGCTGCGGGCTTGGCGTCTGCGCTGGTGCAATTCCTCCGCACGTTGCCCGCCCATGCATCCCGGTACGATGCCGGACTCGCTCTCAATTTTTCGAACTACACCGCAGAAGAAGCCGAAGGGCGGGCGTTGTTTTTTTCACCCCGGACCCGGTGCAACACCTGCCATGCCACCTTCAATTTCTACACCCCTACGGAATTGATGGTCAATGGATTGAGTACGGACTACAGCGGAGAAGGCGATGGCGGGCTGGCGGAATTAACCGGAAACCCTGCCGACGACGGGAAATTCCGGGTGGTCTCCCTTCGGAACATCGGGGCGACAGCGCCTTACATGCACGATGGTCGGTTCGCCACGTTGCGGGAGGTGGTGGACTTCTATTCCGATGGCTTGCAAGCGCATCCGCAGCTCAATCACCGCCTGAGCGAACTGGGCTTCGGACCGGATGGCCAGCCGCCGATGCAGATGGCCTTGACGGAGGCCGAAAAAGAAGCGCTCGTCGCCTTCTTGCATACGCTCACGGATACGCTGGATTATGCGCATTCCGCCTGGGGCTCTCCGTTTCCTTAACGTTAATTGTTTGGCTTTTAATTGAACCAAATGGGAGCGCACGTAGTTTTGCCTTTGCAAGACTGAAACCATGCGCCAATTCTACCTGTTCGGTGCGCTCACCCTTTGCGGTGGAGCGGCCCTCGCTCAATACAGCGATTTGGGAACCGCTACGCGGCCCAGCTTTGACGAAACCATTGAAAGCATTCCGTATCACGGCGAGGCATTCGACATGTCCGGCGGATACCAAATCGGTGACACCGTGGCGAACTTCACCATCTACGACGAGGACGGTGTCCGGGTGGAGCTCTACAGCTTACTCGAAGGCCCCAAGCCCGTCGTGGTGGTCAATGGATCTGTAAGTTGCCCGCGTTTTGCCGACATCTTCCGGACGTCCATTGTCAGCGAAGAATACCTGACCGCTCGGAACTTCATCCTCGCGCATCAGAATGAATTCCGGTGGGTTTGGCTGTATGGCATGGAGGCGCACCCGGACGAAGGCGCTTGCCCCTCGAATTGTCCTCCGATGGAAACCACCGACACCTTGGTGGTGCAAGCAGCGAACTACGGCGAGCGGGTGAGTGCAGTGGCATCTTGGAACGCAGCAACGGATTTGGACTTTCCTTTTCAAATGTATGCGGACAACCCGGACAACTCCGTCTACAACGCCTTCTTCGAGCGGCCAAGCGGGCTGGTGGCCATCAACTGCGATGGTGTGGTGGCGCACCGCGAAGATTGGCTCGTCTTTGCCCTCAACGATGAAATGCGCGTGAACCAGCTGCTCGATTGGGGGACGGACCACCAGCCGTGCACCATCGAATGGGAAGGCAACGCGAACCCCGTTTCCATTGCTGAAACCGACGATGCTCCCCACTTCCGTGCGTGGCCCAACCCCTACCCGCAGAACGGTCCGCTGCACCTCGAAATTCCCGCTGAGGTGGTGGCAGTGCGGTTGCTCAACATGACCGGAGCCTTCGTCGACGAGTTGAAGGAGTGGTCGGGGCAACCGATGTGGCAATTGCCCGTGTTGTCACCGGGTTGCTATTTCCTCGAAACGCAAGATGCCACAGGGGAGCGGCATGTATCGCGGCTCTTAGTCGATTGAGGAGCCGGCTGAGCGTTCCCATTCCGCGACGCTGATGATGGGGACTTGCAACGTTTGGCACTTTTTGTACTTAGCAGGTCCCATTACGGCTCCCGCGATGACGAAGGCCGTTTTGCCGTTGATGGTTTGAACGGGCTTCAGGCCGCGTTGGCGCGCCGCGGTCTTGATGGCGTGCTTCTGCGCTTCCGGCAACCCACTCAGCACAAACCGGTCACCTGCCTTCCATCCGCTGAACGGTCGAGGGGATTTCCATGGCGTCAAGGCGACGCCAAACACCTCGGGGGCCGTGGGCGTTGCTGGCAACGCGGGTGCTTGCAGGTGCAGAGGATGCGGTTCCCACCGGGCACGTTCCGCTAACGCTTCGAATCCGTTGACCCCTAGTCGATCGGCGGCTTCAACCACCAATTTGGCGCAAGCGCGCGCATCACTCTCCGGGTTGTGGTGATCCAAATCAAACTCCAGGTGCTCGGCCATGCGGTGCAAACCATGCGCCGGAACATCCCGCCACACCGATTTCGCCAGGTCCAACGTGCACCAAACCAATCCCGGATCGGGTGCCTCCAATCCGTGGTGCGCAAGCGCCGCACCGAGCATCCGGGCCTCCGCGGTAGCGGCGTTGTGCGCCACCCACGGGAGGGAACTGATTTGGGGGAGCAATTCGCGCCAAACATCCTTAAAATCAGGCCCATTCATTGCCTCTTCAAGCCCGTAAGGCAGATTCAGAAACTGCCACGTGCCCCATTCCCTGTGAATCGGACGAACCAAAGACCGGTACGCGGCCACCTCCTTCCCCCCTGCCACCCAGATCACTCCGATTTCGCACAGGTTTCCCGGCACATCCGAAGCCCACTCCAAATCGATCGCGACAAAATCCATGCTCCCCCCGTTCAAGTTGCAACCTTTCCCTCCGACTCCCCAATGCGGGCGAGCAGCGCAGCGTAGTCCCAAACTGGAACGCCGAGCGATTCCGCTTTCGCCAGCTTGGAGCCCGCTTTCTCCCCCGCAACCAAGGCCGTGGTATTCTTCGAAACCGCCCCCGTGACCTTGCCGCCTTGGGCACGGATGAGGTCGCCCAGTGCTTCACGGGACACCGGATGCGTACCCGTGATCACGTAGGTCCCTCCCGCAAGTGCATCGCCTTGGGCACTCCGCTCCTGTGCGCTCGCCTGCATGGCAACGCCCGCACCGGCCAAGGCCTGCCATTCATCCCGGTGTGCCGGCTGCTTCCCCCATTCCAACAAACTGTCGGCGATTTCCTCGCCCACGCCGTGGATTTTTAGCAGCTCCTCACGGGACGCCGCCATCAGGGCCTCCATGCTCCCGAACGCTTCTGCGAGCCATTGTGACACTTCGGCCCCAACGTGCCGAATGCCCAAAGCGAACAAAGCCGCACTGAAGGGACGGGCCTTCGATGCCTCAATCGCCGAGGAGATGTTCCGGGCTTGCACTTCGCCGAAGGCCAACCTGCGCCGCGGGCTCAAGCGATCGAGCAGCACTTCAAAGTGCGCCCAATCGCGGCTCGCCCAACCCCAGCCATCTGCCTCAAACTGCAGCGCGTTTGGCCCCTCCAGCAGGGCATCGGACGCATCTACCTGCTCAGCACGCGCCCACAATTCACCGGGATACGGCAGCAGACACACGCGCAACACTTCCCGCCAATCCCCGTTCCAAATGGCCTCCGCGGCCCGAAGTCCGGGGGTGGAGCGCAAAAAGTCCCGCATCTTGGCAGCGGACTTCTCCGCGTGGGCCGCGTCAAAAAAAGCCTCCGACCACGTCCTGTCGTTTGAAGCAGGATGCTGAACGGCCATTTCC
>JALQTD010000160.1 GCA_023264155.1 Flavobacteriales bacterium | reverse complement strand
CGTCGAGGGCCACGCTCACCTTGCCTTGGGCGTTGCTGCGCGCGGAACCCATGGGCTGGCCTTGGTAGTTGAAAAACGCTACCTCCGCGCCGGAGGTGGCCTGTCCGGTTGGGAGGTCACTGACGTAGGCGTGCCAGGTGTCGCCACCGCTTTTTACCACGAGGCCGACGTCCGAGATGAGCACGTTTTTCGTAGCCTTGCGCCCCGGCCTGTAGTAGCTCACGTGGCACGGATTGTCGCGCTCGGAATAGGTGTAACCGGGAACGCTCCAGGGCTCGCTGTAGTAGGGACTGAACCGGTCGGGATCTGGGCTGAACGGCGCCGGGTCAGCGATGTCTGCCGTGCACGGGTAAAGGCTGTAGGATGGGCGGAAATGCAGTTCGAGGCGGTAGATGGCGCCGGGTTCCCGTCGGATGATTTGGTCCAAATCCAAGCCGTAATGCGCCCACTGCCCCTCCGACTCCATCCCCAGCTCAATCCGGCGCTCCGCCACCGGGCGCGCCACCGACCGCAGCTCGCTCCCCTCATCGAGGTCGTTGCCCTGGAAAAACTGCAGCATGTTGCCCTCGTACACTTGGTACACGCGCACGTCGATGGCCTTCAGGTTGACCACCGAAATCGGCACCACGGCCTCGCCCGATCCGGCGACGATGTTGCCCGACGAAGCGAAGCGCACCGCCGGCTTCTCCGCCGTGAATTCCACCTCCCCTACCACATCAGCTGGCAGCAACTCGCCCCGCGCATTCCGCAGCCCCTGGGCTACCCGGAATTCGGCCACACCGATGAGGGGTTCCTCCGGAACCAAGGTTACGCGCGGGCCATCGATCTCGACCTCCTTGACATCCACTCCGCCGAGCTGGAACATGCCGAGCCAAGGCTGATCGGCGGCAATGGGACTGGAAAAGGTCAAGGTCAGGCGCTGGTTGGGAAGCTGAACGGGGCTTTGGTCCAACAGCCGAAAATCCCGGATCGACGGGATGACCAACGAATCGCGAGGCGCATCCCCCTCCATCCAACGGAAGACCTGCTCCTCCTGCATGCGCGCCACCGAATCCAACACGCCCGTGAACAGGCGCCCCGTCGCGTCGACCTCCCACTCGAACGGGCGGTCGATGCCATCGAGTCCCATCGTTTCTACGTCGCTCAACGTCGCCACATCGGTGCTCCGCAAGGTCAAGTAGAGCTTGTTCCACGTGAAGTCCGCGTTGGAGTAAGGTTCCAAGCGGTAGCTGTGCAAGGTGAACGCCTGTTCGATGGTTTGGAAACTGAACGCCAGGGTGCTGATGGCGGCAGGGACTTCACGGAGTTTGCCCAAATGGAACGCGGCATCGTACTGCTGGCCCGACGCCAGCCGATCTGGAATGAAGGCCAGGGAACGGCTCGACTTCCAAACCGTCCGGCCCTTGATTTCAGGTTCGAACGCAAAAACCGCTTCCTCGATGGGCGTGCCCGGCACGATGCCCGCGCCCAAATCCTCGGTCAGGACGACGACGACCTCGCTTTGCGCGGAAATGATTCCGGACGTGTATTCCGCAATGTACTCGCTGGCTTCAGAGGGAAGGACCTTGAATTCCGAACTGGAATCACTGCAGGAAACCATAAAAAAAAGGGCACCCAACAGAAGGGGCCAAACAGGAAAAGTGTTGCGCATGCGGGGGACAGGTGGCGATTAGGTCTCGAAAGAACAGCGCAAAGCAAACGCAAAACACCTGCCTTTATTGCACTGAATTCAAAACAAAATCCCCGCGGCACGCACAACGCAAAAAGGGACCCTGAAATGGGGTCCCTTTTTGAGTGGGTTGGTCGTGTTCAATGCCCGTGGAGCGTGCGCTCCAAACGGATCAACGCTCGATGCCCTTGTGGCGGCGTTCGCTGCTGACCGTCAGCTTCTTGCGGCCCTTGCGGCGGCGTGAAGCCAACACGTTGCGGCCGTTGGCAGAGGCCATGCGCTTGCGGAAGCCATGCTTGTTGCGGCGTTTCCGTACGGAGGGCTGGAATGTCCTTTTCATATCGAGCGTGTTGAGCCGATTGCGGAGTGGTTTCCGTTTTCGGGAGGGCAAAGATAGTGGAAGTTTTCAGCTTTACCAAAACCCGTTTGTGAATTTCTTTCCACCCCGCCATCCGGCCGCAAATTTACCCCCGCCCGGGCGTAATTTTGTCCCATGGCACGACACTCCCGGTCCACCGACGACGACGGCAAGAAATTCGAATGGAAGAATTGGGCGCGCGTGAAGCGCGTGGGCCGGTACCTCCGGCCGTATGCGTGGGGGTACGCCGTCGGCATCCTGATCATCTCAGTGAGCAGCGTGTTGACCCTGCTCGTCACGCGGATGTGGGGGCAGCTCGGCGGAGTCGGCGTGAGCGGGGAGGCCACCGCCGGGCCGGACTTGATGGCGGGCCTGAACATTGATATGGGGGATCTGGAGGCTATCGGGTGGGCGATTTTGGCCATCCTCGGCGTGCAAGCGGTGCTCAGCTTCATCCGCGTTTACCTCTTCGCGCACATGACCGAGAACATGATGCTCGCGATGCGCCGGGACGCGTTCCAAGCCGTGGTGAGCCTGCCGATGAGCTATTACGACACGCACAGTGTGGGCGATTTGAACAGCCGCATTTCTTCGGACATCACGGCCGTGCAAGATGTGTTCACCACGACGCTGGCGGAGTTGTTGCGCCAAATCATCATCGTCGTCGGCGGGATCGCCGCGCTCCTGTACTTCTCGGTCCACCTGACCCTGCTGATGCTCGGGACGTTGCCGGTCATGATTTTGGCTGCGATTGGGTTTGGCCGGTTCATCCGCAAGCTCTCGAAGCGGACGCAGGACCAAGTCGCCGCCTCGAACTCCATCGTGCAGGAATCCCTGACCGGCATGGTGAGCGTGAAGAGCTTCGCCGGTGAAGCGCTCGAAATCCTGCGCTACCTCGGCAGCATCCGCGAAATCCGGACGCTCGCCATGCGCGGGGCGATCTGGCGCGGGGCCTTCGCTTCGTTCATCATCCTGTTCATCTTCGGGGCGATCACCTTGGTCATCTTCCGTGGGGCGGATTTGATGGCCGAGGGCGGGCTGGCGTCGGAGCACTTCTTCACCTTCTTGCTCATGACCGGGCTCGTGGCGGGCTCCATCGGCGGGCTGGCCGCGCAGTTCAGCGCGTTGCAGCGCGGGTTGGGCGCCATCGACACGCTCATGGACTTGCTGCACGAGGAGCGGGAGCCGGTGCGGGCAGCGTCGGAATTGCCGGCGACGGGCAGCGAGGCGGAGCACCCTGCGGACCTCGAGCAAGCTGCGGCCGGGTGGCTGGCGCCGTCGGCGGTGCCGAAAATGAAGGGGGCGGTGCGCTTCGAGGGCGTTTCATTTCACTACCCGAACCGGCCGGACATGCCGGTATTGCGCGGGCTCGACCTGGCCATTGAAGCGGGGCACCAGGTGGCGCTCGTGGGGCCTTCCGGAGCCGGGAAGTCCACCATCGCCTCCCTCCTGCTGCGTTTCCACGCGCCGACCGAAGGGCGGATCTCCGTCGACGGGAAGGACTTGGCGGACTACCCGTTGACGGGGTACCGGATGCGGATTGCCTACGTGCCGCAGGAAGTGATTTTGTTCGGGGGCGACATCCGGTCGAACATCGCGTACGGGAAGCCCGGGGCGAGCGATGCCGAGATCGAAGCGGCTGCGCGCCAAGCGAACGCGCACGAATTCATCACGGCGTTCCCGGAGGGCTACGGCACGCTGGTCGGCGATCGGGGGGTGCAGTTGAGTGGCGGGCAGCGGCAGCGGATTGCCATCGCGCGGGCCATTCTGCGCGACCCGGACTTGCTGCTGCTCGACGAGGCCACGAGTGCGCTGGACACGGCCTCGGAGAAGGAGGTGCAGGTGGCGCTGGAGCGGCTGATGGCGGGCCGATCGAGCTTGGTCATTGCCCACCGCCTTTCGACGATTCGGAATGCGGACCGCATCGCGGTGTTGCACGAGGGGCGGGTGGCCGAGGAGGGCACGCACGAGGAGCTGATGGCGCGGGAAGGCTTGTACCGGAATTTGGTCGAAAACCAACAGCTCGCGGGCGGGAACTGAGCGCTCGGAATTGCCTAACTTGCGGGAAACGCGGAGGGGTTGGCCCCTGCGGCTCATTGCTAATTTTATCGCATGAAACGCGCCCTGATCACTGGAATCACGGGGCAAGACGGTTCGTATTTGGCCGAACTCTTGCTCGAAAAAGGCTACGAGGTGCACGGCATCAAGCGCCGCGCCTCGCAGTTCAACACCGACCGGATTGACCACATCTACCAGGACTTGCACACCGAGGGCGCGCGCTTCCGGCTGCATTACGGCGACCTGACCGATTCGACAAACCTCATCCGGATCATTCAAGAGGTGCGGCCGGACGAGATTTACAACCTCGCGGCGATGAGCCACGTGAAGGTCAGCTTCGACACGCCGGAGTACACGGCGAAC
>JALQTD010000015.1 GCA_023264155.1 Flavobacteriales bacterium | reverse complement strand
TGGCGTTCGAGGACGAGCGCCGTGACGGGGGCACCGAGTGCTCCGACGGCGATGATGTGCTCGTCGAGTTCGGGGGTGGTCATGGTGGAAACGAGTTCGGAGCGCTGGCCGAAGTCGCTGATCTGCATCGCGATGGTGGTGTCGTAGGCCGTCAAGTACCGGAATTGCTCGCGGCCCGTGTCGGGGTCGATGTTGCGGATGGCGGCGTTGACGAGGTGCCACGTGCTGTCCTTTTCAAGCCATTGCGCCTTGGCCGCGGTGATGTGTTGGGTCATGCGGCCTGCTTCGTCCCATTTTTCGAGTTGGAAGCGGTAGCCGGTTTGGCGGTCGACCGTGATGGACCGGAAGTAGGCGATGACCCCGGGTTCGATTTCGCGGTAGAGGTGTTGGTCGGCGATGCTGAATTTGGTATGGATGTATTGGAAATCAAAATCCAACTTCTGCTCATTTGCCCGCGGCAAGATCCAATGCGAAATCACCAGCGTCATCCCCGCAAGCAACGTCGCCGCTAGAAAATATGGGCGCAGGAACCGCCGAAAACTCATCCCTCCGCTCAGCATCGCAATGATTTCCGTCTGCTGCGCCAGCCGGCTCGTGAACCAAATGATGGTCAAAAACACGATGAATCCGCTCAGCAGATTCCCGAAGTAAAAGCAAAAACTCAAATAATACAGCAGCGTCCCTCCGAGCGGCGCCTCGTTCCGCAGCAGGTCATCGAGGTACTCCATCAAATCGAACACCACGGCAATCACGCAAAACACGCCGATCATGAAGAAGAACGTGGTGAGGAACTTCCGCATGATGTAGCGGTCAAGCCGCGTCAGCCCAAGCCGTGCCGTCCAGCGCTTCATTCCGCGAAATTAGACCTTCGCCGTCAGTTGCGGCACCACGCGGTCCTTCCATTCCCGGAAGTCACCGGCCTGAATGTGCTTCCGCGCCGTCCGCACCAGGTCGAGGTAGAAGGCCAAATTGTGCACCGAAGCGATGTACAACCCCAGCAATTCGTTCGCCTTGAACAGGTGCCTGACGTAAGCCCGCGAATAATACGTGTCCACCGGCGAGGTCCCCTCCGGGTCCAGCGGCGAAAAGTCGTTCTCCCACTTCGCATTCTTCATGTTCATGACGCCCTGCCACGTGAACAGCGTGCCGTTGCGCGCGTTGCGGGTCGGCATCACGCAATCGAACATGTCCACGCCGAGGGCGATGCACTCGAGGATGTTGGCGGGGGTGCCGACGCCCATGAGGTAGCGGGGTTTGTCCTGGGGAAGGATGCCGCAGACCAAATCACACGTGGCGTACATCTCGTCGTGCGGCTCGCCCACGCTCAACCCGCCGATGGCATTCCCCGCCGCCCCGCGCTCCGCAATCGCCTCCGCACTCGCCGCCCGCAGGTCCTTGAACGTCGACCCCTGCACGATGGGAAACAGGTGCTGCTGGTGCCCATAAAGCGGCTCCGTCTCGGCCAGCCGCGCGATGCAGCGGTCGAGCCACCGGTGCGTCATCTCCATCGACTTCCGCGCATACCCGTACTCGCTCGGATACGGCGGGCACTCGTCGAAGGCCATGATGATGTCGGCCCCGATGCTCCGCTGGATGTCCATCGACGTCTCCGGGCTGAACAAGTGCTTGCTCCCGTCGATGTGGCTGCGAAACGTCACGCCCTCCTCCTTGATCTTCCGGTTATCGGCCAAACTATACACCTGAAATCCCCCGCTGTCCGTCAGGATCGGCCGGTCCCAGTGCATGAACCGGTGCAAGCCCCCGGCCTGCTCGAGCGTGTGCGTCCCCGGCCGCAAGTACAGGTGGTAGGTGTTGCCGAGGATGATGTCCGCGTTGATGTCTTCGGCGAGGTCGCGCTGCGGCACCGCCTTCACGCTCCCCACCGTGCCCACCGGCATGAAAATCGGGGTTTCGATGACGCCGTGGTCGGTGGTCAGGCGGCCGGCGCGGGCGCGCGAACCGGGGTCTTGGGCTTCGAGGGTGAATTGCATGCCGAGGATTAGGTGGTGCAAATGTAACTTTCCGGCATGCTTGGAACGCTATACAATGCGGCGGCGGTGGCCGTGGGGGCGACCGTGGGGCTCGTGCTGGGCCGGCGGCTGCCGGAGTCGCTGCGGCGGGTGACCTTTCAGGCGCTGGGCCTCTTCACGTTGGGCTTGGCGGTGCTGATGATCGGGGAGATGCAGGATCCGTTCGCCGTGTTTTTGTCGCTGGTGGTGGGCGCAGGGGTAGGCCAAACCCTGGGCCTGCACGAACGGCTGGAACGGTGGACCGCCGGGGCGGCGAGTGGCGGGCTGGTGCAAGCGGTGCTGCTCTTTTGCGTGGGGGCGATGACGGTGGTGGGGTGCATGGAGGACGGCATCCACGGGGACGCTTCGATCTTGTACGCGAAGGGGACGATGGACCTGGTGAGTTCCGCGTTTTTGGCTGCCGCAGCCGGGCGCGGGGTGTTGTGGGCGGCGCCGGCGGTGCTGGTGATCCAGGGGGCGCTGACGTTGGGATTCATGGGGCTGGGCGACACGCTGTCAGCGGAGTTGGTCGCGGAGGGTTCGGCGCTGGGCGGCGTGCTCTTGCTGGGCTTGGGGCTCGACTTGCTGCAGGTCAAATCCCTGCCGCTCGTGAACTTCCTGCCCGCCCTGGCCGCCCTGCCGCTGGTGCGGTGGGGGCTCGAATGGGTGGGGGCATGAACCGCGGGGTGTCGATCGGGCTGTCGGTGGCCGTGCTGGCAGGGCTCGCGTGGGGCGCGTTGGAGTTTGGGCGGCGCTGGCAGGGGCGGTGGACGGGCGGCGGGCTCCTGCACGGGCACCGGGTGACGCGGATGCACTACGGGGATGCGGTGGTCGCCGAGGCGGGCGAGCGGGGGTTGCCGGCGGCGTACTTCCTGGCGCTGATCGAGCTTGAAACGGGCGGAAGGAAGCCGGCGGGGCGGCGGTTCGAACCGCACATCTTCGAGCGGCTGCAGGCCGTTCAGGCGGGGCGCCGCGACCGGCTGGAGAACGTGACGACGGCGGATTTGGTGGGCGCATCGGAAGAGGCGTTGCGGAATTTGGCCACGAGCTGGGGGCCCTTCCAGCTGATGGGCTACAAGTGCATCGGGTTGGAAGTCCAAATCCGCGACCTGCGCGGCCCCGACGCCATCGCCCACGGCATCCGCTGGATCGACGAAACCTACGGCCCGCGCCTTCGGGCCGGCCAATTCAAGGACGCCTTCCACGTGCACAACACGGGCAAGCCGTACCCCGCCGCGGGGCCGCCCACGACGTACCACCCCGATTATGTGGAGCGGGGTTTGGCCTACATGAAACGGTTCGAAGCGGAGCTGAAAACGCCCTAAATTCGGGACATGGCCGTGAACAAAAATGCCCTGATGCGCTACCGGATCATCGACCGGTGCCTGACGAATTCCGCGCGGCCCTACCCGACGAAAGCGGACCTGCAACGGGCGTGCGAAGAGGCGCTGTACGGCAGCTACCGCGAGCGGATCAGCGCGTCCACCATCGAGAAGGACATGTGGGCGATGAAGAACGAGTCGTCCCTCGGCTTCTATGCGCCCATCGCGTTCAACCGCGAGCACCGCGGCTACCACTACACCGACCCGGACTACAGCATCAACGCCGTGCAGCTGAACGACGAGGAGCGCGACGCCATTCACTTCGCGGCCCGGACGCTGCTGCAATACCGGGACTTGCCGGTGTTTGCGCAGTTCGACCAGGCGCTCGGCAAGATCCAGGACCGGCTGAGCTTGGCGCCGGACTTGGATGGGACCCCGCTCGCGGATGCCGTGCAGTTCGAGACGGCGCCGGTGGTGCATGGGTCGGAGCATTTGGGCGAGCTGTTTGCCGCGATTCGCCAGCGCCGGGTGGTGGATTTGGCTTATCGGAAATTCAATGCGGCGGAGGCCAAAACCTACCGCCTCGCGCCCCACCTGCTCAAAGAATACCGCAACCGTTGGTACCTGATCGCTTGGTCCGCCGAGCGGGGGGACTACCTGACCTTCGGACTGGACCGGGTGGAAGGCGTGGTCGTGACCGACGAGGACTTCAGCCCGGCGGCTGACTTTTCGTCCGACCGCTTCTTCGAACACTCCATCGGCATCACGGAAATCGATGCCGAACCCCAAGACATCTTGCTCCACTGCACCCCGATTCAGGCGCGTTATATGGAGAGCCAACCCCTGCATGCCACCCAGCGCATCTGCCCCTTGGACGGCGGTCGATTCGCGGTCACCTTGCGCGTCCTTCCGACCTACGAACTCGTGGAGTGGATCCTGGGTTGCGGACCAGCTGTGGAGGTGGTGTCACCGGTGGAATTGCGCGAGCGGATCCGGGAGCAATTGGCGAGTGCACTGAATTTTTACAGTCCGTAAATCGGTTACGAGGTAGGCTGCCAGCTTGCAGCCATGATCACACCTCCCCTCCCCCTTTCCCTGCCATCCGTGGAAATCCTGCGGATGCACGTGCTGGCCGAACCCCGGTGCGTGGAGTTGACCTGCCGCGACGCCGCGGGCAACGTGCACATCCTACGTTGCAATTTCTGGACCCTCGATCGGCTCGCGCGCGCCGTGTGGCCGCGGCCGGTTCGGATTGCCTTTCTAGCGGAAGCCGCTGCGCGTTTGAACGCAACGGAGCCGGTCGCGCTGCCGGGCCATTTCCACCTGCCTCCCATGCCGTTTCGCCGCGTGGAGACGGTGGATGGCTTGCGCTATGTGCCGCAGTTGCAAGCCGCCTTTTGGCCAGGGCTTCAAAAAAAATTCACCTCGTAAATCAGTTACGAGGTGGCCCTTCTCCTTTGTCTTGTAAAAACAATTCAACATGGCTATTCCATTGAACCCCATGGCACTTCAAGCCCGCAGCTCCATCAACAACCTCGCCGATGCGCGGATGTGGATCGAAAGCTTTCCCCGTCCGGTTGGTTTCAATACCTACGCCTGGGAGACGACGAAGAAACTGGCGCTCCAAGTTTGGCGTTGCCATTTCGAAGGCCGCGCATTTCAGCGCACCTTGAACTTCATGCACCCCAGTTTTTACGACATGATCCGAACGCCCGAAGGCGTCGCCCTCGTAGCCGAGCGCATGGTACGGAAGCACGTGAACTGAGTGCCGGATAAATGCCGACTAATCAGGCTTATGCCGTGGAAAACTAACCGCACATTTTAGGCCATACGGTGGTTGAGCAGCGCGAGGTTCGCTTAACTTGCGAATGTTAAATTTCTTCGTGACATCGATGAACTTGTCGGTTTAGTCGTTGTTTTGACTAATTTCGTCTAACCATCTACTATGGCACCACCGCACTCCATACACCAACCCTTGAGGGAAGAACTGCACCAGCGGCTGCAGGAAACCACCGGAACAGGGGATGGTTTGGGGTTGTTGGTTTCCTACTCTGGCACATTGGGAGCAGAGGTTACCGACGCGTTGCTCGTGTTGAGTGAGCGAGCGGCTGAGGCTGCAGGAAGCAACCGCAAACAAACGCGGCGCGTGGGGCATGTCCTCATCGAAGCCCTGCAGAACGTGGCGCGGCACGGATGGGTGGACAGCAACGGCGACACGCCGTTCTTCATGGCCATGGAATTGACGCCGCTGGGCTTTCAAATCCAGACCGGCAACGTGGTCGATTTTGACAGCGCTTCTGAATTGCGCGAGCGGTTGGCCGCAGTCAATGGCATGAACCGGGACGAGTTGCGCAAAGCCTATGTGGAGACTTTGTGCGAAGGGGAATTGACGGAACGGGGTGGTGCCGGTTTGGGCTTGATCAGCATGGCGAAGCGCGCGGAAGGCCCCTTGAACTATCAATTCGCCGACTTCGAAGGCGAACTGTTCCTGTTCACCTTGTCGGTGATGGTACGCAATTGACCCCTTAGGTCTTCCGCTCTTTCTTCTTCGCTGCAGGGAACAAGATGTTATTCAGGATCAGCCGATACCCACACGAATTCGGGTGCAGGTTCAAATCTGTCGGTGGGTCGTTGACCAAATGCCGGTAATCTTCCGGGTCATGCCCCCCGTAATAGGTCCATTGGCCTTGGCCGAGCTCGCCGTGGATGTACTTCACTGAGCGCGTGCTTTTCGTCTCCCCCATGATGATGACATCGGGGCGCACAAAATCCTTTCGGAAGGCGGTGGTTTGGCCCATGAAGCCTGGGATGGCCCGTTCGTGCGATTGGGTCAACATGGTGGGGATGATGTCCCATTTGGCCGAAAACTCAAACAGCGTGAAGAAGTCGTTCAGCTGCTTCAATTTCGTGTGGTCCTCCGTGGCATCGATGTTGGAGAACTCGTACACCATCGGGTCCATCTCGAGGGTGTAGTCTTGGAAGGCGAAACCCCGGTCGTAGTCGATGGCACGGGGAGCATTCGGATCGGCCGGATCCCCATCGAAGGGCGCCGCGCAGATGTCCACGTCCTCCGCTGCCAAAGCGATGTCGAAGGAGTCCGTGCCCGAGCACATCGTGAACAAGAACCCGCCGCCGAGCACGAAATCCCTTATGGTGAGCGCCACTTCGCGCTTCATGTGGCTCACCTTGTGGAAGCCGAGGGTCCGAGCCGTCGCATTTTGCGAGGCCACTTCGTCCTGGTACCAAGGCGCGTTGCGGTAGCTGCGATAAAACTTCCCGAACTGACCGGTGAAATCCTCGTGGTGCAGGTGCAGCCAGTCGTAATCCACCAGGTCACCGTTGAGCACTTCCGTGTCGTACACGCGGTCGTAGGGAATTTCCGCATAGGCCAAAACCAAGGTCACCGCATCGTCCCACGGCTGCTTCCCATCCGGGCTGTACACGGCAATCTTCGGCGCGACCTCGAGCTTCACGTGCTCCATGTTCACCTCCGGATCTTCAATTTCGCGCAGGATGGCTCCCGCCTGCACATCGGCAAGCACCTGGTGCGAAACGCCTCGGATGATGCACTCCGAAACAATCTCTGGTGCGTTGGGCAACAAAAAACTCCCGCCCCGGTAATTGAGCAGCCACTCCACCTCGAGGTCGTTCTCCAACACCCAAAACGCAATGCCATAAGCCTTCAGGTGGTTCTGCTGGCTGTCGTCCATCGGCAATAAAATCCGGCTGGCCTGCGCCTGCCAAGCCCACATCACCAGCACCAACAACGCCCCCCACCGAGCCGCGCTTCCGTTCAATTTTGCCATGTCTCGAAGGTACAAACGGAACCCGTGCCGTCAGAATGGCGCATCGCTTTCGGGCAGGTCGTCCATCCGCGAGCGCACCGTCACGGTCGGCGGCTGGTTCATGAAATCGCTGTTCGGGCTCATGCCTCCCGAAGCACCGCCCCGGTTGAACCCCGGACCTTCCTCGAACTCGTCCCAGTTCGTGAACTTGGCGAGGCGCTGAACGAAGCGGAGCTTGATGTCCTCGAGGGCCCCGTGCCGGTGTTTGGCCAAAATAAATTCGCCCAACCCAGCGGTGTCAATGCCATCCTTGTAATCGGTGAAGCCATAGTACTCCGGCCGGTAGATGAACGCCACCAAATCCGCGTCCTGCTCAATGGCGCCCGATTCCCGCAGGTCGGACAGCATGGGCCGCTTGTCGCCCCCCCGCGTTTCCACACTCCGCGAGAGCTGGGAGAGCGCAATGATCGGGATGTCGAGTTCCTTCGCAATCGACTTGATTGACCGCGAGATGGTCGAGATCTCTTGTTCCCGGTTGCCCTTGTCCGACCCAGCGCTCATGAGCTGGAGGTAGTCAATGATGACCATCTCGATGCCGTTTGCCGACTTCAATCGCCGGCACTTGGCCCGCAATTCGAAGACGCTCAAGGCCGGGGTGTCGTCGATGAACAGCGGCGCCTTTGACAACTTGCCGATGCGCTCGTGCAACTGGGTGTACTCGTGGTCTTCCAACGTGCCCTTCCGGAACTTGTCCGAGCTGATTTCGGTTTCGGACGAAATCAAACGCTGGACGATCTGGATGGCCGACATCTCAAGCGAAAACACCGCCACCGGGATGCCGTGGTCGACCGTGACGTTGCGCGCCATCGACAGCACAAAGGCCGTCTTACCCATACCTGGACGGGCGGCCAACACGACCATATCGCTGCGCTGGAAGCCCCCGGTCACCTTATCGATGCCGGCAAATCCCGAAGGAATGCCACTCACCCCGCCATCCTGATTCCGGGCGTTGTCGATCTCTTCCAGGGCCTTCTTCATGATGTCCTTCATCGACTCGTAGCTCCGGCGGATGTTGCCTTGCGCCACTTCGAACAGGTGGCTCTCCGCTTCGTCGAGCAGGTCGAGCACGTCAGTGGTCTCCTCGAATGCCTTCGTCGTGATCTCGGTGGACACCCGGATGAGCTCCCGCTGGATGTGCTTCTGGGCAATGATGCGGGCGTGGGCCTCGATGTTTGCGGTGCTCGCTACGCGGGCCGTGAGTTGGGCCACAGCGGAGGCGCCCCCGACCATCGGCAAATCGCCGCGCTTCCGCAACCGTTCGGTCACGGTCAGGATGTCGACCGGCTCCGAGTCGTTGAAGAGCTCGGCGATGGTCGCGTAGATGGCCTTGTGGGACTCCTTGTAAAAGCTCTCAGCCGAAAGCACGTCGATGACGGCGTTCACCGCGGTCGCCTCGAGCATCATCGCTCCGAGGACCGCCTCCTCGAGTTCGGTGGCCTGCGGCGGAATCTTGCCGAGCGCGAGTTCCGGAGAAACGGGGGTGCGCGCCGTGCTGCGGACGCGATTGGAAGTGCTGTAGGAGGAGTCGCTCATGCTGAAGGTTTGGGCCAAAAAGGAACCGTGAAATTACCCCAAAACCCGCCCCCGCCCCCGCCGGGAAATCCACAACGATTCGACAGCGTTATGCACAACCGTGTGGATAGCTTAACACCTCTTTGCGAAAGCCGCATCGATTGAAAAACTAACTTGCCGCTCGAACCGAATGGACGCAACGCGATGGCCGAACCCTCGAACGACATGCTGCAATATCCGCAGGCCGAACCCGATTTCAATGTGGCGCTCTCTTTGAGCTTGGTGCTGATTGGATTCGATGGCCAGCAACTTCAAATCCTGCTTGCAAAGGGGGCGCGCAAGCCCTTCCCCGATGCGCTGATGTTGCCGAGCCGCTACATCGGACACAATGCGGAATTCATGTTGAGCGCGCGGAAGATGTTCGAGCAGTTGTTCGGATACGACGACCCGAGCATCATCGAGCAGTTGCAGGCGTTCGGAAAGGTGTACCGGCACCCCGGCGGGCGCGTGGTCAACGTGGCGCACTACGCGCTCGTGCGGAAGGAGGACTTCCAGGCGGAACGGTGGGAGAAGCATGGTATGCAGTGGGTTCCTTACTTGAAGGTGCCGGATTTGGCCTACGACCACAACGACATTGTGCAGTATGCGAAAGAGCGGCTCAAGCGGCGGGTCAAACGGCGGCCGGTGGGCTTCAACCTCTTGCCCGACGAATTCACGCTGGGTCAACTGCAAACCCTGTATGAGGCGGCGCTCGGCAAGACCTTCGACAAGCGGAACTTCCGCAAAAAGCTGTTCAAAACGACCTTGCTCATCGACCTCGATAAAAAGGCGGACGGCAGCGGCTTCGGGCAACACAAGGGCAGCCAGTTGTTCGCCTTCAACCGCGAGAAGTACGAGAAGATGAAGTTGACGGGGTACGACTTCCTGTTCTGACGCCTTGCTGTCGCTTCCAACGAAAAACGGCTCGGGAATTCCGAGCCGTTTTTTCATTCTGGGGCAGTGCGGTTACAGGCCGAAGGCCTTGCGGACTTCCTCCACCTTGTCGAGTTTTTCCCACGGGAAGAGCTCGACGGTCACGGTGACGTCCTCGCCGTTGGCGTGCTTGAAGGTCTTGGTGACCGTTTGGGGTTCGCGGCCCATGTGGCCGTAGGCTGCGGTCTCCTCGTAAATCGGGGTGCGAAGTTTGAATTCCTCCTCGATCGCGTACGGGCGCATCGGGAAGATGCCGCGGGCGATTTCGGCGATTTCGCCGTCGGTCATGTTCAGGTGGGAGGTGCCGTAGGTGTTCACGTAGAAGCCCACGGGATCGGCCACGCCGATGGCGTAGGCCAATTGGACCAACGCTTCGTCGCAGATACCGGAAGCCACGAGGTGCTTGGCGATGTAGCGGGCCGCGTAGGCTGCGCTGCGGTCCACCTTTGAGGGGTCCTTGCCGCTGAATGCGCCGCCGCCGTGGGCGCCCTTGCCGCCGTAGGTGTCGACGATGATCTTGCGGCCGGTGAGGCCCGTGTCGCCGTGCGGACCGCCGATGACGAACTTGCCCGTGGGGTTCACGTGGAGCTTGATGTCGTCTCCGAACAAGGCTTGGACGTCCTCGCCCATGGTCGCCTTCACCCGCGGGATGAGGATGTCTTGAACGTCCTGCTTGATGCGGGCCAGCATGGCCTCCTCGCTGGGGTCGAACGGGTCGTGTTGGGTGGAGACCACGATGGCCTCGATGCGCTCGGGGGTGTCGTCGTCCGCGTATTGGATGGTCACTTGGGACTTGGCATCGGGACGGAGGTACGGCATGGGGCTGTTCTCCTCCCGGCGGATGTTGGCGAGCTCGCGGAGCAAGCGGTGGCTGAGCTCGAGCGGCAGGGGCATGAAGTTCTCGGTCTCACTGCACGCGTAGCCAAACATCATGCCTTGGTCACCCGCGCCCTGCTCCTCCTTCGTTTTCCGGTCGACGCCTTGGTTGATGTCGGGGGACTGCTCGTGGAGCGCGCTGAGGATGCCACACGAATTCGCCTCGAACATGTACTCGCTTTTCGTGTAACCGATGCGCTGGATGACGTCGCGGGCGACGGATTGCACGTCCACGTAGGCATCGCTCTTGATTTCGCCGGCGAGGACGACCTGGCCGGTGGTGACGAGGGTCTCGCAGGCTACCTTCGAGTCGGAGTCGGAGGCGAGGAAGTGGTCGATGATGGCGTCCGAGATTTGGTCTGCAACCTTATCGGGATGCCCTTCAGAAACGGATTCGGAAGTGAAGAAGTAGCTCATGTGCGGCAAAAATACGCGGAAAACGGGCTTCGTTCATCTTTCGACAACCTTGTGGAAATCCGGAAGTCGGGCCGTATCTTTGCAGGGCTTATCGCGAAAGACGGAGGGACTGGCCCTGTGAAGTCTTGGCAACCCGGGAATGGGCCGGGTGCCACATCCAACCCGCCCGCGGGAAAGATGAGCAACGGAAGCGCCCGCTGGGCCTTCGTCTGCGCGACCGAGCACTTTTAAATGCGCAGGCACATGAACAACCGCACAGCTTTATTGGAACAGGCAGCCGCTGAACGCGTGCTCGTCCTCGATGGCGCCATGGGCACGATGATCCAGCGGCACCAGCTCGAGGAAGCGGACTTTCGCGGGGAACTTTTTGCAGACCACGAAAGGCCGTTGAAGGGCAACAACGACGTGCTGTGCTTGACGCGGCCCGACATCATCCGTGGGATCCATGCGGAGTACTTGGCGGCGGGGGCGGACCTCGTGGAAACGAATACGTTCAGCGCGACGTCGATTGCGCAGGCGGATTACGGGTTGGAGGACTGGGCGTTCCGGATCAACGAGGCGGCGGCGCGGGTGGCGCGGGAGGCGGCGGACGAGGCGGAAGCGCGCACCGGGGTGCCGAGGTTTGTGGCGGGGGCGCTGGGGCCGACGAACAAAACGGCCTCGCTTTCGCCGGACGTCAACCGGCCGGGCTATCGGGCCATCACGTTCGAGGAATTGGTGGAGGCGTACAGCGAACAGGCGCGGGGGCTGATTGCGGGGGGCGCGGACATTTTGCTGGTGGAGACGATTTTCGACACGTTGAACGCGAAGGCGGCGCTGTTCGCGGTGGAAGGGGTGATGGCGGATTTGGCCTGCAAGCTGCCGATCATGATTTCAGGCACGATCACCGATGCTTCCGGGCGCACGCTGAGTGGCCAAACCACGGAGGCGTTCCTCATCTCGCTGCAGCACATTCCCGCCTTCAGCATCGGCCTGAATTGCGCACTGGGCGCGGACCAACTGACGCCCTTCCTCGAAGTGATGGCGCGCGAGGCCCCGTGCCGCGTGAGCGCTTACCCGAACGCTGGGCTGCCCAACGAACTCGGCGATTACGACCAAGGACCGGAAGCCATGGCCGCGGCCGTCAAGCCTTTCCTCGACCGGCAGTGGCTGAACATCCTCGGCGGTTGCTGCGGCACCACGCCCGACCACATCGCCGCCCTCGCCCGCGTGGCCGCCGGCGCCACCCCACGTCCCCTGAAGCCCGTCGTCGCATGAAAACGCTGCAACTTGCTGGCCTCGAGCCGCTGAACGTCACGACCGAGTCGAACTTCATCAACATCGGGGAGCGCACGAACGTGACGGGCAGCCGGCGCTTCGCCCGCCTCATCCGGGAAGGCCTGTACGACGAGGCCCTCGCCGTCGCACGCGAACAAGTCGAAGGTGGGGCCCAAATCCTGGACGTGAACATGGACGAGGGCCTCATCGACGGCCCCGTCGCCATGCGCACCTTCCTGAACCTCATCGCCGCCGAACCCGACATCGCCCGGGTGCCCATCATGATCGACTCGAGCGACTTCACCGTCATCGAGGCGGGCCTGCAAGTGCTGCAAGGCAAGGGCGTGGTGAACTCCATTTCGCTCAAGGCAGGGGAAGGAGAGTTCCTTGACCAAGCCCGGCGCATCCGCCGGTACGGCGCCGCGGTGGTGGTCATGGCCTTTGACGAGCAAGGCCAAGCCGACACCTACGAACGCCGCATCGCCATTTGTGAGCGGGCCTACGGTTTGTTACGGGGCATCGGTTTCCCAGCGCAAGACATCATCTTCGACCCGAACGTGTTCCCCGTGGCCACCGGCATGGCCGAACACCGGCGCAACGCCATCGACTTCATCGAAGCCACCCGCTGGATCCGCACGAACCTGCCCGGCGCCCACGTCAGCGGCGGGGTTTCCAACGTCAGCTTCTCCTTCCGCGGCAACCCCGTGGTGCGCGAGGCCATGCATTCGGCCTTCCTCTTCCACGCCATCCGAGCGGGCATGGACCTCGGCATCGTCAACCCGACCCTGCTCGGCGTGTACGACGACATCCCGGCCGACCTGCTCGAGCGCGTCGAAGACGTCCTGCTCGACCGGCGCGACGACGCGGCGGAGCGGCTGCTTGAATGGGCAGATGCCAACGGCAGCGCGGCAGCACGCGGCCCGAAGGAAGAGGCAGCTTGGAAGCAACTGCCGTGGCGCGAACGCATCCAACACGCCCTCGTCAACGGCCTGACCGAATGCATCGAGGACGATGCCGAGGCGGCGCGGGTGGAATTGGGGTCGCCGTTGGCGGTCATCGAAGGGCCGCTCATGGACGGCATGAACGAAGTGGGCGATCGCTTCGGGGCCGGCAAGATGTTCCTGCCCCAAGTCGTGAAAAGCGCCCGGGTGATGAAGGCGGCTGTGGCCTACCTCACGCCTTACTTGGAAGCAGAGAAATCGGGGGGCAAGCCCGCAGCGACGGTAGTCCTGGCGACGGTCAAGGGCGACGTGCACGACATCGGCAAGAACATCGTCGGCGTGGTGCTCGGCTGCAACGGCTACCGCGTGGTGGACCTCGGCGTGATGGTACCGAAGCACGAAATCCTCGACGCGGCGGAGCGCGAGGGGGCGGATGTCATCGGGCTGAGCGGCCTGATCACGCCGTCGTTGGAGGAGATGGCCGAGGTGGCGGAATTGATGGCCGAGCGGGGCATGACGCAGCCGTTGCTCATCGGGGGGGCGACGACCTCGCGGGTGCACACGGCGGTGAAGTTGGCTCCGCGGGCGCCGGGGGTGGCGGTGGTGCACGTAAACGACGCTTCGCGGGCGGTGCCGGTGGTTGCGCAGCTGGTGTCCGATGGGCAACGGGGCGCGTTTTTGGCCGAGGTGGAAGCAGACCAAACCAAAGTCCGCACGCATTACGAGCGCGACCGCGCCGCCAAGACCCTCCTCCCCCTCGACGCGGCCCGCGCGGCGGCCTGGCAACCCGGTAGCGGCCCGGCCCCAGCGCCCGCCCAACCCGGCGTCCACGTGTTCGACCACGTGCCCGTCGCCACCCTCCGCCCCCTCATCGACTGGGGGCCGTTCTTCCAAGCGTGGGGCCTCGCCGGCGCCTACCCCCGCATCCTTCAAGACGAAATCGTGGGCGAAGAGGCGCGCAAAGTCCAAGCCGACGCCGAGGCACTGCTCGACCGGTGGGCCGCCGGTGAGCACGTCCGCCCGTGTGCCGCGGCCGGGCTGTTCGCGGCCCGCAAGGTCGGCCCGGAGTCCGTCGACGTGGCCGGCCACCGCTTCGAATTCCTGCGCCAGCAACTCCCCCAACGGGACGGCATCCAGCGCTCCCTCGCCGACGCCCTCGCCGAGGAAGACCACATCGGCTGCTTCGCCACGGGCGTTCACGGCGTGGAGGAATGGGCGGCCGAGCAGGACGACTACGCATCTATCCTGGCAAAGGCCGTGGGCGACCGCCTTGCCGAAGCATTGGCCGAATGGCTGCACCGCGAAGTCCGCACGCGGCTTTGGGGCTACGCGCCGGACGAAGCCCTGAGCAACGAGGAGCTCATCCGCGAACGCT
Source organism: Flavobacteriales bacterium (assembly GCA_023264155.1). GTDB lineage: Bacteria > Bacteroidota > Bacteroidia > Flavobacteriales_D > Sanyastnellaceae > JALQTD01. Next base: position 13,861 of record JALQTD010000015.1, on the reverse strand, counting down.
ACGCCGGCATCCGGCCGGCCCCGGGCTATCCGGCGTGCCCTGATCACGAGGACAAGCGCGCGATTTGGTCCCTGCTCGACGTCGAGGCCCGGCTGGGCATGCGGCTGACGGAGACGCTCGCGATGACGCCGGCTGCGGCGGTTTCCGGCTACTATTTTGCGCACCCGGATGCGCGCTATTTTGCTGTAGGCCAAATCGGAGGCGATCAACTCTCCGACTACGCTGAGCGGCGTGGATTCGAACCTGCCCGGGCGCGAAAGGCCTTGGCGATGAATGTGGATTTGGCATGAAAATCACCCAACACTTGCAGGAGGCCCAGCGCACCCTGTTCAGCTTCGAACTGCTGCCCCCGCTGAAGGGCGAAAACATCGGTCGCATCCACGAGGTGGTCGAATCGCTGATGGAATTTAGTCCCAGCTTCGTCGACGTGACCTACCACCGGGAAGAGTACGTCTACCGGGAGGTTCGGGGCGGTTTGCTCGAGAAGCGGACGGTGCGCAAGCGGCCGGGGACGGTCGGGATTTGCGCCGCGATCCAGCACAAGTACAACCTCGACGCCGTGCCCCACATCATCTGCGGCGGTTTCTCGAAGGAAGAGACCGAGAACGCGCTCATCGACCTCGATTTCGTGGGCGTCGACAACGTGCTCGTCCTGCGGGGCGATCCCATCCGCAGCGAGGGCCGCTTCAAAGCCGAAGCCGACGGGCACGCTTACGCCATCGACCTCCTCAACCAAGTCGTGGACATGAACCGCGGGCAGTACCTCGACCCAGAACTTCGGAATACGCAGGCCACCGACTTCTGCATCGGCGTGGCGGGCTACCCCGAAAAGCACTTCGAGGCCCCCAATGCGGCGAGCGACCTGCGCTGGCTGAAGCGCAAAGTGGAGGACGGCGCCGAGTACGTCATCACCCAAATGTTCTTCGACAACCGGGCCTACTTCGACTTCGTGGAGGCCTGCCGGGCGGCCGGCATCACGGTGCCCATCATCCCCGGCCTCAAGCCGCTGACCACCCGACGCCAACTGCAAGCCCTGCCCCAAAACTTCCACGTGAACATGCCGGACGAGCTGGTCCAAGCCGTCGAAAAGGCCCGCGACGACCGGGAGGTGAAGGCCATCGGCGTGGAGTGGTGCATCGCCCAAGCGCGCGAGCTCAAGGCGGCCGGGGTGCCGGCCTTGCATTTCTACACGATGGGGCGCGCCGAACCCACGGCCACCATTGCGCGGGCGGTGTTCTGATAGGTCACATCAGGGATTGTGATGCGCCCGAGGCGACCGGCCGGCAGACCTTTGCAGCATGGTACGCATTGGAACCGATTGGAGGCACGCCGCAGGGCTGCTGATGCGCGGGGCCTTGGTGGCTCTGCCGACAGAAACCGTGTATGGGCTCGCAGGGCGGGCGGATGATCCGACAGTCTTGCGCCGGATTTTCAAGGCCAAAAACCGCCCCGCCCACAACCCGCTCATCCTCCACTGCGCCGACCTCGACCAGGTCGCCTCGGTCGCCGAACTCACACCCGCAGCCCGCCAGCTGGCCGGAAGTTTTTGGCCTGGCCCGCTGACGATGCTCCTGACCCGGCGCGAGAGCGTGCTCGACGAAGCCTGTGCTGGATTGCCCCGGGTCGCCGTACGCATTCCGGCTTCGGAGCAGTTCCGAGCCATCATCCGTGCCGTGGGCGTGCCCCTTGCCGCACCAAGCGCAAACCCCAGCGGTTACGTCAGCCCCACCCGAGCTGAACACGTCTTTGCAGGACTGGGCTGTCGGGTCGACCACATCCTCGATGGCGGGCCCTGCGAAAGAGGGCTCGAGTCGACCATCGTGGGCTGGGACGAAGCCGGCCGCGGTGAAATATACCGTCTTGGCGCGATCAGTGCGGAAGTGCTCGAGGCCCTCACCAACACGCCTTGGCCGCTCCACCAGCAAGACGAACAACACCCCTCCACCCCTGGCGCACTGCTTCAACACTACGCGCCCCGCACCCCGGTAACCTTTGAACTTCCTGCCCCGCAGGACGCTTGGGTCACGTGGTCCGAGAGGGCATCAACATGGAAAGGCGAAGTCGGTGTCCTCCACCTGCCCATCAGCACGATCGGCGACCTGGAAGAAGCGGCCCGAAACCTGTACCATGCGCTCATCGAGCTCGACAGCGCTGGTGTGACGCGCATCTGTGTGGAATCCTTTCCAGACGAAGGACTCGGGGCGACATTGAATGAGCGGGTCGCCCGCGCCAGCGCCGCCCAAATTTCCGCTGCATGAGTTGGTCCTTGTTGGCGGACAACCTGACGAATCCCGCCCTGCTGTTTTTCTTGCTTGGGGTGGTGGCCGTGCAAATCAAATCCGATCTGGCCATCCCAGAAACGTCGTCGAAGTTCATCTCCCTTTACCTGCTCTTCGCCATCGGGTTTGAAGGGGGGCAGGAAATGGTGCACAGTCCTTCCGGCGTGGAATTTGCGAAGGCCGCAGCCCTGGGCATCGGCTTGGCAGTCGTCATCCCGGTTTACGTATTCTTCATTGCGCGGACCAAATTCACTTCCGAAAATGCCGGGGCCATAGCCGCCGCCTACGGCTCCATCAGCGCCGTCACGTTCGTCACCGCCGTCAGCTTGCTCGAAGCCCAGGACATTCCCTTCCACGGTCACCTCGTCGCAGTGATGGCACTCATGGAGGCGCCCGCCATTGTCGTCGGGGTGTTCATGAAGGAACGCTTTGGCAGTGGTGGCGGAAGCCAATGGGTGTGGAAGGACATCATCCGACATGCCCTTACGAATGGGAGCGTGGTGCTGATTTTGGGCAGCCTGCTCATCGGCGCTACCGCCAGCGAAGAGCAGGCCCAGGGCATCCACCCTTTCACCACGGATTTGTTCAAGGGTTTCTTGGCCATCTTCCTGCTTGACATGGGACTTGTGAGCGGGCGTGGGCTGAAAAACTTTGCGAAGAACGGCCTGTTTGCACCGGCGTTGGCGACGGGGCTGCCGTTGTTCAACGGGGCAGTCACGGCGTGGCTGACTGGGTTTTTGTTCGAAAGCTGTGGAGATCGTTTCCTCTTCTCCATTTTGGCAGCCAGTGCCTCTTACATCGCGGTGCCTGCTGCCATGCGGCTCGCGGCACCTCAAGCCCAGCCCGGGCTTTACATCCCCATGGCCCTCGCCGTGACATTCCCTGTAAATCTAACCCTGGGCTTTCCGCTTTATCAAGCGATCATAAATTGACGGCCCACGGGAAGTGATTGGCCACGATGGCCTTTTGATGAGCGGCCATGTGCGATTCGAACCGCTCACGGAGCGGGCTTAACTCCTTGCCCTTGCGAGCGACCAATTGCCATGCTGTGTCCCAGCCCCCGTCCACAGGCCGTGATTCCAACAGCCCTAACCGGCGCTCGACTGCAAAGCCTGCCACCGACATGAGCGACACGCCCATGCCCGCGATCACTGCCTGCTTCACCGCTTCGTTGGTGGCGAGCTCCCAAACTGGTTCTACCTCTAGACCGCGGTCTCTGAGGAGCCGCTCGAATGCGCGGCGGGTGCCACTGCCGGCTTCCCGAAAAATCAGCGGTGATTCACTGAGCCAAGCCGCGAACTCCGGTGCATCGGGGTCGGGGATGATCCATCCGGCTGGGGCGACGAGGTGGAGGGCATTTGGAACGAGGGGAATGGCATTGACCTCCATGCGTTCAGGCAGCAAACTCACAAAGGCATAATCTACTGCATTTTCCTCCAGCAATTCCAGGACGCGGCTGCGGTTGGTCACTTGGAGCTGTATGCCTACATGAGGGTGATCCGCAGCGAAGGAGGCCAGAAACCGAGGCAAAACATACTTGCCAGTGGATACAGATGCGATGGACAAAGTGCCGGTCCAAGGACTGGATTTGGCCTGACGTTTGGCATGCAGCAATTCCGCTTGATCCAACACCAACTGCGCTTGATCCAACACTTCCTGGCCGAAAGGCGTCAAGTCCATTCGCCGCCCCACCCGCTCAAACAAGGGCTGCTCGAAGCTGTCCTCGAACCCCTTGAGCTGCATGGAAACAGCAGGCTGGGTAAGGTGCAATTCATCTGCTGCGCGGGTGACGCTTCCTGCAGAGACGACGGTCACGAAAGCACGCAACTGGTGGAGGGTAAATTGCATGGTCCGAAAACAACCAGGTTGAATCGCCGGTTCAATTGTCGAAACATCAAAATTCTTGATACACCGAGTTAGATTCGTCTATTTTTGTTCTTCATGCAACCCAAAGGTTGCCACCAAAAACGACGAACCATGCGATTTAATCATTCACCTTAATTCAATCAGATGCCAAAAACTGAAGATTACTTGGCGCTAGATGGCGCCATCAACGAGGCGTTTCAGGCCAGCTTGACCCCGTGGGAAGCGTTTCGGCTCCTACAAAGTGGGCACGAGCGGTTCCTGAATCACCTGACCCACCGCCGATCGCGCGGCAACTTGCTCGCGGATGCAGCTGCAGGGCAATACCCATACGCTGCGGTCCTCGGTTGCATTGACTCGCGGGTGCCCGTGGAGGAAGTGTTCGATGCTGCATTCGGTGACATGTTCGTCGCCCGTGTGGCCGGCAACACCGTGAGCAACGACATCCTTGGAAGCCTGGAATATGCGTGCAAATACGCAGGAGCCAAGCTCATCTTGGTGCTCGGTCACACGAAGTGCGGAGCCGTGCAAGGAGCCTGGAGCAAACTGGTGGACGGCCACATCACGGGGCTCCTAGAGCACATCGCCCCGGCCGTAGAAGCGACGCAAGCCGAACGCGGCACGGACCCCACCGAGGAAAACCTGCATGCCTGCGTTGCCGCGAATGTGCACCACACCGTGGAGGAGATCCGAATGCGGAGTGTGATCTTGGCCGAAATGGAAACCGACGGCCGGATTGCCATTGTCGGCGGACTGTACGACGTGTCCTCAGGGCAAGTCGAATTTGTGGACGTTCCCCAAGGCGTTGAAGTCTGATGGAACTGAAGCGGTTCATATCGTTGCGTTATGTGATTGCTGTGCTGGCGAGCCTGTGGTTCGTGGCGCAGGTGGCGGACATATGTGAATCGCATCCGGGTTTGGCCTACTTCCAAACCCATGATAATGAGGAAGATGAGCATCAATCTGTGCCCATGCCGGAAGATGCGCAAGAGGAGGAGGGTTACAGCGATGAGGAGCCGGATGAGGCCAAATTTGCGCTGCGTTACACCCGTGATCGTCCGCTGCTGATGGCTGGACGGCGCGCTGATGGAATCCACTCGGAGCGCTCAAATTGGTGGTGGCTAGGGATGCCGCCGACCCCCCCTCCAGAGCAGGGCTGCTGATGCTTGACCGGGCGCTACATCGCCCCTTTCCAACTTTTCTGACTCCCATTACGCCGGCCGAACAAAAGCCGGCCCCAATTGCTATTCCATGTTTAAGCATATCAAGCAGGACTTGCCTGCTTCTATCGTTGTATTCCTTGTTGCCCTGCCGTTGTGTTTGGGCATTGCGCTCGCGTCCGGGGCGCCTCCGTTGTCGGGCATCATCGCCGGAATTGTTGGCGGCCTTGTCGTGGGCATGCTTTCTGGCTCCCCACTGGGCGTTTCAGGGCCCGCTGCTGGGTTGACGGTCATCGTGTTAGGGGGCATCGAATCGCTGCCGTCCTTTGAATTGTTCCTCAGTGCTGTGGTGTTGGCAGGGTTGGTTCAAGTCGCCTTGGGTCTTCTGCGAGCGGGGGTCATCGGCCTCTACTTTCCTTCCTCTGTGATCCAAGGCATGCTGGCGGCAATCGGCATCATCATTTTCTTGAAACAAATCCCCCATGCCATTGGATACGACGCGGACCCCGAAGGCGAATTGGAGTTCATCCAAGATGACGGATACAACACGTTCTCCGAGCTTTGGCACGCTGGTGCCCTCTTTGAGCCTTGGGCGGTCTTGATTGCCGCGGTTTCACTAGCGGTGTTGCTTTTCTGGGAAACGCCTTGGATGAAGCGCAAGGCTTGGTCGCGCCTCTTGCCAGGCTCGCTCATCGCCGTAGTCCTCGGCGCAGTGTTGCAGTCGGTGGCCCCGGCAGAATACGCCCTGAGCCTCGACCACCTCGTATCCATCCCGCTTACGGATGACCCCGTCTCCTTGCTGAGTTTTCCGGATTTCAGCGGGTTCTTGAGCCGAGAAGTGTGGATCCTCGCCATCACCTTGGCCGTGGTGGCTTCGCTCGAAACCTTGTTGTGTGTCGAGGCGACAGACAAGCTCGATCCGCACAAGCGCATCACCCCGACAAACCGGGAGCTTCTCGCTCAAGGCATCGGAAATGCTGTCAGCGGCCTGATCGGCGGACTTCCTGTGACCCAGGTCATCGTCCGGAGCTCGGCCAACATCCAAAGCGGAGGAGTCACCAAGCTGAGTGCCGTGCTTCATGGCGCATTCCTGCTCATCGCGGTGCTTTCCATTCCCACATTGCTCAACCTCATTCCATTGGCAAGCCTGGCGGCCATCTTGCTGGTCGTGGGGTACAAACTTGCACGACCCGCGAACTTCATTAGAATCTACGGCCAAGGTGCGCGGCAATTCGTGCCGTTCCTTGTGACCGTGCTGGCGATTGTCTTCACGGACTTGCTCGTGGGCATTGGGATTGGTTTGGCCACAGCGGTGGTGAGCATCTTGCTCGACCACTACCGCCGGCCCTTCACCGACTACCGCGTCGACCCGGCCACCCGGACCTGCGTGGTGACCTTACCCGAAGACGTCACTTTCCTGCACAAGGCGGGGCTGCGTGAGGCCCTCGCCTCCATTCCCAACGGCGGCAACATCCGCCTCGATGCCTCGAAAGCGGTGCGCGTGGACCCGGACGTGCTCGAGATCATCTCCGACTTCCGCGAACACGCGGCAACCGACGGCATCACCGTGGAATACATCGAGCCGGCAGCAACGGGCCCCGAAAAGCCCTTGCCCGCATTCAAGAAAGCGTTACTTCTTGCGGAAGAACAAGCGGAGTGACGCCCCCTCGAAGTCATAGGCCTCCCGCAAGTGGTTCTCCAAGAACCGCTTGTAGGGGTCTTTGACATACTGCGGCAAGTTGCAGTAAAAGGCGAACGTCGGCGTCTGCGACTGAATCTGGGTAACGTACTTGATCCGCACCATTTTGCCTTTGTACATCGGCGGCGGCTGGTGGTTCACGATGGGCAGCATGAAGTCGTTCAGTTCGCTCGTCGGGATGTGCCGCTTGCGGTTTTCATAGACGTGCAGGGCCGCTTCGAACGCCTTGATGATCCGTTGCTTGGTCACGTTTGAAGTGAAGACGATGGGCACGTCGGTGAACGGGGCGATGCGTTCGCGGATCTTCTCCTCGTATTCGGCCATCGTGTTGTTGTCCTTCTCGATGAGGTCCCATTTGTTGACGACGATGACGATGCCGCGGTAGCTGCTGACCGCTTGCCAAAACACGTGCAAATCCTGCCGCTCAAACCCCTGTTCCGCATCGATCAGCAGCATGCACACGTCGCTTTCGTCAATGCTCCGGATGGTCCGGAGGGTGCTGTAAAACTCCAGCTGGTCCTCGATTTGCTTGCGCTTGCGGAGGCCGGCCGTGTCGACGAGGTCGAAATCAAAGCCGAACATGTTGTAGCGGGTGTGCACGCTGTCGCGAGTGGTGCCGGCGATGTCGGTGACGATGTTGCGCTCTTGACCGAGCAACGTGTTGATCAACGTGGACTTGCCCACGTTCGGGCGGCCGATGATGGCAATCTTCGGGACGTTGCTCTCTTCCGGTTCGGGGATTTCAGGCAGCTGGGCCACGAGGGCATCCAAAAACTCGCCCGTGCCGTAACCGCTCGCCGCACTGATGGTGTGGACCGCCGAATCGAGGCCCAGCCGGTAAAAGTCAGCTGAACCGACGTCGTGCGCCCCGGTGTCCACCTTGTTGCAGGCGAGCATGACGGCCTTGCCGCTCTTCCGGATGAGCTTGGCGATGTCCTCATCGAGGTCGGTCACCCCGGTTTGCACGTCCACCATGAAGACGATGAGGTCGGCTTCCTCGACGCTGAGGGCGACTTGCGCGCGGATGGCCGCTTCGAACTTGTCGTCGCTCTTCGTGATCCAGCCGCCGGTGTCGATGACGGTGAAGGCCTTTTCGGTCCAAAGCGCGTGCCCGTATTTGCGATCGCGGGTCGTGCCGCTGGTGGGGTCGGTGATGGCATCCCGCGTCTCCGTGAGCCGGTTGAACAGGGTGCTTTTGCCGACGTTCGGGCGGCCAACGATTGCGACGAGGTTTTGCATCTCCAAAGGATTCGATGGGCAATGGTGCCCAATCAGCGTGCAAACTTACTGCGCGGCGGGCGAAGGGGGCGCAATTCCGGGTGAAATGTGAGCGGGGGCTGGCGTATTTTGGTCCGCAATCTGAACCGCCCGATGGCCCGCGTGCTGCTCCTCACCCCGCCGTTCACCCAGCTGAACACGCCGTATCCGGCAACCGCTTACCTGCAGGGGTTCCTGCGCAGTCGCGGGGTGGATTGTGCCCAAACCGACCTCGGCATCGAGGTGATCGACCGGCTGTTCTCGCGCTCGGGACTGTCGCAAGCGTTCGAAGCCGCGGGCGACCTTGGCGATTTCGCGGGGCGTGAGGGGCATTGCGTGCGCGCCATCGATCCCGTGATGCGCTTTTTAAGGGGCGGCGACCCGACGCTTGCGCGGCAACTGGCTGCGCCAGGGTTCTTGCCGGTCGTGCTGACGGAGCAGGAAGAAGCGGATTTGGACTGGGCCTTCGGGACCATGGGCTTGCAGGACCGCGCGAAGCACTTGGCCACCCGGTTCCTCGAAGAACTCGCCCGCTTCATCGTGGACACGCTCGACCCCGATTTCGGGTTCACCCGGTACGCAGAACAGCTGGGCCGCTGCGCCTACACGTTCGATGCCCTGCATGAGCGGCTGCAGCGGCCTCCCTCCTATACCGAACGCATCCTGCTCGAACTGCTGGCCGAGCACCTCGACCGCCACACCCTGGAATGGGTCGGACTCAGCGTCCCCTTCCCGGGCAACCTCGTCGGCGCCCTTCGCATCGCCCAGTGGATTCGTGCACACCGTCCTGAAATCCGCATCGCCCTCGGGGGCGGCTTCGCGAACACGGAATTGCGCGGCGTCCGGGACCCGAGGGTGTTCGATTACGTCCACGCCATCACCCTCGACGACGGCGAGCGGCCGTTCCTGCAGCTCCTCGAGTGGGGACGCGACCCCTCCACGCCGCTGCGCCGCACGTTCCTGCGGGGCTCGGATGGCCGCGTCCACTACCACGACGACCCGACCCTGCCGGACTTCAAGCTCGCCGAAACCGGAACCCCAGATTACACCGGCCTGCCGCTCGACCGGTACATCGACGCCATCGAGCAGACGAACCCGATGCATTCGTTGTGGTCGGACGGCCGGTGGAACAAGTTGACGCTCGCGCACGGCTGTTACTGGGCGAAGTGCACGTTTTGCGACGTGTCGCTGGATTACATCGCGGCGTACGAGCCGGTGGCTGCGCGGCTGTTGGTGGACCGCATCGAGGAGCTGGCGGCTGCTACAGGCCAAACCGGATTCCACTTCGTCGACGAGGCCGCCCCCCCTTCCCTCCTGCGCGCCCTCGCCCTCGAGCTCCTGAAGCGCGGCGTGGTCATCACGTGGTGGACGAACATCCGTTTCGAAGCGCGGTTCACGCCAGGACTGTGCCGCCTGCTCCGCGCCTCCGGTTGCGTGGCCGTGGCGGGCGGCCTCGAAGTCGCTTCGGACCGGCTCCTGGCCCTCATCGAGAAGGGCGTCACCGTGGACCAAGTGGCGCGCGTGGCCCGCGACTTCACCGCGTCGGGCATCCTCGTGCACGCCTACCTGATGTACGGCTTCCCGACCCAAACCGCGGGCGAGACGGTGGATGCGATGGAGCGTGTGCGGCAGCTGTTTGCGGCCGGGGTGGTGCATTCTGGGTTTTGGCACCGCTTCGCCCTGACCGCTCATAGCCCGGTCGGCAAGGATCCGGCCCGCTTCGGCATCACGGCCCGCATGCCGGACGCGCCCTTTGCGCTGAACGACCTCGAATTCGACGACCCCACCGGCACCGACCACGGTGCTTTCAGTGACGGCTTGCGGATCGCCCTTTACAACTGGATGCGGGGCGAGGGGCTGGACCTGCCACTGCGCCGCTGGTTCGACCTCCCGACCCCGAAGCCTCGGGTGGCCCGGGATTGGGTCGAGCGGGTGCTGGACGCGCCGGAGGCCGCCGATTCGCCGCATGCGCAACTGGTTTACCTCGGGGCGCCGTTGGTGCGCCGGGGGGCGGTTTGGGTCGCGCAGGGGACGGAGGCGTTTGTGGAGTGGGCGTTGCGGGAGGAGGAGGTCGGAATTTGGTCCGAACGACTCGCCAGCGTCAGGCCCGGCGCGCGCAAAATCACGATCGCAGCCGCCGATTGGCTCGCCGACCCTTTCGCCCAAGCCCTCTTCAATGCCGGCCTGCTCGTAACCGCTTGATTCCGCTCACCACGAGGAGCGCGAGGCCGCCGATGGCCGTGCTGAGCAACAGTTCGATGCCGAAGAAATGAGCAGGGAAATCCGCCGGTAAATGGTGTGCAAAGATGCCGCCCGACACCCACAGCAACGCGACGGTGCCGATGGCCCCGATGGCCTTGATGACCCAAGGCAGTGCCTGTACGAAACCCCGCCCCACGCGCTTCGAAAACGCGGAGTCCCGGCGCATCAAAGCCAGCCCGAAGTCGTCCATGCGCACGATGAGGGCTACCAGCCCGTAGACGCCGACCGTGGCGAGGAACGCGATGAGGGACACCACCAAGATTTGGACCAGCAACGGCTCGCCGGCCACACTGCTCAGCGCGATGATGATGATCTCCACCGACAGGATCATGTCCACGAAAATCGCCCCCTTGATGCGCGCGCGCTCGTCCCCTGTTGCCTGCGGTTGGTGCGCCTGCCGCTTCCGCATATGGTGCCACACCTTTTCCGCGCCTTCGTAGGCCAAATACACCCCGCCCACCACCAAAATCGGTTCGATCACCCACCCCGCCAACGCGGTCAACACGAATCCCAAGGGCAAGATGACCAGCTTGTTCAACATCGATCCCTTCGCTATGGCCCACAGCACCGGCAACTCACGGGACGCCGTAAAGCCCGACGCCTGCTCCGCATTCACCGCCAAATCATCACCTAGCAGCCCCGCGGTCTTCTCCGTCGCCACCTTCGTCACACTCGCCACGTCGTCCATCAACGCGGCCACGTCATCCAACAATGCGAAAAATCCAGACGCCATGGTGCGAAAATAGTCGCTTGCAACAAGGTTTGAAAGCCACACGCTCACCCTTCGCGACCGCTCGATGCACCCTGAACAGCCCTTCCCGATTCGTTAATGCTTGGGAATTTAACTTTCATCTTTTCGAAATGAACGTTCGTCTTTGTAAATTCAATGCATGCATCCAAACGCCTTCCGTTATCTCATGGCCGCGCTGGGCCTGATGTTTTCGACTTCCGCCTGGGCGCAAGCCCAACGCACCGAGCTCATTCCACCTCCCGAATTGTGGATTCGAGCGGATGTCGATCGGGATTGGGGGCAGCCCCTGGTGATGACGACGTGTGCAGCGCCCATTGAACTGCAGGAGCAACGGGAGGAGCGCACGAACAGCGCAACGGGCTTGGTGGATGTGGTACGCACGTTTACGGCCACATGCCCCTGCTCCGAAGCGGCATTGGTTGCACAGCAAATCGTGCACATGTTGCCCGACGTGCTGCTGCCTCAACCCATCCCTGCAACGGGCTGTGCCCCCGGGTTCGAGGGAGCGCCTGCCTCGTTGGAGCGGTCCATTGGCGAACACGGCAGCTGGGAGTGGAGCGGCGCGAATGGATGCGCAGCGCATTGGCGTGAGCAGGAATTTCCGCTTTGGTACACGGCTTGTGGCTCAGGAGAATCGTGGTTGGTTTGGGAGGCGACGGGGGCTTGCGGCGATGTGTCCCGACATACCTTGGTTGCCCGGACCGTGGCGGGGCCTGCTCCTCAAGGCCAAATCTCACTCGCAGAATCCGTCGACGAAGCGTTCTTCCTCGCGAGCGACTTTCCGACCGGTCCGCTGACGTCCGCTGACGTCCAAGGGGCTGCTCTGCCCCCGGCACCGACCTACCGCACATGGAACAACAGCACCGGCGGGTTTCAATTGGTCTCGGTTGGGTGTGGCCCCGCTTCGGTGGTGGGTCAGCAGATCGTAGAAGTGACCGGCAACAATGCCCCGCGCTTCAGGGTGCGCCCTGAAGCGGAAATGGCGTGCGGGACGGAACCTGCGTTTTGGCCGGAGGTCCGTTGTCAGGATCGACCGGTGGCCGGTTTTGGCCCTACCCCCGATCCGGTCGACATCCCCTTCCAAGAAACGCGCGACACCATCCCCGGCGACTGCCCTGGCAACTACTCGATTGTCCGCGAATTCTTTGCAGAAGACGACGAGGGAGCCACTGCCACCGCAAGCCAAACCCTCATCTACCGCGACCAAACACCACCTGCCTTTTTCAACAGCCCCGAAGTGCTCGTTTGGCACGGTGACGACTGGCCACCAGAAGGCCCCACTGCCCAAGCCGAAGATGCGTGCAGCAGTGAAGTCACGCTCGTGTGGTCCGACAGCTTGGATTGCGCCACCGGAGGGCTCGTCCGCATCACCACCGCATCCGACGGCTGCGGCAACCTTGCAAGCCTGCGTCAGCGGGTGCTGCCGAAGGAACCCACGCCGCAACTTGTTCTTGCGGTCGGTTGCCCCGACCCCGAAGCGCTGAACTACACCGCCGATGCCTGCTACCAAGACGTGCATTGCCTCTACCCAGGCGACTCCAATTGCATGGGCGACATGGACGGCAACGGCACCATCTCTACCGGTGATTTGCTCGAACTCCTGGGCATATTCGGCTCCCTTTGCCCAGCGGACTGACCCCACGAACATCTGAGCAGGCGAGGTCATTCAGACGAACCAACCATGCCGCCACATTCCTGCGTGAATGAATCCACAGGCGATTACTCATCGCTGCTCAGTAGGGCATTTCATTCAAGTAGTTTCCCGGCGGAAAATACCTTGCCACAACATAGGTCTCACCCGACTCGGAAATGGCGACTCCCATGCCCACCTCGCGGGTAGCATGCCACACCATTTGGGTGTAGTGCCCAACCTCAGAAAAATTGCGGTGCCACCGGGTCACATGGTGGTAATCCTTCACCTCCGATAGCCAGCTCACACTCGCCTGCTCCGCGGCACCTTCCGGTCTTCCGGATGACCAATACAAATTCTCACCAAATTCCGTTTCTGCATGTTCAAAAGCCTCCGTCGCAGCGAGGTGATCCGCATAGGCCTGCGCATCCCGCGCCAATTCATCGGACCAAACCAAAGGCGGAACCCCAACAGCAGCACGGGCTTCATTGTGCACGACGAGTGCATGATCCGCGTCGGATTGAGGAATGAACAGCAACGGCAAGAGGAAAGCAATGAACATCATACCCCATCAACGAACAACCGTCCTCACTATTGCACCACCTACAACATCAATGGCCCGAATAGGCACTGAGCAAACGATCCATGGCCTGCAAGTTACAGCCCCGGTCAAGTTTAGGACAAAAAAAGAGGGTTCCCGAATTTAGCCAGCGAGCGCCTGGCAGCCCTTGCGCTCACCCACAAAAAGAGCGCGGCCGCGGGCAGCAGCAGGAGCAGGTAGAGCATCTGCGGCCGGGCCAGGTTCATCTTACGCTCCTTTTCACGGCAGCCTCCTCAAGAACGTGCGCGAGATAAAAAGCTCGATCAGCAAAATCATGAGCGCGATCCCGGCAAGGGACGAGTAGGCCTCGGAGTAGCGGTAGAACTCCTTGACCTTGACGTCGGTTTTTTCCAGCCGGT
>JALQTD010000159.1 GCA_023264155.1 Flavobacteriales bacterium | reverse complement strand
CCGACTTCATCCGCGACGAAGACATCGTTCCCACGGAACAGGACGATGCCATCCGCGCGTTGCTCGACGAATTCGTCCGCCCCGCCGTGGAACAAGATGGCGGCGCAATCGACTTCAAGGCCTTCAAAGCAGGCACGGTTTACGTGCACATGCGCGGAGCGTGCAGCGGATGTCCCACCTCCATGCAAACCTTGAAAGGGGGCATCGAGCAGTTGCTGACCTCGAAAATTCCCGAAGTGCAAGAAGTCGTCGCCATCGGCGTTTAATGCCGTCAGTCGAGCTTGCGTTGAATCACCCGGAGTTCTTCCCGAACGTGATCCAACGTGGATTGTATGCGTTCCATGCCCGCAAATGCAGGCGTTGGCCAATCGAAGGCGAGGTAGGCCCTCGCGCGCCACATTTCGACCACATCCCGGGGTTCCACGCGATAGGGTTCGTAATCCGGGTTGTCTGAAATCAGCAGGTAATCCCCGTGGGTGTCGAGCCGGTTCTCCACGCGCTTGAACACCACCCCGTGCTCCCGGGTCACCACGATGTAAGGTCGCATGCCGCCGGCTCGGGTCCAGTCCTCCTCGTAATGGGCGAGCACGTAGCTCCCATCCGGGATGGGCAGCATGCTCTCCCCCTCGATCTGGAACATGCGGTAAGTCGCTTCTTGTGCCAACTCGCGCACGGGCAAGTTGAAATGGGCGAGCCCCTCCACATACTCGGGATCGCCATAACCGCTGAGGTAGCCCGCCGAGGCCCGCACCGGGACGATGGCCACGCGCTCGCGCCCTTCGGATCGATCGACAGGGACCGACAAGATCCGCAATTCCCCACCGGTCACGCGCCGTTGCTGCCGTTCGAGATCCGACTCGCCGTGCACCAGCGCGTCCAAGGTCAGGCCGAAGTAACGGGCCATGGCCACCAAGGTGGCGAGCTTGGGCTCGGCGCGGCCTTCCTCGTAAGCACCCAAGGCGGAGCGCTTCAGCCCGAGGCCGTCGGCCAGGGCTTGTTGAGTGAGGCCCGCGGCCTTGCGCAGGTCCTTTATGCGATGTGCCAAATCCATGAGCAGCGTGCCGAAAGGTAGGGTTTTTTCTGTTCATGCTCAAATTTTTGGCAATGGATTTGGCCTGATGAAAAGGAATTCACAGGCGTTGCAGAAAAATTCACGAACGCATGGTTTCGTTCTGCCAAAATTATTAGCTTTGCCTACATCGTTAGCAAACCATGCATCAAACACATCGCTCCATCCTGCACCTCGACCTCGACACCTTTTTTGTGTCCGTGGAACGCCAGCTCGACAGCCGCCTCAATGGCAAGCCCATCCTCATTGGCGGAACGGGCGATCGCGGGGTCGTGGCTTCGTGCAGCTATGAAACGCGCGCATTCGGGGTGCACGCAGGCATGCCCATGCGCCAGGCGCGCGCGATGTGCCCGGAGGCCATTGTCATTCGCGGAAATTCCCTGAACTACATGAAGCTCTCCGAAGCGGTGACCGATATTGTCAAAGAATCCGTTCCGGTGTGCGAAAAAACCTCCATCGATGAGTTCTATGCCGACCTCACAGGCATGGATCGGTTCTTTGGGTGTTGGCAGTTCTCAACCGAGCTCCGGGAACGGGTGATGCGCGAAACGGGACTGCCCATATCCTTTGGCCTAAGCACCTGTAAAACGGTGAGCAAAGTGGCTACGGGAGAGGCC
Organism: Flavobacteriales bacterium; assembly: GCA_023264155.1. GTDB lineage: Bacteria > Bacteroidota > Bacteroidia > Flavobacteriales_D > Sanyastnellaceae > JALQTD01. The sequence continues at coordinate 2,786 of JALQTD010000159.1, read as the reverse complement.
AAGCCCGACGGGTCCATCCGCGTCGAAAACGGCCTTGAAAAACCCTTCCTCGGGCCCCTTTCCATCCGGAAAATCCCCCAAGTGGGCATGCACACCTACCAAACCTTGCGCAACCTGGGCGTTCGCCGCATCCACACCATACAAGAAATGCCGCGCGACCTCATGCACCAAGTATTGGGGATGAACGGCTTGGCCATCTGGCGCAAGGCCCAAGGAGTCGACCCTTCGCCTGTCATCGCTTACAACGAGCGGAAATCCATCTCAACCGAGCGCACGTTCGCGCAGGACACAACCGACCTGAATAAGCTCCAGGGATTGCTCGTAGCCATGGCGGAAAATCTGGCCTACCAACTGCGACGAGGAAAGAAAGTGACGGCTTGTGTCACCGTGAAAGTCCGGTACGCCGATTTCGACACCCGATCCATGCAGGCCCGCATTCCTTACAGCGCGGCCGATCACGTGTTGATTCCCAAGGTGCGCGAGCTCTTCGATCGGCTGTATGACCGGCGGGTGAGGGTGCGGCTGGTCGGCATTCGCTTCAGCCACCTCGTCGGAGGAGGGACACAGATGGACTTGTTCGAAGACACCGAGGAACGCACAAACCTGTACCAGGCGCTCGACCGCATCCGCGGCCGGTTCGGCGACCGCAGCGTGGTTACAGCAGCCGGGATGGAAGCGCGCACCATCGGCCGCAGCAACCCCTTCAACGGCGATGCGCCCCTGCTTTTGGCCAACCGCCATCAATGAAAACCAATTAAATTCACCTTCCCATGTGCGGTCGTTACGTTACAGTATCCTCTGTCCAAGCCATTGAAAAACGGTTCAATGTGCACGTTCCTGAACATGTGGGAGACGCCTTGCAACCCAATGCCAACGTCTCCCACGGCGATGCGGCGCCGGTCATTGCCAGCGATGCACCCGAACAGGTACAGCGGTTTCAATTTGGCTTCACCCCCCGCTGGGCAAAAAAGCAGTTCTACACGATTAATGCGCGCAGCGAAGGCGACCACAACACGGCAAATGATCCGCGCTACACAGGGGCGATGGGGATTTTACAGAAACCGATGTTCCGGCAGTCCATCCGCGATCGAAGGTGCCTCATCATCGCAGATGCGTTCATTGAAGGTCCCGAACGGGAGAAGCTGACGCGGCCCTACCTCGTTTACCCCCGAGCAGGCGAACGTCCCATGGCACTCGCAGGGATTTGGGATGAATGGACCGATCCCTCATCAGGCGAAGTGCTGCGCTCGTTCGCCATCCTCACGACCGTTGCCAACAAGCTGATGCAGGCGATCGGACACCACCGCAGCCCCGTGGTACTCGAACCGGATGCGGAACGGGCTTGGGTGGATGTGAGCACCCCCTTATACGACATCACCGCGCTCATGCGGCCCTGTGGGGATGGGCGGCTCAACGCATACCCCATCTCGCCCGACATCCGAGATCCGCGCGCGAACGGATCGGACTTGCTCGCGCCAATTGGCGAGCGCATCCACCCCGAATGGACGTATGTGCTGCACGAAGAACTGGAAATGTTCGGTATGGGCGAATCACGGGGCCGATCCCGCCGCAACACCCCCGAACAAGGCACCCTTTTCTAATCGCCGGCCATGTACTTGAATTGCCATTCTTGGTTCAGCCTCCGATACGGGGCGGTGGGACCGCGTGCGGTCGTGGAGGAAGCGGTGACGCGCAGCATTCCGGCCTTGGCGTTGACCGATGTGAACAACACTTCGGCGGCTTGGGACTTTGTGCGTCATGCGAACGAACGTGGTGTTCGGCCGGTCTTGGGGGTGGACTTCAGGACGGGGGCGCGGCAGGAATTCATCGGGTTGGCGCGCAATGCAGACGGGTTTGCCGAACTGTGTGCCCACCTCTCAGACCGCCTGCACAACGGGCCACAACCGCAACCCGCATGGAAGGACGTGGCCGTGGTGTACCCTTGGGAAGCCTGGCGGACAGAACGCAAGCCCTTGGGCGCCCACGAATGGGTCGGGGTGCGGGCACGGGACTTGCCTGAGCTGCGGTTGCAACGGGGGGATGTGCCTTGGGACCGGCTCATCGCCCTGCACACCGCTTCGTTCCGGCACCAGCGGGATTGGAACTGCCACCGGCTGCTGCGGGCCATTGGGGAAAATACGCTGCTGAGCAAGTTGAGCGCCGTGGATACGGGGCACCCGGAAGATCGGTGGGTGGATCCTGCAGCCTTGGCGGAAGCCTTCGCCGAACGGCCAGAACTCGTTGCCCGAAGCGAGGCGCTGTTGTCCGCGTGTTCCATCACCCTGCCGCAGCCCGAGGAAGGGCGCCTGCACAACAACCAGCACACCTACACGGAGTCGGAGGAATCCGATGAGCGCTTGATCCGCAACTTGTGTGCTGAGGGGTTGGCTTACCGCTATCCGGACCATGGAGAGGAGGTGGTGACGCGGATGGAAAAGGAGCTTGAAGTCATCCGCCAGCAGGGGTATTTGGCCTATTTCCTGATCAACTGGGACATCACGAGTTATGCCCGCAGCAAGGGCTATTTCTATGTGGGACGCGGCAGTGGGGCCAACAGCCTGGTGGCGTACCTGCTGCGCATCACCGACGTGGACCCCATCGAACTGGACCTCTACTTCGAGCGCTTCATCAACTTGTACCGGAAGAATCCGCCGGACTTCGACATCGACTTTTCATGGACGGACCGGGACGATGTGACGGCCTACATCTTCCGGAGGTTCGATCACGTGGCGCTGGTGGGAGCGTACAGCACGTTCCAGTACCGGGCCGTGGTTCGGGAGTTGGGG
>JALQTD010000158.1 GCA_023264155.1 Flavobacteriales bacterium | reverse complement strand
GTGACGAATGGGTCAGTGGCCATCGGTCAAGCGGTCGGCACGTCGGATGATGTGACGTTCAACACGGTCACAGCGGACTTGACGGGCAACGTAACGGGCACGGTGTCCGATGTCAGCAACCACGACACGGACGACCTGAGCGAAGGGACGGCGAACTTGTACTACACGGATGCGCGGGCCCAAGCGGCCATCACCGCGGGCACAGGGGTGACGGTGACGAATGGGTCAGTGGCCATCGGTCAAGCGGTCGGCACGTCGGATGATGTGACGTTCAACACGGTCACAGCGGATTCGGTGGTCGCTCAATCGCATCTGGACGTATTGGGCCAAATCGCAGTCGCAGACACCGCCACGCTCGCTGGATTCACAGCCATCAACGCCGACGCATCCATCAGCGGCACGTTGTACGCCACAAAACTCGCGCACGAAACGTCCATCGACCTCCGCGTGCCGAACATCGGCTCCACCTACTGGCCAAACTTCAAAATGTACGATGATGAAGGCTTTTCTACCATGAGATCATTTGCGGATGTGTACCGGGTTTACACCTCGGATCGGCTCAGGTTGTCCCTTGATGGCAACGACAACTATTTGGACATACAGGACGACAATGCCGGACTGGATTTCCTGTGGATCAGTGATCCTGGGCTTCAGACGGATTTTGACATGGTAGAGTTAAAAGGTTCCAGCGGAATGTCCCTGCACGTGGGAGCGGGCCAAATGGATGCCGGCATAGAGATGACTTCGTTCAATGATTTGATGGTCATCTACGCCGACACCCTGTTTCAACCCATCTCGGAGGCCATGATGATTCAAATCGACAGCGACGAATCAACGGACTTCCACCCGGTCTTCGGCGGCCAGGACCATTTGTACATGACGGATAACCTGAACGGGAACACAGCGTTGTTCCAGCACCTGACGACATACGAAGAACTCTTCGGGAGCGGAAACATGGTCAGCTTGTTCGGGGCGAATGACGTGGTGGTCACCGCTCATTACGATGCTGGAATCGAGCTGTCGGACCACTTCAACACGGCCGTCCTCTACGGGGATTCATTGACGTTGAAGGGGAATACGCGCATTGAGGACAACTTAACAGTCGATGGCTCGGTGAGCATTGCCGGGGGACTGGTGGTGGACACCCTCGACTTGCTCGCTGTCATTGCCGACTTGATGGCGCGCATCGACGAACTTGAAAATCCATTCATTTGTGGAAACGAGGTGGTCGATTATGATGGCAATAGCTACTCCACAGTTCAAATTGGTGGACAGTGCTGGTTTGCTGAGAACCTTCGCACCGCAACCTATTCCAATGGCGATGTCATTCCGAGCGACCTTTCTAATTTGGTTTGGTCGGCTACCTCACTCGGTGCGACGGAAATTTCCGCCAACGACCCCAGTTACTTGCCTACCTATGGCCGATTGTACAATCACTATGCACTAGATGATCCACGCGGCTTGTGTCCCAGTGGATGGCATGTGGCTACTGACCTAGAGTGGATAACACTTGAAATGGAGCTTGGCATGAGCGAAGCCTTGGCTAATTCTGCTGGACCACGTGGCGTCGATCAAGGCAAGCAACTCAAGGCTTCACCGCAAGATTCACCTGCATGGGACGGTTACGACAGCGGCGATCCGCTGAACTCTGGTTTTTCCGCGTTGCCTGCCGGAATCCGCTTGAACACGGGCACCTATTATGGTGATGGCGTGGCAGCCTATTATTGGACTCCATCGTCGACTACTACTGCACCGCAAGGTACGTATCGGACTTTTGGCGGATCTAATATTACACGCAGCTTTATCGACTATCATATGGGCATGTCCGCTCGTTGCTTGAAGGATGAATGAGATGAAGGTTCGCGCCCTCAATCATTTTTCTACCGCAAGTTGTGTCCTGCGTAATGTTGGCGTTGAGTTAAAGAAAAAAATGTTGGGTGTAGGCTGAGGCTGATGCTGTTGCGTCGTTTTTGTTAACCCACTGTTTTCCCAGTGTTCTACGCACGTTAGGCTCCATGCACAACGCCTTGCGGGCGGCCTGTCAGAGGACGCTTAGCCAGCCACGAACCCGTCGCATTCGATGCCGGCAAATTTCACCACTTAAACGCCTGAATTTCGAGGGAGTGAAAATGGCGCTGCTTGCCTTTTGCAAAGGGGAGAAGGAAATTGCATTCAGCAAGGATCCCATTCCGAGCTACACACTTTCCGATTCCTTTTGCTCTTGGCAAGCAGCCCTGTTTTGGCGATGACGATAATAGGGCTGCGCAGTAGACCAAATTCATAGCAAACCCGCAACAAATGGTGAAAAGCCTTTGCATTAGTTGAGGGCGATTCCACGAAGAAATTGACTCGAAATTTGTTACAAGACATGGGTGGAAGCAGCAAATAACTCCGAGAAATCGCTAGGTTAAGATCCCAATCATGTTGTAAGATAAATCAATCCTTGATGCACCGAACATAGCCGGCCTCGCCGCTCGGTGCCGCAATGGAATACGTAGAATTCAAGTATTTTGGGCTCTCAGCATAGCTGCTTGCCATTGTAACAGACAAATACCCGGTCGTGTTTGACGCAGTGTTGGGCATATTGAGTTCAGCGGGAGGGAGAGGGTCACCAGCGCTGCGAATGAAATAAACATCCCGCAAGTCTTGGTCGGAAGGGATGCTCCAGCCCGTTGGGCAGGCGATGGATTGTCCCGTGTTGTGAAAAGTTTCTGAATAAACATGCCCACCACCAAAGCTGTGCTTGATGACATACAAGCCGGCTCCTGGCACCGATGGTAAACTCGCATAGGACGCGTATGAGGTGTAGTCGACGACTGTCACAGGATAGGTGGGGAAATTTGTGGCCACTACATCTTCAGCGAACCAACATTGGTTGTTGACTTCAACGAGCCCGTAGGTGTGACCATCATAAGTCAGCGTCGTCTCCCCCTCACATGGGCCCATCGGGTCGGTGGTAAAGCTCGTCGAGCTGCCGTACACGGTGCCCGCCTCGTTCGTAGCGTACGCCCTTGCGTGGTAAGTCGTTGCGCCACTGAGCCCCGTGACGTTCGCCGTGAAGGTGCTCCCTGAACCGCTGCCGCTCACATTCGCAGCTCCAGAGAAGGAGGAGTTCGTGCCGTATTGGAAGCCCTTGGCGGACACCGTGCCGCCGCCGTTGCTCACGATCGTTCCATTTAGCGTGGCCGTGGTGATGGCGACGTTGCTGGCGCTTTGGGTGGAAACCTGCGGATCGTTGATGGTGGTGAAGGACTGGATGCCGCCCACCGCGCGGCCCATGATGGTTTCCACGAAAGCGCGGTAGTAATACGTGGTTCCTTTCGTGAGCCCCGACAGCGCTTCCACGAGCGAACCCGCGCCGGAGGCGGCATAAACGGTGGAATCGGAAAGGTCGCTGTTGGTGGCGAATTCAAATCCCGAGTCCTCAACGTTGGCTCCGCCATCCGTGAACACGGCATTGAGGGAGGCGGTGAAGGCCGATACCGGGCTCGCGGCAGTGGTGGTCACCGTGGCAGGGTCATAGAGTTGGTTGAGCAGGTTGTCCAACAAGGCTGTGAGGGCCGCGTTCAGGGAATCCTGCAGATTGATTTGGGCTTGCAAAGCGGCTTCCCGATCAGCCGTGAAGTAAAGGTTGCTGTCTCCTTCAGGCAAGGCATCCGTGTTGTCGAGGGCGGGGATGCTCACGCCGTTGAGCACGAGCTGGTCGAGGTTCAGTCCGCCGGTGATGTGCGCGCCCCCCGTGAACACTGCCGTGTCACTGAAAGTCGCCGGAGCGTTCACGAAGATGGAGTCGCCAAAGGTCGCCGCATCGTTGAAGGTGCTCGGACCGCTGAACGTCGCGGTGTTCGTGACGCTGAGCGTGCCGGTGGTGGTGCCACCGTCCACGTTTACGTCTCCGTCGAAATCCGCTCCTCCCGCGACATGCAAGGAGTCGCCTAAGCTCGTCACGCCGCTGACGCTCAGTGCCCCGCCGAGGGAGGTCGCACCCGTGATGTTGACCGTTCCTCCGATGTTGGTGTTGCCATCGACCCAAAGGTCCTGCGTCAACCGGGTGTTGCCGCCCACCCGCAAGGAGTCATCCAACATGGTCACCGAGACCACGTTCAAGGTGTCGCTCAAGGTGGTTACGCCCGTAACGCTGAGCGCCGCGGCCAGCGAGGTTGCACCGCCCACATCCAAGGTTCCACTGAGGTCGGCGTTGCCGTTCAAATCGAGGTTGCCGTCCACCGTGGTGCCGTTCAAGGTCGTGGCGCCGTCGACATTGAGGGAGCTGTTGAAGTCGGCACCGCCATCGGCGATGAGGGAATCGGCAAACGCGGCTTCGCCCGAAACCGACAGGGTCGATTCCAAGGAGGAGGCCCCAGTAACCGTGAGGGAACTGCCGAATGCGGTGGCGCCGTCCACGGTCAGCTGAGCAGCGAGGTAGGCATTGTCCGCCGCGTAGAGGGAGTCCGAGAACAGGGCAGGAGCGTTGACGTGGAGGGTGTCGCCCAAGGTGGTCT
>JALQTD010000157.1 GCA_023264155.1 Flavobacteriales bacterium | reverse complement strand
GTTGTTAGGAAGTTTTCCTGATGCCCTGCAAGGAAGCTTGGGTGTCGTGAAAAAAATCGATGGTTCCAGCTCCGTTGAGCAAGGAAAATTAGAAAAGCGATTCAATGTGTCCGCACCGGTTACGCTTCCTAACGGCGAACGTGCGGTCGTCTGTAAAGAATGGGGCAGAGCTAATTTTGTGAATTTCTTAGAGCACGCCAAGGCGTTGGGATATGACATCGTTGCCATCAGCCATGAGGACCGAGACCAGGAACCGAGTCCCAATTGGGCTGAATTTGTGGATGAAAATTGTTGGGAATACAGTTTAGCGCCAGGGGTCCTTGAAAATTGGAACAAGGACTGGGGGTCATTCTTGTGTCTGCGATTGGAGTCAACCGACGAGGACCATTATGACGTGTTCATTTGGTTATTCATGGGAGGGGATGCCCCGGTAGCTATCACTACGTTGAATGAAGAGCACAGTGACACCATCAACACGTGGTTCCACAATACCCGAGGCTGTTCTGAAATGAGCGACCAGAACCGAGAGCGTTACCTGAGCGAGTGCGACATCATGATTTTCGATGGCATTCCAGATAAAATGCTAGAGGGGGTGAAAAATCGTTTTGACGAAGACGATGAGTACTTCGTTTACCTGATCAATGAGGAAGCCGATAGGGAAATAGGAGTGTTGCCCGCTGGTTTAACTCGTGAGGCATTGCTAGAAATCGTTTCCGGGGAATGCATCTCGAGCATTTATAGAACAATCTCCATGAACGAGGGAACCTGAGAAAGGGTTGGAATCGAGAATTTCTGCTGTGGGATGGTGAAAGAACCACAACCACCCCTTCTCCTGCGTTTGTTGATGCTTCAGAGTATAGCAGAGGGCTCGCTGAGAGCTGAAGTGTCGCAATAGGACAGGTAGATTTGATTGTGTAAACGTAAACGAGGCGCTTCATTGCGCTCTTCAAACGGTGGGCGGTTGAAATAAAGGTCTTCGAGCTCTTTCCAGAGCCGGAACCATTCTTCGTCGAAGATGTTGTCGTGTCCGTTAGGAATGATTCAAAAGGATTTTACGGGCGTTCAGGTATTTCGTGAGCCGTTGGGCGTCGCGTTCGGTAACTTCCGTGAGCCGGGTGACGTCGAGGTTGTCCTCGAGGTCCGCCAGCTTCACTTCTCGGGCCAAATCATTGTCCACCGCCCGCCTGATGAACTCCTCATAAGGTTCGTCCTCATGCGTTTTGGTAACACAACGGAGCGCATCAATGATGTGTGAGGGAAACAACTCGGAAAGGGATTCAAAGCTGTATTGATCGCCGCAGTCCTCAACTACGTCATGCAAGGCGGCGACCACCTTCGCGTCGGGGGTCTTGCACCGCTCGACCACCCGCAGGATGTGCTGGATGTATGTGGCGCCTGCCTTGTCGGTTTGGCCGGCATGCGCTTGCGTGGCGAGCGTGATGGCCTCGTTCAGTAGGCTCATTGTGATTTTAGTTCATTTGGTTCAGTGGTTCGATAAAGCTAATTGAAAAAGGAGCGTGCTATCAATTGGGTATTGAAAATATTCAGGGTGGCGCGGGGCAGATGCGTCCTGTATCGGCGCGACCCGTGTAGATGCGCGCAAAAAAGGGCACACCTCCGGTAGCAACAGTTCGCCGGTGATGTGCCCAGGAAACCTGCCTGAAGCAGGACCGTTCTTGACTTAATCGTCGAAATAAATGCGGTGATTGCGCACGGTTGTGCAAGGACCCCACGTCGGGACTCCTTGACAAAGCTGGAGTTTCATGCGGTGGTTGCCAAACGTCGCGGAAGGCGCGATGATTTGCCATGCGGTGCCATCCCAATACGCAACCGATCCCGCTGTGGTAGCCTCGGGAAGACCTGTGGCACCGCTCGGGCCCTCGGGGCCTTGTGGCCCTTCCGGTCCCTGGATGCCGGCTGGCCCGGCTGGTCCCTCTAAACTTGCGAGGAATGCCGCCTCGTCCCCCGTATTGCCCGCATCGACCCAAACATCGTATGCGCTCTTCCCGGTCGCGCTCCCCGCGTCCGTCAAATCATTGAACGAGCCCGAGAAAGCCACGTCGGTCAGGCTGTCAACCAAGTTGGTAAACAAGGTTTGGAGGTTCGAAAGGGCTGTGGCGAGGGAGTCGATTTGGTCTTGATAATCAGCGCCCGAATGCAGCGTGCTCCCGTCTGCGAAGGTGATCCCTCGCTCCGCCTCAGTGAAGACAAGTTCCGACCCCACCTTCAGCTGCTCGTCCACGATGATGGCGTTATCCGGGGCGCCAGCGGTGACAGAAAAAGGGGTGTGAAAGATCGGCGTGATGGTCGTGTCATAGGGCGATAAATAGCCACAAATGGGGGCTGTGGGATCCACATCACAATTGTAGACTTCCCACTGCGGGTTCGCAGTGATGACCGTGTCCGAGGATGTGAGCCCGTCGTTGTCAATCGCGAATTCGTTCAGTCCGCCTGATGCGGACTCATTTGCGCGCAGCACCCAGCTGGCGCTCGGAAACGATCCCGAGGGGCTGCTGGTGTCAAAGAACTTCATCCGAACATTGTTCTGCGCCATGACGATGGTGTTGTAGTTCGAATTAAAAAAAGCGTCGCCTCCTAGGGTGTCTACATCGAAGCCTACGCCGAGGGATCGGGTAATGAATGTGTTCCCTTCGAAGACGTTCTGTGCTGAAACGACGCTCGCAGTGACGAGCAAAGAAAGTGTGCACAGTGGACGCACGAGGCGAGAGAAGAAAAGCATGGTGGTGATGTTTTGGTTCGGGTTAAAATTGAGGGGCGTGACCTGAACTCTTCATCACTTGCGCGACATCATCGGCATCACCAAAGGATATGTGATGTGTGAATTTGGGAAATTAAATAATTGAAAACCAAACATTTGAATTCGATGATGTACGGGGTTGATTTTTGATACATGTAGCAGGTGGTTAGGTGTTTGTGATGCAGTTAGGTGTGCGGTGATATGGTATTCACCTGTGCGGTTGTTTTAAGTTCGTTGCATGGAAGTAGGCGGTTTGATTTTACATGCGTTGGCGCGTCAGCGGTTTTTATTGATGTGCGTGCTTTTGGGCCTCGGATGGGCGCGGACAGGTTCTTGCCAGGGGGTGGATGCCTTGGAAGATGATCCGTGGTATTTGCTTTGGGTCGGTGCGGAATCGCTGACGGATTCCCTGTTTCAGGATGCATCGAATTACCTTTTGGAATGCACAAATGATGCTGATTTTTCTGCGCAAGCCGTGCAGCGCATGCAATGGGCGGAGGCGGTGGTTGTTTATGGCGTGGCGAAAGGGCGGAAGTCGGCGTTGTTCCCGGAATTGCTTCTCGGGTTCGAGGAGGTAATGCGGGGAGGCGCCCTGCGCTCGTTCATTTGGGGGTACGCTTTATACAAAACGGGCGATCCGGGCGCGGCGATCCACCATCTGCGAGAGGCATGGGCATCTGTGGGCCCTACAAGCCAAGTGTATTACATGGCTTCCATCAATTTGAGCGCATGTTACAACGAACTCAGCGATGGTGCGCAAGCCATTGCCGTGCTCGAGGAAGCGTTGAGTAAAGAGGTCGCAGAGCAAGCGGAAGGCGCGACCTACGACTGGGTGGAGGTGTACCGCCAGCAGATCCTGATCAACTTGATCGGCTTGCGCATTTCTTCGTTCGACTATGCTCGAGCCCTTGAGGCCATTGCGCTGGTGGATACGGCGCAGTTGGATGCGTATTGGCAGAGCGTTTTGCACCGCAACGAGATGCTGGCGTACCGCGGGGTGCGCGATTTTGAGCGACGGGATTCGATTTGGCATGCGCATGTGCAGCACATTCCATTTGAGGAACTTGAGCGGAAGTACTATAAATACTTTCTGCACCAAATCCTGTTGAGCAAGGACTACGTTCAGTTCAAGCAGTTCCGGTCGTTCCTCCTCGACCAGGATGCGGTGCGGGAGTTGGGCGAAGCGAAGGAGTTCGCTGCGCTGTGGGAGGAAGATTCGGTGGCGGAGGAGCAGTTGTTCGCCGCGTTTTCGCGGTACGCGGGTTGGGCCGAGGAAGAGGACGCGTACCAGTTGTACCGTGCGCAGGAGGAGGTCCAAATCGCGCAAGACCGCCTCGGTGCCATGGAGCAGAAGTTGTTGGACGCACAGGAGAAAAACGAGCGGTTTACTTTTTGGTACCTCGCCCTCATCGCGCTCGTCGTCCTCGGCGCGATCGGGGTCTACCTCGGGCAACAGTTGCGGAAGAAGCAACGCACCCGTGTCATCGAGCAGGGTCTGCAGGCCGAAGGCGATGAGCTCCAAAACCTTCCGCTCGAGATCACGCGCGCCGACATCCGGGTGCTCGGGGAGGCCATTTCCCAAGGGCGGCACATCCAGGATGCGCTGTTGGTGATGAAGAAGATGTCGTCGATGCTGGATTTGGCCTCGGAGGAAAGCCATCCGTTAAAGGATCTGCCGCGCATCCCAGGCATCGCCTCCCTCACCGACCGTGAACTCCAGGTGCTCCAACACATCGCCTCCGGCTTCGAGGCGAAGGAAATCTCCCGCTCCCTCGACATGGCCCCCGAATACGTCTA
>JALQTD010000156.1 GCA_023264155.1 Flavobacteriales bacterium | reverse complement strand
CGTGCTCGCGAAAGACCGACGGCATGCGCACGCTCAGGTCCATCTGCTTGCCATTCAGGGAGCGCAACTCCACCGTGTAGCGCCGCGCGCCATACGTTCCCGTGGCCTTGCCGTAACCGGTCATCGATCGAATCATGGCTCAAAGATAACCCGCGCGGGCGCTGGTGCGCGTGACCTACCTTTGCACCTGATGAGCCGCATCGATTCCATCCAAGCCCCCGTGGCCCAAGACATGGCGCAATTCCGGGTGCATTTCCGGGAATCCATGCGGACCGATGTCAAGCTGCTCGACCTGATTTTGCGGCACATCCTGCGGCGAAACGGGAAGCAGATGCGGCCGTTGTTCGTGTTCTTGACCGCGCGGCTGCACGCCGGTGTGGGGCCGGAGGAGGCGTTGGGTCGGCGGAGCCAAGTGGCCGCCTCGCTCATCGAACTGCTGCACACCGCCACCCTCGTGCACGACGATGTGGTGGACGACAGCGACATGCGGCGTGGGTTTTTCAGTGTCAAGGCCCTGTGGCGGGAGAAGGCGGCGGTGCTCGTGGGCGACTACCTGCTGTCGCGCGGCCTGCTCATGGCCGTGGAGGACGACACGTACGACCTGCTGAAGATTACTTCACGGGCCGTTCGGGAGATCAGCGAAGGGGAGCTCCTGCAGATCGAGAAGGCGCGCCGGCTGGACATTACGGAGGAGGTGTACTTCGACATCATCCGGCGGAAGACGGCGTCGCTGATTGCGGCCTGTTGCGCGTGCGGGTCGGCTTCGGCGGGGGCGGATGAGCGGGAGGTGGAACGGATGTGGCGGTTTGGGGAGTTGGTGGGTTTGGCCTTCCAAATCCAGGACGACCTGCTCGACCTCGGTGAAGGCGAGCGGACCGGCAAGCCGACGGGCGTGGACATCAAGGAGCGCAAGATGACGCTGCCGCTCATCCACACGCTGGAACAGGCCACGGCGAGCGAGCGGCGGCGGCTGATCCGGCTGGTGCGGTGGCGCAGCAACGACCCGGCGGCCGTGGGCGAGGTGATGCGGACGGTGCTCGAGGGGCCCGGCATGGACTATGCTCGCGGCAAGATGGCGGCGCTGCTCGAAGAGGCGATGGCGGAGTTGGACGGGTTTGCGCCGAGTGCGACGCGGGAGGCGCTGCGGGATTTGGTCGCGTATTCGATTGAACGGAGGAAATGAACAAGCTGATTTTCATTGTGTTAGCCTCATTGCTGGCGTGCGGAGAGGCCGTTGAGCCGGCGGCTGATTCAGGCCAAACCGAAGTCACCGACACCTGGCCCGACGGCACACCCAAGCGCACCGTGCGCATCGTCGCGGGCGACACCGTGGCCGAGCGGCAGTACCACCCCGACGGCGCGCTGAACCAAGCCGGGAGCTACGATGCCGAAGGGCGCCGGCACGGCAAGTGGGTAGCGAAATACCCCGACGGCGCGCCTTGGTCTGAACACACCTACGACCACGGCGTGCAGGTCGGCGCTTACCGGACGTGGTACCCGGGCGGCATCCCCCACATCGAGGGAGAATACGATGCAGAAGGCCGGCCCACTGGGACGTGGAAATTCTACGGTCCGGACGGGGCCGTCGCGCGGGAACTGCCGGGAAGCGAAATCCCGCACCAGACGAATTGAACACCGGGCCGTGGATATCGCGGGCAATGGGCGAGGCGGGGCTGCGTTTTATTGGTGGAATTTTGGGGTGATGTTGGTAACAAGTTGGAAAACCGCGACGAGCGCCCGCCGGTGGGGGGTGCTGGGGGTGATGGTGGTCGGGATTTGGTCCGCTGCCCAAGCCCAAGCGCCCAAGAATTCGCCAAACGATTACATCGCCCAATGGAGCGACGTGGCCATCCGCGAAATGGTCGCCCACCGCATCCCCGCGAGCATCACGCTGGCGCAAGGCATCCTCGAAAGCGGCAACGGCAACAGCGAGCTGGCGCGCGTTTCGAACAACCACTTCGGCATCAAATGCCACAGCGACTGGGAAGGCGGGCGCACCTACCACGACGACGACGCGAAGGGCGAATGCTTCCGCGTTTACGAAGACGCCGCCGAGAGCTTCGACGACCACAGCCAATTCCTCAAGCGATCACGCTACGAGTCGCTCTTCGAACTCGATATCACCGATTACAAGGGCTGGGCGAAGGGGCTGAAACGGTGCGGTTACGCCACCAACCCGCAATACGCCGACAAGCTCATCGACCTCGTGGAGCGGTACGAACTTTACGTGTACGACGACCAAGCGCTCGAGCTGATGGCGAAGGGCGAGGCGTTGGCCGAAGAGCGGAAAGACTTGACCACGAGCCGGATGACGGGCGGGCGCGAGGTGCTGGTTTCCGAAAACACCATCCAGTACATCATCGCCGAACCGGGCGACACGTATGAGGCCCTGGCCCGGACACTCGACATGATGCCGTGGCAGTTCTACAGCTACAACGAGGTAGAGCGGAAGGACAGCGACCACGCGGTGGAGGCCGGGGAGGTCGTGTACTTGCAGCCGAAACGGAGCCGCGGGCAGGAAGCGTGGGCCACGGTGCAGGACGGGGAAACGTTGTGGGATTTCTCCCAACGGACGGGCGTGAAGATGAAGGCCATCCTGCGAAAGAACCGGCTGAATGCGGGCGAGCCCCTCGTGCCGGGGACGAAGATGGCCTTGCGGTGGCGGTTGAACCAGGCGGGCGAGGCGCCGGGATGGCGGTTTTGGGTCGAATAAGCGCGGCGTCAGCCCCGGTCGGTCGCGCGTGAAGTAAATTCGCCGCATGCCTTTCTACCACAAACTCGGCGACTTCCCCCAGAAGCGCCACGTGCAATTCCGGAAGCCGGATGGCACGCTGTATTACGAAGAGCTGTTTGGGACCGTGGGGTTCGCGGGGATGAGTTCCCTGTTGTACCACACGCACCGGCCGACCATGGTGAAAGGGGTAGGCCAAAGCATAGACGTGCGACCGAAAGCGGCCATGGACCACAACCTCCTCAGCCGCAAGCTCGAGGGGTTCAAGGTGGCGCCGCACCCCGATTTCCTCGCCGGCCGCGTGCCGGTGCTGTTCAACTCGGACGTCATCCTGTCGCTTGCTGCGCCGTCTGCGAGCATGGCCGAGGACGCGTTTTATAAGAACGCCGACAACGACGAGGTGCTCTTTGTGCATGAGGGTTCGGGAATGCTGCACAGCATGGTGGGGAACATTGCGTTCCGCCCGGGCGACTACCTCGTGATCCCGCGGGGGTTGATTTACCGAATGAGCTTTGAGACGGCGGCGAACCGGTTGCTGGTCATCGAGAGCGCCTCGCCGGTCTACACGCCCAAGCGCTACCGCAACCACTTCGGGCAGCTGCTCGAGCACAGCCCGTTTTGCGAGCGCGACATGCGGCCGCCTTCGGAACTGGAAACCCACGATGAACTCGGGGAATTCACCATTCGCATCAAGAAGGAGGGCTTTTTGCACGACTACGTTTATGCGAGCCACCCGTTCGATGTGGTGGGTTGGGACGGCTTCCACTTCCCGTACGCCTTCTCCATCCACGACTTCGAACCGATCACGGGACGGGTGCACCAACCACCACCGGTGCACCAAACCTTCGAGACGGACGGGTTCGTGATCTGTTCCTTCGTGCCGCGGCTGTACGACTACCACCCGCAAGCGATTCCGGCGCCATACAACCACTCAAACATCGACAGCGACGAGGTGCTGTACTACGTCGAAGGCGACTTCATGAGCCGCACCGGAATCGACCGGGGGTACATCAGCCTGCACCCGGCGGGCATTCCGCACGGGCCGCACCCCGGCACGTACGAAGCGAGCATCGGCAAACAAGGCACCGAGGAGTTGGCCGTGATGGTCGACACGTTTAAGCCTTTGAAAATCACCCAGCAAGCCCTGGACATCGAGCATCCGGATTACTACCAATCGTGGTTGGAACCGGGGATGTGATGGGCCGTAGATTTGGACTACAAAAACAAGCGAAATGAACGCCTCACCAGAATTGGAAAAGGTCATCCCGGAAGCGGCTGACTTCTTGCCCCTCTTGGGCACCGACCACATCGAACTCTACTGCGGCAATGCCAAGCAGAGCGCGCATTACTACATGACCGCCTGGGGCTTCCAACCGGTGGCCTACGCCGGACTTGAAACCGGGGTGAAAGACCGGGTGTCGTACGTGTTGCGGCAAGATAAGATCACGCTCGTACTCACGACCTCGCTCGTGGCGGGCGGGCCGATCAACGAGCACGTCAGCAAGCACGGCGACGGCGTGAAGGCGGTGGCGCTTTGGGTCGATGATGCGGCCGCGAGCTGGAAGGCCACCACCGAGCGGGGGGCCGTCAGCGTGTTCGAGCCGAAGGTGTTGGAAGACGGCGACGGGCGCGTGGTGCTGAGCGCCATCGAAACGTACGGTGAAACCATCCACGTGTTCGTGGAGCGGAAGGATTACGACGGGCCGTTCTTGCCCGGTTACAAGGCGTGGAACCCGGAATTCCGGGCTTCCGACGTGGGCTTGAAGTACGTGGACCACATGGTGGGCAACGTGGGCTGGGGCGAGATGAACAAGTGGACGGAGTTCTATGCGAAGGTGATGGGATTTGCCCAGTTGATTTCCTTCGATGA
>JALQTD010000155.1 GCA_023264155.1 Flavobacteriales bacterium | reverse complement strand
CATATATATAAAGAGTGGAAGTGTTAGCATTGGGTACCATTTAAATAATTTCCAAGTTGCAGTGTATGGCATTTCCATTGAACCATCTCCCCAAACTAATAAAGCAGATGCAGCTGCAACAAATCCAATTGCACCAAAAACTCTTGCTGTCTTTGTCAGCCAATCAGGTGAAACCGCCGATACTTTGGCAGCATTGCGCTATTGCGCTGGAAAGGTGGACAAGATCGTATCGGTCATCAACGTCAGTGAAAGTTCGATCGCCCGCGAAAGCGATTTGGCATTGCCTATCCTGGCGGGCGCCGAAATTGGTGTGGCATCGACCAAAGCGTTCACCTGTCAATTGACTGTCCTGTTATCATTGGTTCTAACGGCTGCGCGTCAACGCGCAACGATGGACGCCGACACATTGGCCGAAATCAATTCGAACCTGCGCAATTTGCCCGCCTTGTTGGATTCGGTGACCCAACCGCTTGGCCTTCGGTGGTACAATTTTGGCTTTCAAAGCGCAGCCCCACCCGAGTCCTTTTTTCTGGCCCATGAACTGCTCAATGAGTTGCCCATCAATGACTTGGAACTCGTTGTTTTTGAAGTTCAGCCGGAGGAACCCCTCCCCTGGGAAGAGGTGGCGAGCTTGCGGCATGCTGCGCAATTGACCTTTCCGGAAATGATCCGGCGCATTGTCCACTTGCCTTGGCGCAAACCGCGAAGTTTGAACGAACAACTCGAGCAAGCAAGGATCTACGTTTGGGGATGGGTGCAGCACGTGGTGGGCTTTTTACGTCCTTCGCAGCACTTATCAGGCGTCGTGCCCACGAAGGAACCCCACCAGGAACGCGGGTTTGTGGCCCTCGAAGAAGGGGATTGGGAGACCGGGCGGTTGCGGGAAACGCATTTGGCCTGGCGCAAGCGTACAGAAGAACTCATGGAGCAGCAAGTCAGCATCGCCCGCGACTTCGACTTGCGGAAAACCCTCGAAGATCCAACCGTCAACTGGGACTGCGAAGGGCGCATTGACCCCATCCTCGCACAAATGGACGCCCTGCATCGGCGCTGCGAAGCAAATGGAATTCGATGCATCTTTCACTTCCAAAAACTCTGGGAGACCAACGGTTGCCTCTATTACGCAGCGCTCGAACGCTGGGGCCCCGAAACCGTCCTCGAATCCATGGGGTATGCAGGGGTCGAATCCTTGTTTCACGCCGAGGACCGCTACGACGAAAGCCATTTCCTCCGGAGCGGAGCGGTGAAATTCACCCGGCATTTGGGCGAAAGGATTGTAGCGGCAACCCCTTCGCGGGTTCGAGCGAACGACAAGGTGCACGCTGAACCCACAAACCGCCGCTGACGTGCTCTTCAATTCCTTCGCCTTCCTCGCCTTCCTACCTGCGGTTTTCCTGCTCCATTGGGCCGTTCGAAACACCACGTGGCGCAATGGCATTTTGCTCGCGGCCTCGTACGTGTTTTATGGGTTTTGGGATGTGCGTTTCTTGGGCCTGATTGTCCTCTCGACGGGCGTTGATTTCCTCGCCGGGTTGATGATGGAAGGAGGGAAGAAAAAACTCGGACTTTGGATGTCCTTAGGGGTCAATCTCGGGGTGCTGATCACGTTCAAATATGCCGGGTTCTTCGTGAGCAGCTGGGTTGACGCCTGGCAAGCGGTCGGCATCGCGATGTCCATGCCCGTTTGGAACCTGGTCCTGCCCGTGGGCATCAGCTTTTACACCTTCCAAACCCTGTCGTACACCTTGGACGTTTACCGGGGGAGCATTTCAGCGGAGCGCAACCCCTTGACGTTTGCCGCATTTGTGGCCTTCTTTCCGCAATTGGTCGCTGGTCCCATTGAACGGGCCAGCAGCCTGTTGCCTCAGTTTCACAAGCTGCGCACGTTCAACTACGACGAGGCTCGTGCAGGCATGCGGCTGATGCTGTGGGGACTGTTCAAAAAAGTGCTCGTGGCCGACACCTGCGCCGCTTGGGTCGATGCCCTGTTCTCGGACCCGATGCACCATACGGGCCCCATGCTCGCATTGGGAGCGGTGTTGTTTGGTTTTCAAATCTATGGAGACTTCAGCGGTTACAGCGACATCGCCGTGGGCACTGCACGGTTGTTTGGGGTTCGCTTGCACCCCAATTTCAATTTTCCCTACTTCGCTCGAAACATCGGAGCGTTTTGGCGCAGGTGGCACATGACGTTAACGGCTTGGTTCCGGGATTACGTGTACATCCCATTGGGCGGATCCCGTGAAGGCGGGCTGCGCACGTTTCGCAACACGGCAGTGGTGTTTTTGCTGAGTGGGTTGTGGCACGGGGCCAATTGGACCTTCATTGCATGGGGGGGCGTGCACGCCATCATGTTCGTGCCCGTGCTCGTCCGGCGCAACCGCGCTGCCTCACAACGAGAACCTCAGTGGCTGCGCCGAGGCGCAAATTGGGCCCTCACCTTTGTCGGGGTGACCGGCGCTTGGGTGTTGTTCCGCGCAGAAAGCGTGGGCGCGGCATGGCAGTACTACCTCCGCCTGTTCGCTGGGCCTGCCTGGCACAATTGGGAGTCCGTTCGAGCGGACTGGCTGGCGATGGAAAGCTGGGTCCCCTTTCCCCTGAAGCAGGCCACCGGTGCCGTTTTATTGCTCGTTCTAGCAGAGGCCCTTGCGCATTCCATCCAGGCCAAATCACGCTTCCTCCAACCCGCCGCCGCACCCCTGCGTTGGCTGTGCTACGCCTTGGTATTGAGCCAAATCTACTTCCGGCTCGGTGCTCCGCAAGGCTTCATCTATTTCCAGTTCTAACGACATGCCCACTCGCCCACAACCTGCTCCGCCACCGATTCGGCGATTCCTTGCCCGAGGCCTCCTGTTCTTCGGCGGGCTCGCTTTGGGCGGCTGGGCCTTGGGTAAATGGCGCGGCATCCATGACTTGCCATCGGCTTGGCCCGAGGTTGCGGTAAAATGGACCGCCGCCCTGCAAGCCGAACGCCCGGTAAATGCAGTTCTGTTGGGGTCGTCCGTGGTGCGGCACCATTTCGATCCGGTGGTGCTCGACTCGGTGACCCAACCGGCCGGCTGGCGGTGGCACAACCTCGGCATCAGCGCCTCCTTCCCGCCAGAATCCTACGCGGTGGCCAGGGCGCTCCTGGAAGCACCGGGGGCCGAAGAGCTGGAACTGGTCGTTCTCGACGTGCTCCCATTGGAATACCCGCACCTCGAGAATGCCGGTGCGCTGAGGCGCTCAGCCTGCATGGATGCGCCTACTTGGAAGGACATGATGCGGGTTTCAAGAGGTGACTTGGCCCAACAAGTGACCTGGACGCTGCTCGGCATCACCCACCTGCTCGATGGCTGGCGCGTTGACATCGGGAGCAATCAACTGCCCAACCCGGACGGGCCGCGTGGATTCCTGCCTTTGGACACCCTCGAGGTGCGCTGGGACGCCTTGCGCTACAGCCGGGAGCAGTTTCTGCAAGATCCCGCAAAACGGCTCCAACGCTTGGCCGCTGAAGCCGCCGATTTCGACTACCGCATGGGGGGTGAGGTGGCCGACCCGTGTGTCGGTTGGACGTGTCCTCAGGAACTGATTGCTTGGCATGTGGACCAAATGCGCGAATTGAACACCATGGCGCACGACCGCGGCATCCATTTGGTCTACTCTTTCCAGAAACTTTGGGAAACCAATGGCTGCCTTTACCTCGCCGCCTTGGCTGAACTCGGGCCGGAACACGTCATCCAACTCATGGGCGCCCGCGACCGCATTCCCTTGCAGCGGCAGGCCTATTGGTACGATGGAGCGCATTTGACGGCAGCGGGTGCTGAGCGCATTTCCCGTGATTTGGGCCAAACCTTGCTCAAGGCCTGCGCACCAAATCGCTGAAGGCATGGCGAACGCCAATGAACGCGAAAACGGCATAGCCTAGAATCAGCGCATTCGCCGCCGCAAAAAAGCCGTGGCTCGCAAAGCCGTTGTGAAAATCCCACCACGCGGCAAGGGTCCATTGCGCAATCAAAGCACCCGTCCAGGCAAGGTACCGAGGGACGACCGGCGTGCGATTTGCCACCTTCGGCGTCCGAGCAAAGGGGATCTGCCGGCCCGTGATGGCCTGTTGTATGGACGTGAAGACGCCCCCGAGGTTGACCGGAATGAGCAACATGTTCAAGGCGTACACCCGGAACACATCCCCGCGACGGTACCCCATGAGCCGGAGGTCACGGCCGTAGAGGAAAAAGTAGGGCACGGCGGTGAGAGGCAGCCAGAAGGTTTGGACTTCACGCGTAAGCGGAAACGCCAACAGCACGAGCAGGCCCAAGTTGACCGTCGCAATCGAAATCAAATAGTGCACGCGAAAGAAGCCCGCTCGCACCCGGTCAAGGCCCCGGCGGTGGCGGGCCAAATGCGCCAGCGCCTTCGGGAGGATGAGCAAGCCACCGTTCGCCCACCGCCTCCGCTGAATCAACAGCGACCCAAAATCCTGCGGCGTGGCGCTGTAGGCAAGCCGTTCCGGATGGTTCCACAAGAGCCAGCCCTTCTCCACAAGGTCGATGGTGCTCTCGGTGTCCTCGATGACCGTGCGATCTTGAATGAACCGGGTCATCACATGGCCGCGCTCTTCG
>JALQTD010000154.1 GCA_023264155.1 Flavobacteriales bacterium | reverse complement strand
TTCGCGAGCGGTTTGGGGCGGCGTTGCGGCCGGGTGAGGAGGCGCTGATTGTGGCCGGCAGGCCGGGGGGCGGGAAGCGCCGGGATGGGGCGGTGGTGACGTGGGGGAATCCGGGGTCGGAGGCCCTGGCGGGGGCGCTCCGGGGGGCGCGGGTGGTGGTGTGCCGGAGCGGGTATTCGACGCTCTTGGATTTGGCCCAAATCGGGGTGCGCGCCCACCTCATCCCCACCCCCGGGCAGCCCGAACAGGAGCTCCTCGCGGCCCATTTCGCCCGCCAACACGGCTGGTCCACCTCCTCGCAACGGGCCTTCCGACGCGGCGCCCCCTTCCCCCTCACCGGTACGGCCCTGCACCGCCCCGCCAACACCGAAGCCCTCGCCGCCCTGCACGCCTGGTTGCGCTAACTTCGCCCCATGGAAGTCACCCCCGACGAACGGTACATGCGGCTCGCCCTGCAAGAAGCCGAGCAGGCCGCTGCCCGCGACGAAGTCCCGGTCGGCGCAATCATCGTCGCCCGCGACCGCATCATCGGCCGCGGCCACAACCTCTGCGAGCAGCTGCACGACTTCACCGCCCACGCCGAAATGCAGGCCTTCACGGCCGCTTCCGAATCGCTCGGGGGCAAGCACCTCGACCAGTGCACCCTCTACGTCACCCTCGAGCCCTGCCCCATGTGCGCCGGTGCCGCCTTCTGGACCCGCATCGGCCGCGTCGTCTACGGCGCCTCCGACGCGAAGCGCGGCTTCTCCCGCTGGAACGCGGAACGCGGCCTCCTGCACCCGAAGACCGAGGTCGTCAGCGGCGTCCTCGAAGCCGAATGCAGCGCCCTCGTCCGGGATTTCTTTGCGCGGAAGCGCCGGCTGAAAGGCTGAGTCCTCGTCCCTCCGCGCTACCTTTGGGCCTGCTGCTCAACTTGCCCCCCCATGCTGAACATCGACAAAGCCCTGCTGAAGGACGTCCGCGACCAGATCGAATCCGGTGCGGACAAGGAACTCCTTGTGTTGGTCGGTCAGTTCCACGCGGCCGACCTCGCTGAAGTTTTGGAGGCGTTGCGCCGCGACGAGGCCCGCTACCTCTTTCGGCTCGTCCCGAAGGAGCTGAAAAGCGACGTGCTCATCGAGCTCGAGGAGGACTTGAGGCTGGACTTGCTCACGGGCATGACCTCGGCCGAGATCGCCGAGGACGTGCTCGAAGGACTCGACTCGGATGACGCAGCGGACGTGATGGCCGACCTGCCGGAGGCGAAGGTGGAGGAGGTCATCGAATTGCTGGAGGACGATGAGCAGGCGAGCGACATCCGCGACTTGCTCTCGTACGAGGAGGGCACGGCGGGCGCTTTGATGGCGAAGGAATTGGTGCAAGTGGAGGCCAAATGGACAGTCGCCCGCGCCATCCGCGAAATCCGCCGCCAAGCCGAAGAGCTCGACCACGTGTACACCATTTACGTGACCGACTCCGAAGGCGTCCTGACCGGTCGCTTGAGCCTGAAGCACCTGCTCCTCAGCGCCGCCACCACCCGGACGCTCGTCAGCGAGCTCCAAAGCGATAAGGAAATCATCTCCATTGGCGCTCAGGAACCCGCCGAACGGGTGGCGAAGGTGATGGAAAAGTACGACCTCGTGGCGTTGCCCGTGGTGGACGAGGGCGGCCGGCTCGTGGGCCGCATCACCATCGACGACGCGGTCGACGTCATCATCGAGGAATCCGAGCGCGACTACCAGCTCGCGAGCGGCATCTCCGAAGACGTCGAATCCCGTGACAACGTGTGGACCCTGACCCGGGCCCGCCTCCCCTGGCTGCTCATCGGCCTCGCCGGCGGCATCGGCGGCGCCTACGTCATCGGCGCGTTCGACATCGAAAGCAACCCGGGCATGGCCTTGTTCATCCCCCTCATTGCGGCCATGGGCGGCAACGTGGGCGTGCAATCCGCCGCCATCGTTGTGCAAGGCCTCGCCTCGAGCAACATCGACACGGGCGACATCCTCAGCCGCCTCTCGAAGGAACTCGGCGTCGGACTCATCAACGGCCTCATCTGCGCCATCCTGATCCTCGGTGCGAGCGCGGCCCTCGGCTTCGGCACTGCCCTCAGCATCACCGTCTCGCTCGCCCTGCTGTGCGTCATCATCTTCGCAGCCCTCTTCGGCACCTTCGTCCCCTTGATGCTGGACAAATACAAAATCGACCCCGCCCTCGCCACCGGCCCCTTCATCACCACGGCCAACGACATCATCGGCCTGATGATCTACTTCGCCGTCGGCACGGCGCTCATGGGCGCGTTCTAAGATGGTCGTTCACTTCCTCGAAACGGTGCACCCGGTGCTCGCGGAGCGGCTGACCGCCGCCGGCCACACGTGCGTGGAGTCCTATGGCGTGTCCCGCGCCGAAATCTTGGCCGGGGCCCTCACTGAAGCCGAAGGCCTCGTCGTCCGCTCCCGCTTCATGGTCGACGCCGAGCTGCTCGCCGCCCTCCCGGCCTTGCGCTTCATCGCCCGCAGCGGCTCCGGGCTAGAAAACATCGACGTGGCGGCGGCCGAAGCCCGCGGGGTGGCCGTGTTCAACTCGCCCGAGGGCAACCGGGTGGCCGTGGCCGAGCACGCGATGGGCATGCTGCTCGCGCTCTTGCACAAGCTCGCCGTGGCCGATGCGAGCGTGCGGCGGGGCGAGTGGCTCCGCGAGCAGCACCGGGGGTTGGAGCTGGCGGGCCGCACGGTGGGCATCATCGGGTTAGGCCAAACAGGTTCCGCCTTCGCCCAGCGCCTCCTCGCCTTCGAATGCCGCGTCCTCGCCTACGACAAGTACTCCCCGCTCCCCGTGCCGGGCGTCGAACTCGTCGACGAAGCCACCCTCTTGGGTGCGTCCGATGTCGTCAGCCTGCACCTGCCCCTGACCGACGAAACCGACGGCCTCGTGAACGACGCATGGCTCAATCGGCTTTCGCGTAACCCCATCCTGCTGAACACCTCCCGCGGCCCGATCGTTTCCACGGCCGCTGTGGCGCGCGCCCTCTCGGCGGGGCGGCTGAGCGGCGTAGCCCTCGACGTCCTTGAGGAGGAAGGGCGGGATTTGCTGGCCTTGACGAATCGCTCCGAAGGCCTCACTGCTCTGGCTGCCGATCCGCGTGCCTTGCTAACTCCGCACGTGGCGGGATGGACCGTGGAGAGCTACGTGAAGTTGAGCAATGTACTAGCGGACAAAGTTCTGAATCAATTTCCATTGACTTTTTGAGACATTTGTCGTTTGCGCTTCGTACATTTGACGCATGGACAACAAAATAACGTGGAAACGAATCGCGGACCATCTGAATGGATTGCAATCGGCTCAAGTCACGGTCGAGGAACCCGCTGCAAGCTATGGCTACCGACCGACCTGGATGGATGGTAACTGGGCAGGGCTGCGGCAAGCGATGCTTGAAGGAGCACCGTGGTCTGTGGTGGAATCCTTAAAGGCCGGCTTGTCTTGGTCCGATGCTTCCCTCGCGCGGTTCCTGCGCATTTCAGAAAAAACGCTTCAACGCAACCGGCTTGCAGGGAACACCTTGAGCCCAGATGCAGCCGAAAAAATCATCGACCTCGCTCAAGTCTTGGGGGAGGGACTCGACACCTTCGGCGAGGGCAAGCGCTTTCTGTCGTGGCTGACCAAACCTAGCCCATGGTTCGACTACGACACGCCCGAATCATTCCTTTTTGACCAACTGGGCAGGCGCTTAGTACGAGATGCCATCGGCCGCATAGAACACGGCATTTTTGTCTGAACCATGCGACTATATCGGTTAACAAAGAGTCAATACGCTCGCGATCTCTCCGGAACGGGCGCGCGCCTTTTTCCGGGACGTTGGAATCCGGCAGGAGTTCCCGTACTCTATGCTTCAGCGAGCAAAGCACTCGCCTTGGCCGAAATGACCCTTCACGTTGAACGGAGTGACTTTCCGCATGCTTGGGTCTGTATGGAACTTGAAGTACCGGATGCCTGGGTGGAATCAGCACCGTCCTGGCCTGAACTCGCACCGCCTGAGAGCCCTGAAGAAAGTCGATCCTTTGGAAACGAATGGGTGCAGTCCATGCGCGCGCCCCTGCTCCGAGTCCCATCTGCCTTGTTCACAGGTTCGGGCACCACAGGAACGTGCGAATGGAATGCGGTCATCAACGTGAAGCACCCTGATGTGGCCAATCACTTGCGTTGTGCAGATGTGTATCCCCTAGACGTGGATGTTCGGTATCAACGCAAAATGCTACTCCCTGCCTTCCAATTCGCCTGAGAGTAAACCGAGATGCCCTTCGAATATTGCGTGCCGCGCAATCGCACCCACTGGAGGGCCCGCGGGCTGATGAGCTCCGCAGCTAAGCCCGGGCGCAAGGCGCGGCGCAGGACCCGGCGGCGGAGGCGGTGGGACCGGAATTGGCGGGTGAGGCCGAGGTAGAAGTCGTCGACATAGCGGCCGTAGCGCGTGATGCCGAGGGTTTGGGTGATGAACGTGTCGAGCGGGTGGAGGTAGAAGTTGGCGAAGACCTGGCTCGTGAGGTTGCCAATGGGGAGGCCGCAGCCGGGGGCGGTGGTGAACAGGCTTTTGTCGGGTGGGAGGCCGCGCCAGTCGGAGCGCTGACCGGCGATTTGGCATGCACGGGTGGCATCCGTCAAGGCGATGTCCCGGGTCACTTGCAAGACCAAATCCACATCCGGTT
>JALQTD010000153.1 GCA_023264155.1 Flavobacteriales bacterium | reverse complement strand
CACCACTTCTGGCTTTGAGAAGTCGAGGGTGGGCATGAAGGTGTCGAACCAAGTCGTCAAGCGCTGTTCATCCCAAAGCTGCGTGTTTTCGCGGCCGTCCGGCAGGTACAAATCTGTGGCCCATTCCGGATGCTGCTGGTACACCGGGTGCTCCTCATGCACGTGGTTCGCGACGTAGTCCACCAAGACATTCAGCTCGTGGGCGTGTGCGGCGTCGACCAGGCCATTGAATTCCTCCAAGCTGCCGAAGCGCCGATCGGTTTGGGTGCTGCGGATGGGCCAGTAGCCGTGGTAGCCGCTGAAGGCGCTGGTCACGTCGGTGCTCGGGTCGGACCACCAGCCGTAGGCGCTGTCCGGGTTGGTCGTGATGGGGGAAACCCAAACCGTGTTCACGCCCAACTCCTCGAAGTACCCCGCCTCAATGACCTGTTCAATGCCTTTGAAATCGCCGCCGTGGTGGTTCGCCCGGGGATGAATGCGCGCGTCCTCCACCGGCTCATCGTTTGTGACATCCCCGTTCGCAAACCGGTCGATCATCAAAAAGTACATCACCATGGCCCAGCGGTCGTCCCGTGTCAAAGCGGCTGCCGATTCAATGGGCACCCCGTATTCCAGGGGGATGAGCACCTGTTCGCTCACCCCGATGCTGTCCGCCGCCCAAACCCGCAAGTGCGACCGCTTCATGGCGTAAGCCGCCGCCGGCACCCGGATCCGTGCCCCGCCTTGGGCATCGGGCTGGGGCATGGCGTACAAACTGTTTTCCCACCAGCCGTAAAGGGCCGCGCCGGGCCGCGTTTGCAGCACCAGGTCGTTCGTGTGTTCGCCGGCCTCGTGCGCCGTGCAGGCCAAATCCGGGGCCGCCCCCCGCTCCGGCACGCTGAGGATGGAATTGTAAGCCCCGAACCCATTCGGCTGCCTTGGGTACGCAGGATCCGCGCGCCACTCCCCATCAAGTGCGACTTGGAACGGGTGCTCCCCCGGGGGCAGGTGGAAGGTCAGTTCGTAGTTCCCGTTCACATCGGGAATGTCTACGGGAGCCCAGCTCGTGAAACTGGCCTTGATTTGGACCGATTCCCACGATTGATACCACGGGCCGATGCGGTAGGTCACAGCCTGGAGCTCCGACCGCTTGACCGGGACTTGGTAGGCCGTTCCGTTCACCCAAAGCCCGATGAAGCCCAGGCCCCGCGCCGGCTGCTGGGTGACGACGATGCACCCGTCCGTTACCGGCAGCTCAGTGCCGTCCTCCCACGTGGCCCGTTCCAACTGCTCGGCATCGAGGAGGAAGTCCGCCACGGGAATCCGGGTGGTATCGGGTTGCAAGTGCACGGGCAACCAGGGCAATGCGTGGGGGGCACGGTCCGCGGTCCGCGGTGCATTGGGCGGGGTACAACCGGTCCAAATCAGCAATGCAGCAAGGGGGAGGAGGAGGCGCATGGGAATGGAAGGGAATGAAAACGGGCGGCGCAGGCCGCCCGTTTGGTGAAGGCTATTGTGCGGTCAGTTCACTCGCAATCGAGGAAACTGATGATCTCAAAAGGAGGCGGTCCAGGAGGGTAGGTGAATCCGGGCCGCACGATGTAATACCACAGCTCGGTCAAGCTCTCATCCTCGCCGATGATGCCATCGAACAAATCTTCGGGAATGAAAGTCATCCGGAACCGACCATCTCCTAGGTCCGTCATTTGGAGCTCAGGGTGGTTGGTCACATCGGCAAAGGCAGCGTATTCGTAGCTCGTGAACAGGTCGACCTTGCCGAGGAGGTAGAGGTAGCACTCGTCGGACCCCATGCCTTGGAGCCCTTCATAGGCCTCTTGCGTGTTGTCGTAAGTGATGCTCAGGAAGTCATCGGCTTCGCGGAGTTCCGGGAAAATGCACATGCGCGCGCTGCAGAGCTGGGGCACGATGTCGACGTGCATGTCCTCGCTCTTGGCTTCATATTCGAATCCGTCCATGGGGCCGCCATTTTTGAGTTTGGCCAAACACGAAATGCCCAGCGAGAACAGCTGCGGGCCATCCACGCCATAGTACTCCGTGGGGATGAAGGTCATCGAATACAGCATCTCGCCGACCTTCGTCAGCTCCTGGTGATCCGCGGAATTGTTCCAATCCCCGTTGCCAGCCGCCGGACCCGCCGGTTGCCACGTCCACAGGTACACCGTGGTGTCGGGGAAGGCTTCGAGGATGGCTTTCAGGCCGTTGTTCTGGATGCCGTCCTCCGACTTGCTCATGTCGATGTAGAGCGTCATTTCGGAGTTGGCGTCCGTTGGTGAAGGCAGGACGTACGCCTTTTGGGCGAAAGCAGTGGTGGCCAAAACCACCAACGCGCTCATGCTAAGGAAGTGCTTCAACATCACGGATCAGTTCAAACGGTTGAAAGAGAAGGTGTAGATCACGGTCGTCGTGCCCCCGCAATCGCGGCGGTACTCGATGTTCAACTCGGTGTCGAACGGCCGGACCATGCTGCCCAAATTGTACACGAGTGTATCGGAAGAGTACAGCTCGAGGAAGGACGGATATGCGGGGTCGTCAAACGCCCACGTGCCCCCTTCACCGAAATAGTTCTTTCCCGTCTCAATGGCCACACTGTACGTGCCGTCGGGCTCGAACGTCAGTTGCAGCGGAGTTGAGGTGCCGTCCACGTAGAACGAACTGAGGTCCCGGATTTCTTTCACAGGGCTGTTCAAATCCTGCTGGGTGAAGGCGTTC
The DNA here is from genome assembly GCA_023264155.1 of Flavobacteriales bacterium. GTDB lineage: Bacteria > Bacteroidota > Bacteroidia > Flavobacteriales_D > Sanyastnellaceae > JALQTD01. The sequence goes on along the minus strand of JALQTD010000153.1, from coordinate 1,982 downwards.
AGCTCCCAGGTGCCGGACATGCCGGCGACTTTATCAAACGGCTCGCCGAGCTCCCCGTTGATTTCGGGTTTGCACCCTGAGAGGACAGCGGCTGCCACGAGGGTGACCAGGGCCATTGCCGCTCCATATGCTTGGAATCGTTTCATGGTTTCGGATTATTGGCAACCGCCTTCTTCGTTCAATACGAAGCCAGAGGCCGTTGTTTCGGAGTTGGAGAATTGGAGGGCCATGCCGGGACAATCCCAAGGCGCTCCGCGGATTTCGATGTCCTCGCCCATGACGCCGCGGCGAACGAGCTGGTCGGTCCACTGCCCTTCGCAGACGGTTTCCTTGCGGAATTCGTCGCGAGCGGCATCCCGCACTTGCTCGGCGGTCGCATCGGCGCTCAACGGGTTGTTCCCCGCACCAAACGCCCGGTCACGGATCGCGTTGATGTCGCCAATTGCGGTCGCCAAATCACTGCCCAATTCGGCCAACGCTTCCGCCCGCAGCAAGTGCAATCCCGTCAAGTGCACCACCGGCACGTTGAAGTATTCTTTGTCGTTGAACCGGTTGCACAAGTACCGGGTGCCGGTGTTGGTGATCCAAGCAGAACGGGCATCACCGCCGCCAGAAAGGCTCATGAAGAAATTGAAGTCCTCGCTGAAGCTCAGTTGCGGTGAGGGGTTGTTGTCGCTGCGAAGGTTGTCCCGGAAGGACGTGCTGCGGTTGTCCTGGATGCGGCTGACAATGCCAAACACCGTCTCCGGATTCACCACATCCGCTTCGTAGCGATCGAGGTCGGTATCGAGTGCGAACGCGCCGGAGTTGATGACTTGGGTGGCGTAATCGGCGGCAGCTTGCCAATTGAGCATCAAGAAGTTGACCTGTGCAAGGTAGCCGAGGGCCGACCACTTCGTAGCGTAGACCCCGTTTTCCTCGGGAAGGTTTGCCGCGGCGAAGGTCAGGTCCTCGAGGATGGCGTCGTACACCGCACCCACCGAGGCGCGGGGAAGCGGCTCTTGAGATGTCTCAAGGCGCAGGGGCACTCCGAGGTGCGAATTGTCCGGGGTGTAGCCATAGGGTTGGGCGAATAATTTCACTGCCCCCCAGTGGCACACCGCCCGAATGAACCGCGCTTCCGCTTCCATGCGGGTGCGTTCCGCCTCGTCCAAACCGGCCACAAGATCGAAGTTTTCGATCATCACGTTCGAGCGGTAGATGGCGTAATAGAAGTCGGTGTACGCGCCGCCGTTGATGCCAGTGAAGAAGGTGGTTTCGCGGTTGTAGACCGCATTGAAGTCCAAACTGTTGTCCGGCGCCCCGAAGTTGTCGCCGCGCAACTCGTTGATGATTTGGACCCGGCCGCCGTAGAGGTTGGCAAGCACGTCGTATGAACTGACGAGCAAGCGCTGCAGGTCATCCGGGGTTTGGATGGCATCCTCCGCGAGAATGACATCACCCGGTTCGAAATCCAGGAGGCGATCGCACGAAGCCAACCCCAAAAGGAGCGCTCCTGCCAAAATGATGTTGTGGAGTTTCATGGTGCTCAGAAGTTGGTGGTGATGCTCAACGTGAAGGCGCGCTCTTGCGGCGGGGTCAAGTAGGTCACATTCGGACTCATGTTCCGGTCTTGTGCGTTTTCAAAGTCGCGCACCACTTCCGGGTCGAGGCCCGGGAAGTTCGTGATGGTGAACACGTTCGTTACGTTGAAGGCCACCCGGAAGCTGTTGAACTCACGTCCGATGGCACTGAAGTTGGGCACGTTGTATCCGAGGGTGACGTTCCGCAGGCGGAGGTACGACGCGTCGTAAACGAACAAGCTCGTGTTCCACCAAGGGAAACCCGCGGGCAAGCTGTACGTGGTTTCGTCGAGGGTCAGCCGCGGGTACGTGGCTTCGTCGCCCGGTTGACGCCAGCGGTCGAGCTTCTCGGTCCGCATGTTCCAGCCGGAGACCACGCCCAATTGGCGCTTGGCGGAGGAATCGAAGATTTTCGCCCCC
>JALQTD010000152.1 GCA_023264155.1 Flavobacteriales bacterium | reverse complement strand
TCATGTGCCGCGGGAAATCGACGCACTGTTGCATGTGTTCGATGATGCGCTGTTCGGTGCAAGCCCGCTCGGCATCGGGGTCCAACACGTCGACGCAAGCGTCAAAGGCGGGCATGTGATCGGCCACGAGCAGGGTGACTGGCTCGGAGGAGATGACCGGCTCCGCGCCCGGGCCCAACAAATCATCCCACCCCGAGAAGAACACCGGCTCGGGCGGCTTGGGACCGGGATCCGGCGGTCCGATGGGCGTGGGGGCTGGGTCAGGCAGCACCTTCGGCGGCCCCATGGGCACGGGCGGCGGGGGCGGTTTCACCGGCACAGAAGCCGGAATGACTTCCGCTTCGAGCAAATCCAAGGGCGCCGCAGCCGAGGCGTACCAAGGGGCGTCCGACCATTCAAATTGCGTCCATTCCAGGGCGGCCCAAGTCAGCGACAAGGACACCACGAGCCCGAAGAGGAAGTAGGGTTGGGGGGCGTTTTTGTGGGACATGAAAAAAGGAGTTGAGGTGTGATTCAACTCCTTTCCAAGACTGTGCCAGAATGTGTTAAGGCCGCCTTATGAGGCGATGAGTTTGAAGCCCTTGCCGTGCACGTTCATGATTTCGATGCTCGGGTCTTCGGCCAAGTGTTTCCGGAGTTTGGCGATGTAAACGTCCATGCTCCGGCCATTGAAGTAGTTTGCGTCGCCCCAAATCGTACGCAAGGCATGCGGGCGCTCGAGCAACCCGTTTTTGTGCTTGGCGAGCAAGTAGAGCAGTTCGTTTTCCTTCGTCGTGAGCCGCTTCTCCTCGCTGCCGTGGACCAACGTCTGGGTGTTGTAATCAAACGCGTACTCACCGATGGTGAATTGGCTGACGTCCTCGCCCTCTTCCGGGAGCGCCGCTGAGCGCCGCAGGATGGCTTGGATGCGCATGAGCAATTCGTCCATGCTGAAGGGCTTCGTCATGTAGTCGTCGGCGCCGACCTTGAATCCTTCCAACGTGTCCTCTTTCGCCGAGCGCGCGGTGAGGAAGAGGATGGGCAGGTGCTTCGATTCGCGCCGGATTTCTTCGGCCACTTGGAACCCGTCTTTGCGCGGCATCATCACGTCGAGCAAGGCGAAGTCAAAGGTGTGGCGGTGGAATTCCTTCAGCCCTTCTACGCCATCTTTTGCCCAGACCGTATCAAAGCCCTTCACGTTCAAGAAATCGGAGAGGAGGCGGCCCAAATTGGGATCGTCCTCACACAACAGGATGGAGATTTTCGTGTTCGTGCTCATGTCAGCTTTCGGGTTGTGTTTTCGGCAGTTCAATAACAAAGGTGCTGCCCTTGCCGGGTTCGCTCTCGACGTGGATGCTGCCGTGGTGGCGCATGACCACGGTCTTCACATAGCTCAAACCGAGGCCAAATCCTTTCACGTCGTGCACGTTCCCAGTGGGCACACGGTACAACCTATCAAAGACCTTGCCTAAATGTTCTTTCGGGATGCCGATCCCGTTGTCCTTGAATCGGAATTCCACGCCAGCCGGCGTGTTCCGACTTGAAATTTCGATGAGCGCTTCGCCATCGGCGTATTTCAAGGCGTTGTCCATGAGGTTGTAAACGACGTTCGTCAGGTGGATGCGGTCGGCCGACAGGATGGGGTCGGTGGCGGACAGGTTCAGTTCCACCTTGCCGCCGCGCTTCACGGTTTGGATGGCCAAATTCTTGACCACCTCCTTCACCACGTCGTGCGCATTGATGGGCTGCATGAACAGCCGCATGCTCCCCGAATCGGCCAAACTCGCTTGCAGCACGTTTTCCACCAGCACGCCCAGCCGCTTGTTCTCCTCGCGGATCAGCCCTACGTAATGCTTCAGGGTGTCCTCGTTGCGCCGCATGTCCGGGTCGTTCAGGGCTTCTGAGGCCAAACCGATGGTGCTGATCGGCGTCTTCAATTCGTGGGTCAGGTTGTTCATCAGGTCGCGTCGAATGCGGTCGATCCGCTTGTTGCGGTTCGCGGTCAACACCGCCCGGAACAACCCGGCGGCGATGATGGCCAGCATCACCCCCGTTAACGCGAATTGGCCCAATAAATTGCGCAGCAAGTACCGGTCCAGCCGCTCGAAATGCAGGCACAACCGCAAGGGCTCGACCACCACGCAGTAACCCTCGTCGATCAACGCCGCCCGGTGTGCTTCATCCGCTTCATCGAGCCGCACCGGCTGCCCGTACCGGTCGAAGACGCCGATGATGGGCGCGCGGTCGATGCCGTGTTCGTGCAGGCTCTGCCGGATCAAGCTGTCCACCATGAAGGCATCCATCCGTTGCAGCATTTGGCGCTCCTCAGCCGTCAGCGTTTTGCCGATGGTCAGGGCGTTGGCAGGCGCATCGATGGCTTCGAGTTCCGCTTGCAACGCGGTGGTCGTGGTTTGGGTCAAAAAGGCCTTCACCTCGGCCAAAGCGTGGGCCACGTTGTCGTCGAACAGCTGCTGCTTCATCCGCACGGACGACCGCAGCCAATGGATCTGGATCGCGCTCATCCCGAGGAATGCCGCCACCATCAACGCGATGAACCACGGGAAATGTTGCCTCCGCTTTTTTGCCATAACGTCCCAAAGTTAGGAGGCAAGCCGGCTGGTGCGTTTAACATCAACATCCCTTAACAAACCGGTGATGTGGGCAGCGCAGGTGCGTGGGAACTTAGTCGGCAATTACAGGCCCTACTTGGCGGTGGGCCGAGGTTTGACGGTCCTCCAACTGGACGGTGCAGGGGGTTCACAACGGTGGGCTCCCTGTTCTATTCTCGCCCTCGCAGGGTTTGGAAAACCTCGGTTTGGTAGGTCCGTCCCACGGGCAATTCGCGGTCCCCGATCCAGACCGATGTCCGGTTCCAACGCGTGATGTGCTGGAGGTTGACCACGATGCTGCGGTGGAGCCGCATGAACTGTTGTGCGGGCAGGGATTCGGTGAATTTGGACAGGGCGATGCGCTGCGTGTAGACCCGCCCGGTGGTATGCACATCCAAGTACATGCGGCGACTTTCGATGAACAGAACGTCTGCAAACTCCACCCGTACCTTCCCGAATCCGTCTGGCAAGAACAGGGCAGCGGCGGGCTCGACCCCTTGCTGTGAGGCGGACAAGGCCAGTTCGATGCTCGAGTACAGGTCGCTCGCATTGAAAGGCTTGACCACATATCCCGCGGGTCGGGTGGGTTTGGCCCGATCGATGGTTTGCGGGTCCGCATACGAGGTGAGGAAAATGAACGGGGTGTCCCCGAGGGAGCGCATGTGGTGGGCCACGTCGATGCCGTCCTTCTTCCCGCCGAGGGCAATGTCCACCAAGGCCAAATCCACTTGCACCGTCGCCAACAACTCCACCGCTTCCCGGTGCGACCGCGCATGCCCCGCGACCCCATAACCCAACGAAAGCAACGTCTTGCGGATGAACCCGGCAATGATGGGCTCGTCCTCGACGATCAGGATGTGCGCAGTGGGGGTGTTCATGGCGTATGGGGTTCTTCGAAGGTCCAAACAATGCGCGACCGCGATCGCTTGCTCACCCGCACTTGGCCGCCGAGCTTGCGCACCATTTCCGCAACGAGCCACAGCCCGATGGAGTGGTCGTCGCTGAATTTCACGTCCTCCGGCAGCCCGGGGCCGTGGTCGTCGTAATGCGCAGAGTACCGGGTGGACTGCAATTGGCGGAGGTGGATGTTGACGTGCATGGATGCCGCGTCCGGGTCGCCGTGTTTGAAGGTGTTCGTAATGAGTTCGTTGAGAATGAGCCCGATGGGGATGGCCGTTTCGAGGTCCATCTCCACATCGGTTCCCGTCAGGGTCAGGGTGGCGTCCGCGGCGTCCCAACCGAAGAGCTGGCAACTGCCGCCAAAGAGCCGGCGAGCGAAGTGTTGGAAGGACAGGGATTTGGTCTCTCCAGCCTGATGCAATTCCTGGTGAACCAACGCAATCGAGGCGATGCGTGCCCGCCCTTCCCGCAAGGTCCGGATGGCCTCTTCGTGCTGCACATGAGCCGTTTGCAAGTCGAGCAAATTGCCCACAATCTGCATGTTGTTCTTCACCCGGTGGTGCACTTCCTTGAGGTACAAATCCTTCAGTTCCACGGCTTCCCGCAGGGAATTGGTGCGTTCGGCGACGAGCTGTTCCAAGCGTTCCGTGCGCCGTTGCGCTTGGCGGTAGAAGAACCAGAGGAGGAACAAGGCCAAACCCACCACGCCCAACCGAAACGCTCCGGTTTGTGTCCACTTCGGCTCCACCCGAAAGGGCACCCGCAGGGCGTTTTTGGACCACGCACCCGACCGGAAGCGCGCACGCACCTCCAAGGTGTAATCCCCGGGTTCCAACCCCGCAATCCGCAACGTCGGCGCGGTGGTTTCCTGCCAGTCCGACTGCCCCTCTACAATCCGAGTGGCGTACGATTGCGCCCCCTTGCCCCATTCCAGCAAGCGCCACTCCGCCCGCAGAATGTTCCAACCCGGGGAAAGGATGACCCGCTCCCCCGCAGCCCACTCCGTCAACTTGTTCAAGCGCGAATCGGAAGCCTCACCATAGGCATCCAAGGCGATGAGCCCGATGGCTGCTTGCTCCTCGTACGCCCGGCAATCATAAAAGTTGGGATCCACCTTCAAGAGGCCCTCGAGCCCTCCGAAGTAGAGCTGGCCCAAAGCGCCCCGCGTGTGAGACGTGCGGTTGAACTCCAACTGTTTGAGCCCTTCAGTGTGGCTGTAAACGTCGACCGCCTCGGTCATGGGGTGGAAGCGCATCAGGCCGCGGTCGGAGGCCAACCACAGGTTTCCGCAGGTGTCCGATTGTACCGCGTATAT
>JALQTD010000151.1 GCA_023264155.1 Flavobacteriales bacterium | reverse complement strand
GCTCATGGCGATTGCCATCCTCGGGTGGCCGCTCGGGAAGATCCCGGAAGCGGTGGCGAGCGCAGTGGTGGACGGTGGGCGGAGCATTTGCTCCGAGGCGGGAATTCCGCTGGCGGGGGGGCACAGCATCGACAGCCCGGAGCCGATTTTTGGCCTGGCGGTCACGGGGCGCGTGCCGCTCGATCGGCTGAAGGCGAATGCGGCGGCCCAGGCCGGCGACCAGCTTTACTTGACCAAGCCGTTGGGGGTCGGCATGTTGACGACGGCGGAGAAGAAGGGGCTGGTGCGGCCTGAGGATTTGGCCTTGGCGGTGGATTCCATGCAGCGTTTGAACCAAATCGGCGAGCGCCTGAGCGCCCTGCCCGGCGTCCATGCCATCACGGATGTCACCGGCTTCGGCCTCCTCGGCCACCTCCTCGAAGTTGCCGAGGGAGCTGGCCTCGATGCCACCCTGTTTGCAGACCGCGTGCCCCTGCTCATCGGCGAACGGCTCGCGGATTACCACGCCCGTGGCGCAGTTCCCGGCGGCGCACGCCGCAACTGGGCGAGCTACGGCGACCGTGTCAGCCCGGTCGAGGGCTTCACCCGCGACATCCTCTGCGACCCCCAAACTTCAGGAGGCCTCCTCGTCGCGGCGTCGTCCCCGGCAGTCGAGCCGCTGCTCCGCGACGCCGGCCTTCACGCCACCCCCATCGGCCACCTCAGTCCCGTTACCGGCGGGCCCCGCATCACGATTCGATAACCCGTAACGCTGGGACAGATGGCGAGGAGGACGGGTTCATTTCGGTCGTAAGTGATTTGTTTATAGGGGTGTAGTTAGGTTCATGATTCGGTTCATGGAGGCGTGATGTATTTTCGAAGCATGTTGATAGGGCTTCGGCGAATGGTGCATGGGCGCGCAGGGTTGGGGTGGAATTTGTGCCTCTTGCTGGGCTGCTCGTTGTGCCTCGCGTGGCCCGGCCGCGCGAAGGCGCAAGAACCGGCCCTCGATTCGGTTCAGGCGTGGCAGGACAGCACGTGGAGCCTGCTGTTTAAATCCCCGGAATCGGCTTTGGTTCCGTTGAATCGGGTTTTGGACCATGCGCAATCCCTCCCGGATTCCGTGCGCAGCGTTTCCGAAAATCACATGGGGATTTACCATGCGAATCAGGGGGATGTGGAAGCGGCAAAGGAGTGGTTCGAGCAGGCCTTACGCCACGCCCATGCACAGCCCAAGCAAGCGCTGAATGTGCTGCAAAACTGGCTGCTCGTGGCGGGGCCGGACGCGGAATGGGTGGAGGTGGAGCATTATGCAGGACAAATCGAACGGTTGGCCCAACAGCTCGAATGGGAAGAGGGCCTCGGCCGCATCGCCTGCATCAAGGGCAATTTCCACTTTCAACACGAGCATTATGCCGAAGCCATTGCGCATTACATCCGGGGTCTGGAAATGCTGGAATCCGTTGAAGACGTGACTCCTGCGCTGGAGGTGTCGCTTGCAGTGCAGCGATCGAACTTGGCTAATTCGTATTCGAAGGCCGGTTTTCGGGACTTGGCTTTGCAACATTATGAGCGGGCTTCTCGCCAGCTGCAGCGGCTCGGCCGGCCGGTACAGGCGTGCTGGGTGGCATCGAATGAGATGGATCAGCTGTTGAATTTGCAGCAGCTCGATCGCGCGGATTCTGCGTTGACGGCCATGGAGCAGCAGGAGGCTTGCACGGGTGATGCGGCGGCTTATTTCCGCGTGCACCGGGCGAAATGGCATCGGTTGATGCAGCGGCCCGAGCAGGCGGATGCGGTGTTGAGGCGGGTCGATGCGCGGCCAGAGGGCCAGGTGTGGGCCTACTTTTTGGAGGAACGCGTGCGCACGTGGATGGATTTGGGCCAAACCGATTCCGCCACCACCTGGCTGACCCGCCACCGCGCCGATTTCCAGCCGGGTTTCGACGAGCTATTCGCGAGCCTAGACGAGCTCGAAATCAAATTGCGCGCGGCCGAGCAGCCCGGCTCGGACTGGCCCGTTTTCGCCGCCTACTACGACCGGCTGCAGCAGGAAGCTGTGAAGCGCATGGCCGAGCGCGTGCATGCCTTGCACATGGTTTATCAGACGGACCAAATGGAGCGCGAGGCCGTGCGCCTGAATCAAGCCATGATGGCCCTCAAGCGCCGGCAATTGTGGATGCGCACGGCCTTGGTGCTCGCAGCCGTTTTGGTAGGGGTTGGAGCGGTTTTGGCCTTCCAAATGCACCGCCGCGGACAGCTCGAACGGCAGCTGCGGGAGCAACAGCAGGATCATTTTAACGACATGCTGAAGCGGAAGGGCGAGGAGCTCGTCATCCAAACCATGGACGCAGTGGCTGTGGAGTTGCGGCTGGCCAAATTCGTCGAGGTGCTTGCTGAACACCAGGTCCCGCCTAAATTACTCCGGCCCATGCGCCGCAGCCAACGGCTCGCGGCCATGCAAGCTACGTTTGTGCAACGCTTCAACGGCATCCACCCGAACTTCAGCGATCAGTTGCGCGCGCGTTTTCCGCACATCAACGCGGGCGACGTCCTGCTCGCCATGTGCTTGAAACTCGATTTGGGCAAGGCGGAGATTGCGCAATTCCTCGGTTTGTCCCCGGACGGTTTGAAAACCCGGATGCGGCGATTTCGCGAGCGCACCGGCTGCCCCACCCAGGAGTCGTTGCGCGATGAACTGCCATAAAAACATGTGACTTCATGTGAATTCCGCGGTTCACCCACAGGTGCACCTCATCACATACTTGATTTCTTGTTGTGTGGTATAAGCTATTTGTTTTCAATGTCTTGAGTATTTTTTTTGTGTGTATTCCTGTATGAATTTTTTTGCCTCAGGCAGCGGTTCATGGCACTTTACACCTTTTTGGTTGTCAATTTTGAGTGCTTAACAGAAAATCATGATGCACTCAAGACTTTTTGCCGTCGCGAGCTCAATCGTCAGCTTCGTGTTCGGAATCAATACAGCTGCAGGACAAGGTTCACCGACATTTTATGATGGATGGCCAGCGCCTTTGGAGGCATTTGGACTGCCTTATGTGGGTTTTCAACCTGCCCGCGTGGCACAGTTCGTGTTTGAAATAAATGTAGATGGAGGATCCCCTCAAGAGTCGATTTCAGGACCGCTGTTGACCACGGAGGCTTACTTATCTCTCGATGGAAACGCCATGTACTATGAAATAGTTGCTGTGAATGAGTTGGACGAAGTGGTTGGTGGAGGATATCCTTTCGTATTGGATGGGAAGCATTATGTAAGGGTGAAGATTTGGGGAGAACAAACGGTTGCATCTGGATGGTATGATTTCAACGGTAATTTTTCCTCGGAAGAACCTGAAGAGGGAGGGTATTCCTACTTCAATGGAAGCATAGGGCTTGGGGATGGGGAGTTGTTTGCTTTGGTCTATCACCGGTGGAAGAGTGAGTTTGAGGTGAGTGATTTCTCCACGGAGCACCATTATTCCTACGTGCATCGAGAAGCCAATGGCAATCCTTTCTTTCACCAGTGGTGGGATACAAATGGAGGTCTTTTGCCTGGCAATCCCGATATTGTGGATTTTTCTTCGCCCGTGTATGCCCCCGAATGCGGCAACACCGCGGCGTGCAACTATCAGTACGGTGGTGCAGATGAGGACGCTTGTGTCTTCGCCGAGTCGTATCGCAATTGTGAAGGGGCCTGCTTCCATGATGCCGATGGAGATGGCGTGTGTGATGAAGAAGAGCAATATGTCTGTTTCGATGATGAGGCGTGTAACTATGCTCCCCTTGGTGATGATTTCACAGGCACAGAAGAGGAGGACAATGACACGTGTTTGTTCGAGGATGCCGCGGGTGAATGCGGTGGCAATTGTGAACTGGATGCTGACGGAGACGGCATTTGCGATGACGACGGCAACGATACGTGCTTTGGAGTCATTGACGCTTGCGGAGTTTGCAACGGTCCGGGGTTAGCGGAAGGGTGCGATTGTTCGGGGCCACCGGCTGGCTTCTGCGACTGCCAAGGCTCAGTGGAGGACGCTGCGGGTGTTTGTGGTGGTGATTGCACTTCTGACAGCGACGGTGATGGCATTTGTGACGATGAGGATACGTGCATCGGGGTATTCGACGAATGCGGTGTTTGCAACGGAAATGGGCCCGGAGATTGCGGTTGCGAAAACATTCCTGAAGGCGCTTGTGACTGCGAGGGAACGTTGCCGGTTCATGGCCGTGACTGCGGCGGCAACTGCTTGTCCGATATCAACGACAACGGCGTCTGCGATGCGGATGAGGGCATCACTTTTGGCACAGAAGTGCCCCATGCCAGGGTGTCCACTAAGGTGTTCGATCGGGTCAAACCTTTGACGTTGAGGGAATCCGTGGACAGCATCAAATACATGCACCGCCGGATGGTGGAACACCTCGAATACGGAACCATCACCGGTACGTCCCGCGTCTTGGTGGTTGAGGATAGCTTGTCATCAAGAGGTGTGCTTGAGGTGGATTTTCGGGCGAATTTACTGGGGGAGTTGAACGTTCATGGGAAAACCCGCATGGACAGCGTGTTGCGGGTCCAAACCGACGCACCCACAGCAGCGTATTTCCAAGGCGATGAGCACGGCATAGAAGTGATCATCAACCGAAACAATCCCGGACATGACAACAATTTTGTTACGTTCCGGAGTTCGGGGGGAGGCGTCATGGGCCGCATTGAAGCCGAGCGCTTGTCGGAGCTGGACGAAAACAACGACTACCAAAACACGCTTGCTGATTACGATGATGCCATTTCCGATGCTGAATGGGGAGTGGGCGTAGCAACTACATCGGCAGTTTTGGGAGCGTTTGACAT
>JALQTD010000150.1 GCA_023264155.1 Flavobacteriales bacterium | reverse complement strand
TTCGACATGGACTTGCATGTTGACGGCAGCGCAGACATCGACACGGACTTCGACGTTGACGGCGTTACGACGCTCGACAGCTTGAACGTTCATGAAGATGCTGACTTCGACCAGAATGTGCACATCGATGGTAACTTCAATGTTGACGGCATCTCTACGGTTGACAGCTTGAACGCTGCTGAAGGCGTGTACTTCGAGTCTACGTTGGAAGTTGACGGCACGTCTCAGTTCAACGACGACGTGAATGTTGACGCTACGTTGACGGCTGACTCTGCTACGACTGAGTACCACTTGATGGTCCAAACGCCAGACATGGTGTTGGCTACGGTTGGCTCTGCAATCTTCGGAATGCCTGAGTTCGAAGTTCAGAACATGAACGACGTTCCAGTGTTCCAAGTTGACGGTCACACGGAAATGACGACGGTGAAGGACATGACGGTTTCGAACTCGTTGACCATTGCTTCTAGCGCTGGTTTGAACGTGGCCGGTTCATTCACTGCTGGTCAGGCGATCACTTCTAGCCAAGCGGTGTACGCCGGTCCTAACGGAACGTCTGGTGAGAACGGTGAGTTCCAGGACGCTTACTGGCCTGGTGCTACGGATTACAACCAACTGGTTCGTAAGGACTACGTTGATTTCCACCGCGTGAGCGAAACGGACGTGCCTCAAGCCTACAGCTACGATGCGTCTTTGATCACGGCTTCAATCGATCCAACCTCTGACTACAACGACGCTGTTTACTACATGAACGGTAATGTGGTGCTCTACGAGGATTCAGTGGACACAGCTACCAACAAGAACTACTTGTTCACGGTTCGCGGTGTCAACTTCGACATGATCCGCGATGGCAACACGACTGGTCTCGTTGCAGACGACGAAGTGATCGGTTACCTGTGGGCTGAGAACAACTCTTACGAGTTGAACATCACCCGCGTTAGCGACACGGAGTTGACCTTCGAACTGGGTTACGATGACATCAACGGAATCGTTGCTTGCACGGACGGTGTGGTTCGCCCAACGTTGTCTATCGGAGGATTGAACAACCAGCAGAACATGACTGGCTTGACCTTCTTCTTGGACATCGTGGCTAGCACGTTCATCCCCTAATCTCAATGTTTAACCCCTAACGAGCACCATTATGAAAAAGCTCTTTTACATCTTGTTCCTGCTCGGGGGTATCGCTATGATCTCAGAAGATGCCGCAGCGCAGGTCACTATGGACCGCCAGGCCATCACCTCTGGATATCATAACGGTGAGGTTAGTGCAATTGGAGACGTACTTGGTGAGATCAGCGGATCTATTGGCCAAGTATTCACCACCACGGTCGGAGACGGAAACGTTTTCTTGACCCAAGGTTTCCAACAAATGGCATTCCGCGAATGTCCTGGAGACGTGACTGGTGACAACATCGTTGGAACGAATGACCTCCTGGCCATTCTCGCCCTCTACGGGACGCAGAATGGAAATGAGATCGCAGGCTCAGAGAATGCTGGAGCTGAAGATCTCAACGGAGACGGAATCATTGGAACCGCCGACCTGTTGGTACTCCTCGCTTACTACGGTGAGTTGTGTAACTAAGACCCCCACTATTTGTGAGATAAAGAAAGCCCCTCTTCGGAGGGGCTTTTTTATTGCCGGTGTTTTTGCGGTTTGTTCGTGGCTCCTGGTAGGGTGGTCAGGAATCGAATGGGTTGTTTTGCCGGAGGTTTGAATGGCGCAAGTCCAAGCCCGCAGGTCCGGCCTCGCTTTCAAAGGATACGTGGCTGCGGTTGTTGGGGAAGGAATTGGTGCTCCGGCTTGAGACGGTGTTGCAGGGCACGTAAATCGCTCGCTGATGGAGAACGATGGATCAGGTGGAGTACAACGGTGCTCTGCAGGAGCACAAGAAAGGGGGCGGATGCCCCCTTTTTCGTTGAATGTCGCGTGGATCGGCCTTGATCAGTCCCCTTGTTCAGGATTCAGCGTTCTGAAGCGTTCTCGGGCTTCAATGACGTACAAGCTCCCCGGATGGTCGAACAGGAGCTGTTCGTAGTACGTAAGGGCCTCTGAGGGCCTATTGAGGTGGTCGTCGAGGATCTTGGCGGTCCAGTACAGGGCATCATCGGCGAGGACGTCGTCGAAGTGCAGGGCCGTGATGTCGGCGAGGAAGGTCAGGGCGTCCTCGAAGCGGCCGTTGAGTCGCGCCCATTGGGCCTTCCGGTAGAGGATGTCGTCCTCGAGTGCATGTCCGGGCCAATCGGTGAGGAGGCTGTCGAGGGCGGCTTCGGCATCGGGGTACCGGTGCTGCAGGGCGAGGAGTTCTGCCCGGGCGAACTGCTCCATCGGTTCGGTGATGGTGTCGAGGGCGTAGTTGTCCGTGATGAGCAAGGACAAGTCGATCGCGTCGTTGGAGATGAGTTTGGACGTGGAGGCCTTGAGGGCGTCGAGCTGGGATTGGGCCCAATCGAAGTTGCCACCGAAATAGCTGACGCGGGCGTTGCGGAATTTGGCCTCATGGCCCATCGGATCATCGCCAAAGTCCAATTCCACCTGCGAGAAGAGCAACGACGCTTCCCAAATGTTGTCGTCGAACACGTAAATGTCCCCGAGCTCCAACTTGCACAAGGCCACGAGCGGGTCGTAAAGGCCGGGCAGGTCGATGACTTGCTCGAGTAGGGCGATGGCGCCGGCGATGTCTCCGGTGTAGAACGCCTTGAGGTGAGCGAGGTCCTTGGCCATGACGGCGGTTTCGGCGCTGAGTCCGAGCGCGTCAAGCGTGTCGGCATAATCCTCGGCCAGCGTTCGATAGGCGGGCAGGTCGGGGGGCAGGTGTTGCTCCAATTCCGCGTACCGGACTTGGAGGACCTCGTTGGAGGCGATATAGAAGTAGCGGGAATCCGGGCCTTTCTCCACGACCGCTTCAAAGCATTGGCGGGCGGTGGCGAAGTCCTTGTTCGCCACGGCCGTGTTGCCGAGTTCCATAAGCCGCGCGCCGTCTTCCTGCAGCCGCAAATCGAGCGATCGGGCGTGTTGGAAAGCGCCGGCGAAATCCCCGAGCGCGTTGAAGTACCAGACGAGCATTTCCGGGAAGATGATGTCCTCGGGGTAGGCTTGCATCGCCCGGAGCAGGGACGTGCGGATGATGCCGGCCATCTCGGGATTTTCGTAGAAGCGCGTCGTGCGGTGGATGCTGTTTTGGACCGTGCGCAAGTAAGTAGGCCGCTCGTGCAGCAGTTCACAAAACGATTCGAGCATGCCGGGGTAGTCGCCACGGATGCCCTGCAGGTTTGCCAGGTTGTAGGCCAAACCCTTCGTCCCCATCGCCGCCGACTTCTCATACACCGCCAGCGCCAAGTCGAGTTCGTTCAACTCCACAAACGCATTCGCCAATTGCTGGGCATTTCCCACGCCGGGGCCGAGCAGTTCAAGCGCCTCGTTGAAGGCCTCCATGGCCTGTTCGCGCCGGTCGAAGCGGACGTACAGTTCGCCGAGGTCGACGTAGGCCGTGGCGCGGTTGCCCTTGCTGCGGATGCGCTTCTTGACGAGGTCTTCTGCCCGCTCGAAGTCGTCCGTGGCCACGAGCGAGGCGTAGTACATGTCATAGATTTCCTGCGATTTGTCGTGCTTCCAAAGCTGCTCGAGGTAGAGGACGGCTTGCTGGTACGACCCTTCTTCGAAGTAGTAGGTGGCGAGTTCGCGGTCGCTTTGGGAGAGGGCTGAAGTGCTCAGGAAGCCGCTGAACGCGAGGAGGAGGCCCCATTTGCGGAGGTTCCTCATGGCGCGCCGTGTTCAAGCACCCACTTCGCCAGCCGTTGCCGCAGGGCTTCGCCCAAACTATCGGAACGCTGGCGCGTGGCAGCCGCGAGCCGCAATGCGCGCCGCCCGTAGTCCGCCGTTTCTTCCCACGAGGCCGCCACCGCCTCCGCCGCGACCCGCTCCGCCGCGACTTGCCGGCGCACGTACGCCGAATCGATGGGCGCTCCTGCGCCATCGGTGGTGGCTCCGGTTTGAAGGGCTTCGATCAGCAAACGGATTTGGTCCGCGGCCTGCTCCTGCGAAGCACGCAAACGCGCCACGCGATCCGGATTGTCCTTCAACAGCCGCCGCACGCGCGACACGTCCGACACGATCGCTCCCTCCGCCCGCGTCAACACCACCCCCGAATCCGCCGCGAGCAGCTCAAAGTCCCGCAACTGCGTTGTCGCCCAAATCCGCACCGCGTCCAACGAATCCTGGGGCAGCGCTGCATACGCATCAGCCGCCTCCCGCATCGCCCGCTCAGCGCGCTCCAACTCCGCGATCTCCTCCCGGTGCCCCGCACCCCCACACCCCGCAAAGAGCACGGCGCATCCGGCCGCAACCATGGCCCAGCGTTTACCTTGTTTCATGCCCCGAAGATAGTCACCTCCGGGACGCTGCGAAACGGCTCGTTAGTGAATAGACGTGAAGCCCACGAACGGCTGCAGCCCCTCCGGAATGCGGATGCCGTCCGGCCCCTGGTGGTTCTCGAGCAGCGCTGCCACAATCCGCGGCAACGCCAGCGCCGACCCGTTCAAGGTGTGCACGAGCTCGTTCCCGTGCTCCCCGCGGAAGCGGCACTTCAACCGGTTCGCTTGGTACGTCTCAAAGTTCGAGACCGAGCTCACCTCCAACCAGCGCTCCTGCGCAGCCGACCACACTTCGAAGTCATAGGTCATCGCCGACGTGAAGCCCATGTCGCCCCCGCACAACCGCAAGATGCGGTAGGGGAGCTCCAACGTATCGAGCAGGCCCTTCACGTGCTCGACCATCTCGTCGAGCTTGCCGTACGATTCCGACGGATGGGCGAGCTGAACGATTTCGACCTT
>JALQTD010000014.1 GCA_023264155.1 Flavobacteriales bacterium | reverse complement strand
CGCCATCGCCATCCGTATCGCTGATGCAGTCACCGGCACAATCGTAACCCGCATCAGCATAGGTGCAAGAGCTGTCGTCGTCTGTTGCTGCCACTTCGTAGTTGCATGCGGTTTGGTCCATGCACCCCGCCACTTCGAATTCATCGCACACGCCATCACTATCTGCATCGTTGATGCAGTTGCCGTCACAATCGTAACCTGTCTCGGCATATGTGCACGAATCATCGGAATCCGTAGCGCTCGCATCGTAGTTGCACGCGCTGCTGACTGTGCAACCTGCGACTTCAAACTCGTCGCACACGCCGTCGCCGTCTGCATCGCTCAAGCAGTTGCCGTCGCAATCGTAGCCCGCATCCGCGTAAGTGCACGAGCCATCATCCTCCGTCGCTGCCTCATCAAAGTTGCAGGCATCGGAGTTTGTGCAGCCCGGCGTACCCGTCGGACCTGCACCATCTGCATAATAGGTACCAGGGCCATCAAAGGTGAACGAGACTTGAACTTGATCCGCACCGGCTCCCAACGGGAACACCTGTGCATTCAGCTGCCCACTCGGAGCGCCCGAGCTCGTCACCTGCATGCACAAGGTTCGAAGCGTGGTAGCATCGGGCAAGCCATTCGGAGTGCCGTTCAACACGTACCACGCCCCTCCGGTGACATCATTGATTAAGATGTCCTGACCAGACAAAGGAGACGTTGCATTGAAAGCACCAAGCCAAGGCTGCTCCGAACTTTCCACAGAACTGATCGCCGTGTAGGGGGGCGTAGGTGCTCCCTCAATCCCAATGGTCACCCAGCTGTCGTACTGCAAGGAGGGGAAGAAACCGAAAAACGCTGGATTCACCCCATCGGCTGTTGAGCCGGACGCGAAACCATCGTTGTAGAACCCGTTGGGGGTGCTCAACGAAAACGGCGCATCATTGTTTCCGAAGATTGAACTGAGGAAATCGGTCTCATCTTGCATATCGATGTAGAATCGATACGTCGTGGTTCCAGGCACCCCGTTGGAGGCAAATTCCTCCACCGTGAGGGTGTAATTCTGTCCAAGTGAGAAAATCGCGGTACATAGTCCCGCGAAAAGCAGCAGAAAACGGCTCATGTTGTGCTAATTTATGGCATCGTAAATATAGCCAAAATCCGGTAAAGATTCGACAGCTATACCCAAGAAGCCGACAAATTAACCCATTTCGTCCGTAAATCAAAGGTTACAGAACGCGATGCAGTCCCCCTCAGCGTTCCAGCAACGGGCAATTAACCTGCACACAGTCAGGTGGTTTCATCGAGCAGGACTCCTTACGAAGTCCGCCGAAAAAAAGTTTCAGGAATTTCTCAATTCATTGAACGAATCGAATCATTCGTCGTCCAAATCGCCCAGCCAATCGTTGTATTTGGGTCGATCTTTGCCCTTCAATCGGGGCTGACGTGGCCCGTCCGCCCACATGTCCCGCTCTTTGCGCTTGGCCGTGGTTTTCTTCTTCGGTGCCGGCTTGTTGGAAGGCGCTGCAGCGGGGTCGGGCGCATCCGCAGCCCGCTCTCCTGGGCGACGGCTGAAATCCCGTCCACCTCCAGCGGGCCGCCCTCCACTTGGGCGATCACCGCCGCGACCACGGGCATCGCCTTGCGGACGTGCCCGCTCTTCCGCCTCTTTGACCACCATGGGAAAACGCATGAACTCTTTGCCGTTCAACTCGGTAAGCGCTTTCTCAGCAGCAGCCTTGTCGCGCATCTGAACGAAGCCGAAACATTTTGATTGGCCGGTGTCCCGGTCCGTGACCACACGGGCATATGCCACTTCACCGTATTGAGAGAACAACTCCACCAAGTGCTCGTCTTGCACATCGCGGTTGAGTTTGGCAACAAATAGCTTCATTCGGATTCAGGAGCTGGGATTGGGGAACGCGCGGCAGATCGCACGAAAGATTTGAGTTTGAACAATTTGGCCAATGCGGCTTTGCGAGAACGAAAGTACGTCACGCGCATCAACTTTCACCAAGGAACGCTGAAAATTCGCCCGCCTTACCAATTGTCGCCATCGACCAACCGGCCCAAGCCCCCGAGGACCGAACCCTCACCTTTCGAGGTTCCCCCCGCCTTCGGTGCGTGGGCCAGGATGCGATCGGCCAAACGCGAGAACGGCAACGACTGCAGCCAAACCGTGCCCGTGCCACGCAACGTGGCCAAGAACAGCCCTTCCCCACCAAACAGCATGGACTTCAAGCCGCCTGCCCGCTCAATGCTGTAGTCGATGTCCCCCGAAAAGGCCACGATGCACCCCGTATCGATCCGCAAGGACTCACCGTTCAATTCCTTCTGGACGATGGTTCCCCCCGCGTGCAGAAAGGCCAAGCCATCTCCGCGCAGCTTCTGCAAGATGAATCCCTCGCCGCCGAAGAATCCAGCGCCGATGCGTTTGTTGAAGGTCACGGTCACCTCGGTCCCGCGCGCGGCGCACAGGAAGGCGTCTTTTTGGCACGTGATGCTCCCGCCTACTTGATGCAAATCCACCGGCATGATCTTGCCCGGATAAGGCGCTGCGAAGGCCACGCGCCGCTTGCCCATCCCTTGGTTCGTGAAGTGCGTCATGAACAGGGACTCCCCCGTCAGCAGCCGCTTGCCCACGCCGAGCAGTCCATTGAAGAACCCGCCCGAAGGCTTCGATCCATCCCCCATCCGTGCTTCGAACTGGATCCCATCTTCCATCCAGTTCATCGCGCCTGCTTCCGCGATGACGGTTTCACTCGGGTCGAGGATGATTTCAACGGTTTGGAGGTCGTCACCATATAAGGTGTACTCGATTTCATGGCTCTGCATGACACGAATTTAGGCCAAATCCAATTGCCCCCTCCCCCGCTGCCTTAATTTGGCCCCATGAAAACGCTCCCCTACTGGGCGATCCTCCTCACCGCCTGCGCCCCCACGGCTCACGACCCTGCACCCCCCATGGCATTCCATTACCCCAGCGCCCCCACTTCGGCAACCGTCGACACCCTTTGGGGCACCCCCATTGCCGACCCCTACCGGCCGCTCGAAGACGACCGTTCACCCGAAACCGCCGCTTGGGTCGCCGCCCAAAACGCCATCACCTTCGAGCACCTCCACGCCATTCCGGTCCGCAACGAACTGCTCAAGCGCTTCGAGGAACTCTACAACTACGAAAAAGTCGGCATCCCGCGCCAGGTCGGCCCCTACTACTTCGTCACGCGCAACAGCGGCCTGCAAAACCAAGCCGTCACGTACCGCCGCCAAGGACTCGACGGGGAGGAGCGCATCTTCCTCGACCCCAACGCGCTGAGCGCTGACGGCACCGTTACGGCGTCCCTCGGCTCCGCCTCCCCGGACGACCGCTACATCGTGGAAATCCGGAACGAAGCCGGCAGCGACTGGCAGATCATGCACGTCCTCGACGTGGAAACCGGCAAACGCCTCCCCGACCGCCTCGAGTGGGTCAAGTTCTCCGGAGCCAGCTGGGACGCTGAAGGCGCCGGATTCTACTACAGCCGCTACCCCGCGCCCGATGGCAGCGCCCTTTCCGAGGCGAACAGCTACCACAGCGTGTACTACCACCGGCTGGGCGACGATCAGTCCGCGGATCGGCTCGTGTTCCGCGATGAAGACCATCCGAATCGCTACCACTTCACCACCATCACCGAGGACCGCCGCTACCTCATCTTGATGACGTCGACCGGCACGGATGGCAACAGCATTCACTTCATGGATTTGCAGGCGTCCGCGCCGACTTGGCAGCCGCTCGTGGAAGGGTTCGACACGCACACGTCGGTGGTCGATCACGTGGATGGCCAAATCCTGGTCCTCACCGACATCGGCGCCCCCCGCTACCGCCTCATCGCCGCCCCGGTTGAAGACGCCGCGAACCGTTCGGCCTGGACTGAAATCATTCCGGAATCCGAAGACCTGCTCGAGAGCGTACGAGCGGCGGCGGGCGGGCTGTTCGCCGTGAAAATGCGGCGGGCTTGCCACGAGGTGGAGCACCGAGATTTGGCCGGCAACCTGATCCGCACCATCGCCCTGCCGGAAGCCAATGGCAGCGTCGGCGGCTTCGGCGGCAAACGCGATGCGGACCACGTTTTCTACGCCTTCACCTCGTTCACCCGCCCGACGGAAATCCACCGCTACGATTGCCAAACCGGCGAAAGCACGCCGTTCGCCCGACCACACGTTCCTTTCGACCCCTCGAAGTACGTGACGGAACAGGTTTGGTACCCGTCCAAGGATGGCACCCAAATCCCGATGTTCCTCGTCCACCTCAAAGACCTCGAACCGAACGGCGACGCCCCTACCTATTTATACGCTTATGGCGGATTCAATGTCAGTTTGACGCCGGCCTTCAGCCCGTCGAATTTGCTCCTGCTCGAACGGGGAGGGATTTACGCCATGCCCAATTTGCGGGGCGGAGGCGAATTCGGCGAGGCGTGGCACGCGGCCGGGATGTTGGATCGGAAGCAAAACGTGTTCGACGACTTCATTGCAGCGGGGGAATACTTGGTGCAAGCGGGGTGGACCCGGCCTGAACGCCTCGCCATCGCCGGCGGCTCCAACGGGGGCCTGCTGGTCGGCGCCACCATGACGCAACGGCCGGACCTCGCGGCCGTGGCCTTCCCCGCCGTGGGGGTCATGGACATGCTCCGCTACCACAAATTCACCATCGGCTGGGGGTGGGTCCCCGAATACGGTAGCGCAGACGAGAGCGAGGCGGCCTTCCGCAACTTGCTAGCTTACAGCCCCTTGCACAACCTGAAGGACGGGGTACGCTACCCCTCTACCCTCGTCACCACGGCGGACCACGATGACCGGGTGGTGCCGGCCCATTCCTTTAAGTTCGCGGCACGCTTGCAAGGAGCACATGCCGGCGACAACCCGGTGCTCATCCGCATCGAAGAAAACGCCGGGCACGGAGCGGGCAAGCCGACCGCCAAGATCATGGAAGAGCAGGCCGACAAATGGGCCTTCATGCTTGACGAGATGGGCCTCGGCGGACGGTGATGTGGGAAGCCAACGTGCCGGCGGATCGCGTCGGCATGCGGATTCAGGAAGGGCTTGTGGGGATGTTTCCCGACGTTTTGCCTTCGCGGAAGGGGTGCAAGAAGGCCTTGGAGGCTGGGCGGGTGATGTTGGTGCGGCATGGCGAGGAGGTGGTGGCGGGGACCGCGGTGATTTTGCAGCCCGGCGATGTGGTGCGGGTGGCCGCGGCTGAGGTCCGGGCGGCGGAGCGGCGAGTGGCCCTGACCGTCGGATTTGAGGACGGCATGCACGCGGCCGTTTGGAAGCCCGCGGGGTGGGTGACGAGCGGGGCGGGACGGCCGAATTTACGGGCGGCCTTGCCCGGAGTGCTGCAGCCGTCCGCCGCGCCGGACCGGTTGGGACAGCCCGAGCCGGTGCACCGCCTCGACCGGGATACGGCCGGGTGGATCTTGGTGGCGAAGACCCGCAGGGCGGCAGACGAGCTCGGCCGCCAAGTGGCCCCGCGAGGCAGCGCAGTGAAAGGGTACGCCGCGCTATGCCGGGGCACCGTCCCTCCTGCCCTGTTGGTGGCGGTGCCGTTGGGCGGGCGGGCGGCGGTGACCGAAGGGGTCCGCAAGGCCATGGGCGCCTTAGGCGGTGGCGAGGCGAGTTGGGTGGCCCTGCGGTTGCACACCGGCCGCACGCACCAAATTCGGCGGCACCTGGCCGGCATCGGGCACCCCGTGGTGGGGGACGAGCGGTATGGCGGTGGGGCGGGCGGGCTGATGCTTGTGGCAGTGGATTTGGCCTACAACGACCCGGAAAGTGGCGAGCGGCGGGAACTGCACGCTCCACTGCCCAAGCGTTTTCGGCGCATCCCGTGGCTGCGGCCCTGAAGCTGCGCCACCGACCGTATCTTGCTGCCCATGTTCATCGCTCGTTTCCTTCGCTCCTCTTACCGCATCCCCGGCTTCCTGCTGTACTCCGTTTACAAGAGCAGCCAGTTGGCCCGCACGGTGCGCCGCCATCCGGGCGATGCCGAGGCCGCGCATGCGCTCCTGCTCGAGTACATTGAAGGGGTGCACCGCTTGATGGGCATTGAAGTCAGGTTCGAGGGCGAACTGCCGGACGAGCCCTCCGTGTTCATGGGGAATCACCGGAGTTATGTGGATGCGGTGCTCGTTCCGGCGAAGTTTCCCGTGACGTTTGTGGCCCGCAGCGAGTCACAGCATTGGCCCATCATCGGGTGGGGCGCCTCCTTGTTGGGGACGATTTGGGTGAACCGCAAAGACCCGGACAGCCGAAAGGCCACGCGGGAGAAGGTGCGCGAGCGGCTCGAAGCCGGTTCGGGCATCATCATCTTCCCGGAGGGCACGACGCATACCGGGCCGGACCTGCTGCCGTATCGCCCTTCCATGTTCTACATCTGCGCCGATGGTGGCTTTCCGATTACGCCGGTGGCCATTGAGTACAAGGATCCGCGCATTGCTTGGGTGGGCGACGACTGGTTCATTCCCCACGCGTGGAAGCATTTTGGGCAGCGGCGCATCGAGGTGCGGGTGGTGATAGGCCAAACCCAGCGCCACACCGACGGCGGCGAAGCCCTCGAATCCGTTCGGTCTTGGACAGAAAAAACGGTCGCACGCCTCCGGGAGGCCTACGACCGTTAATTGCCGCCTTTCGCAGCTCAGCGCACCAGCATCCACTGCCGGGTCACGCACTCCGTTCCGGTGTCGAACGCGATGGCGTACACGCCGGCCGGCCAGTCCCCGGTGTCGACCCAGGTTTGCTCGGCCGTCAAGCGCTGCTCAAGGACGCGGCGGCCCGTGGCATCGGTGACCGTGATTTGGCCCGTCGCTCCGGCAACCGTGAAGCCCGCATTGCCCGGATTGGGGTACAACTCAAGCCCCAAGCGCTGCCACTCGGCCACCTCGTTCGGCAGCACATTGTACGACTCCACCACCTCATCCGTGCAATCATCCGCCCCCACTTCCGTCACTTGCACCGTGCCATTCAAGGTCGTCGCATCCCACAGCACCGTGACCGCTGACCCCGTGGCATCTCCGACGATGCTTCCTCCAATCACCGACCACTCGAGGGCATTCCCGGCATCGAACCCGCTGTAGGTGAACACCGTTTCTGAACCGGCCATCGGCGGAACATCGTATGCAATCGTGCCGAGCCCGACGTAGTAGCAGCCGAAGTCCACGTTCGCCTCCGGTGCATAATTGCAAGCGGCCGGATCCATGCACCCCTCCACGATGGGCTCGCCAAGGCAACCGCAATCGGCCGTGATGACGTCGTTCACCGTTTCCGCATCCGCGTCGTCGCAGGGCGTTCCGGGGATGAGGCAGGTGCCGTCATCGGCGTTGGCTTCCGGATCGAAGTTGCAGGCCGCACCATCCGTGCAACCCGGCACCGGCGGCAAACAGAACCCGTGCGAAACCGACGAGCCGAAATCGGGATCCCCCATCGCGGCCAACACCAAGCCATCCACCGTCGTCAAGCTGTAATTGCCATCCGCGTTGCAACCGAACCAAATCGAACCATTGAGCCCATCGCCGTACCCGTCCGCAACGGTGAGCGTCAAGCACGCATTGGTCAAGCAACCGGTCCACGTGTATTCGGTTTGGTCATCCTGGTAATCCCCTCCGGCCGCCAGCTCCATGCCCTCCACATCCGTGATGGACCAGGAGGTTTCATCCGGGTAGCAGTCCGTGGCCACGGTGAACACCACATCGGTGCACGGCAACTCGCACGAGCCGTCATCGATGGTAGCCGATTCATCGTAATTGAACGCGTCGGGATTCGTGCAGCCGGGGACCAAGCCCGCGCAATCCGGAAGCGTCACGGCCAGGGTATCCGAATGCAAGCTGTCCGCCGTGAAGTAGACCGAGAACGCGGCATCGCCTTCCCACTGCTCCACCGTCCAAGGTGCGGCATCGGCCATCACCCACCCCAAGTCTGCCAGAGCGGTGCACACGAGGGTGTCGCCTCCCCAACACAAGCTGTCGGCGCCGCACAAGAAACTGCTGAAATGCGCCGTGAACGTCACCGAAGTCGACACGGTATCCAAGGCCGCATTGTACCAGCAATCGCTCGCGACCTCAAATCCTTCGATGGCGCATTCCACCGGCCCGCAATTTGCCAAGGCCAGCGTCAAGGAGTTGTCCAAGTTCAAGCGTCCGCCGGTGACGGTCTCATCGGCCAGGTTGGGCACCGGGTCCACCCCGTCGAGGAGGTAACCGCGCACCAAGTCCGCCGCAGCGCCCGGATTCGCCATGGCCAATGCCGCCAAATCGGGACACGGCGCGCTGTAAATCAAGCCGATGGCCCCTGCCACGCACGGGCTGGCAAACGAGGTCCCCGAAGTCGAGCCGTAACCGCTCGAACCGGACGGGAGGTAAACGTTGTCGCCCGGAGCAGCCAGGTCAATGGTGGTGGCACCGTAACCCGAGAACGTCCGCACGTCGTTGTTGTTGGTGGCGGTGACCGAAATCATGTAGTCGCTGTCGCACGCCGTGGGCATGTCACCGACGGCATCTACGTTCAGGTTTTGGTTCGTCGTAGCGCCACAATTCAAAATACCAGAGCCCCCCAATTCATCGTAGAACGCGCACCAAATCGGGTAATTCGACGGATCCGCCTGGTCGATGCCCCAACTTGCATTCGTCGCCACCACAAAGGCGCCCAACTCGCCTCCCGTTGCCGTGTACTGCTCGCGCATCACCTTCGGGTACTCATAGGCCGCGATGACATTCGACTCGTTGATGCCGGCCATGTCCACCTGCATGATGCCCACGTCCCAGTTCACGCCCGCACCACCGATGCCGTTGTCGCCGGTCGCCCCGATCATGCCGCTGACCGATGTGCCGTGTCCGCCAGCTGCGATGTTGTCGTTGTTGTTTCCGGGGTTCCAACCGTTGAAGTCGTCGACGTACCCGTTGTTGTCGTCGTCGATGCCGTTGCCATCGATTTCGTGGGGGTTCGTCCAGTGGTTCGCAATCAAATCAACGTGGTTGTAGTTGCTGCCACCGCCTTCGATGACACAGACCACAATCCGGTCGCCGTTCGCGGTGTAGCCGCCGGTGGTGATGTCCCAAGCTTTGTCCGAATCGATGTCGTGATCCGCGCTCTGAACGTGGTGCCATTGCTGGCCAAAATTCGGATCATTCGGCACCAGTCGCTCCTCCACATAGTGGTCGAACTGCGCCGCCTCCACGTCGGGATGACGCGCCAAATCCCGCAGCACCGCCTCCAACTCAGCATCCGGCGCCGCGATCAGGTGGATGTTCGAACTCCGGGAGGGCGTTGAAATGAGCGACACCTGCAAGCCCTCCGCACGCACCTCCGCGGTCCAGGCCGCAACCTCTACTCCGGGGTGCAGTTTGATCAACAATTGTCCAGGCGCATGCTCCCCTGGGAGCTGAGCCGAAAGCGAGGCCGCGAGCAAGCTGCCCGCGAGAACGCCCATGAAGCGATTCCAATTCATCCGTACAGGTTTCCGCGCAAATTACAACAGAATTTCATCCGCAAAAGGCCGCAACCTCCCGGCAGCTTTTCCCGTAAACGGCGCAAAAAACGCAATTCACATGTGTTCCATCACCGCCCTGCTTCAAGCGCGCGATGCGTCCGAAAAGGACCGCTCACTGGCGCTGGACATCTCGAAACTGCAACGCCACCGCGGTCCAGACTGGTCCGGCGTATTCCAATGCGAACACGGCATCCTCTCGCACGAACGGCTCGCCATCGTGGACGTGTCCAGTGGCGCCCAGCCGCTGATTGACGCGGAAACCGGAGTCGCCCTCGCCGTGAACGGAGAGATCTACAACCACCGTGCCTTGCGCAAGGATGCAGGACTGCCGTACCCGTACCAAACCGGTTCGGATTGCGAAGTCATCCTTGCCCTTCACCGCTCGGGCGATCGCGGTGCGTGGAACCGACTCGAGGGCATGTTCGGATTCGTGTTGCTCGACCCGCGGGACGGCAGCTGGGTCATCGGCCGCGACCCCATCGGCATCATTCCCTTGTACTACGGGCATGACCGGGAAGGGCGGTTGCTCGTGGCTTCCGAAATGAAAGGGCTGGCGGAGTTCAGCGATGACGTGCAGGAATTTCCGCCGGGACATGTTTGGTACAGCGACCAGGCCCAACCCGAGCGCTACTACACCCGCGATTGGATGGAATGGGACACCCTGCCGAAGCACGCCTACCGACCGGAAGAGCTGAACGCCGCCTTGAAGGAAGCGGTGCGCTCCCACCTCATGGGGGACGTGCCGTACGGCCTGCTCATCAGCGGCGGCCTCGATTCGAGCGTCATTGCAGCGCTCGCCCAGCAGTTTGCCGCCCAGCGGGTGGACGACGATGATGCGAGCGAAGCGTGGTGGCCGAAGGTGCACAGCTTCAGCATCGGCTTGGAAGGCAGCCCGGATTTGGCCGCAGCTGCCCAAGTCGCCGAACACATCGGCACCGTTCACCACCCCCTCACCTTCACGATTCAAGAGGGGCTCGATGCCCTGGAGGATGTTATCCGCCACGTGGAAACCTACGACGTCACCACCATCCGCGCCTCCACCCCCATGTACCTCATGGCCCGGCAAATCAAGGCGATGGGCATTAAAATGGTCCTCAGCGGCGAGGGCGCTGACGAGCTGTTCGGCGGCTACCTCTACTTCCACATGGCCCCCGACGCCCGGGAATTCCACGAAGAAACCGTGCGCAAAGTGATGGGATTGAACAAATACGATTGCGCCCGTGCGAACAAGAGCATGATGGCTTGGGGCATCGAAGCGCGCGTCCCCTTCTTGCACACGCCGTTCATCGATTACGCCATGCGGTTGGACCCTTCGACGAAAATGGGCGGCGAAGGCAAGATGGAGAAAGAGGCCATTCGCAAGGCCTTCCCGGGCCTTTTGCCCGATGAGATTTTGTGGCGCCAAAAAGAACAATTCTCAGATGGCGTAGGCTACGGCTGGATCGACGGCCTCCGGGATCACGCAGAAGAACGCGTCTCGGATGAAGCCATGGCCCACGCAGCCGCCCGCTTTCCCATCAACCCGCCTGCCACGAAAGAAGCGTACTACTACCGCACGATTTACGAACGGCTCTACCCTTCGGCGGCTTGTGCGGCCTTGGTGCCGGGTGGCAAATCCGTGGCTTGCAGCACAGAAAAAGCCTTGGAATGGAGCGAATCCTTGAAAAACGTCGTCGATCCTTCGGGCCGCGCCGTACAGGGCGTTCACAAGGACGGTTACGCCTGATTGCAGTAATTTTGCTCCATGAAGTGGAGTAGTTTCTGGGTTCTCTTAGCCTGGGCAAGTGTGGCTGAAGCACAGGCCCTGCGGATTGCGCCGGGCACGTGGGATGCACAAGGCACACCTTGTCCGGTCTTGCGGGTGCTGGAGCTGGAAGCGCCTTTTGGCCCCAATGCCGTGGTGGACGTTCCAGAGAACTCCGCCGCCGCAGCCAGCCTGTTGAACGAAGACAGCGTCGCCCACGCCTTGGTGGTGGACGATGTGGATTGGACGAGCGCCTCCGTAGGCCCTGGCGAAACGCTGGATTTCCAGTGGCCGGCGCTTGCCTCAGGCACCTACCGCTACCACCTCGAAGGTTTGCGCGGCGAGCGACTGGGAGCGAGCGGCATCCTGCGGGTTGGCTACGCGGCGGAGGGAGCTTTTCGTTGGCACCTGTCTGATTTACAATCAAATACCCTCGATTCCATCGCCGGTGGTGGGGTTCCGGACCCGGCGTTGTACACCCCCGATTTCTTCACCATCAACGAGGCGCATTATCCGAACACGTTGGAGGACCCGACGGCCTTGGTCGCTGTGAACGTGGGGGATACCGCCTTGATTTCAGTGGTCAATGCAGGCCAAATGGACCACGTCCTCCACTTCCACGGCTTCCACGTCACGCTCTTACAATCCTCCCGCTCCCCCGAGCGCGCGGGCTGGAGCAAGGACTCCGTTCCTGTGCGCCGAGGCGAGGGCCTCACCCTGCAACTCATTGCCCACCAAGCCGGCACCTACCCCGTCCACGACCACAATTTGATCGCGGTCACCAACGCCGGCTTCTACCCCGGAGGCATGCTCACGCAAATCATCGTTTCGCCATGAGGACGCTCCTGCTCACCGCGCTCCTCGGGCTGTCCTTGGCAAGCGTCGCGCAATCCAATACGCCGCCGCTGCTCTTCTCGGGCATGGACGGCCTGCATGTGCTGGACGATGGCACCGAACTTCCGTTTTGGGGGTACGGTTATGTGGCGGAGGGGACCTTGACGTTGCCGGGGCCGCTTTTGGCCTACACAGCCGGGGGCGATTACACCCTTTCCTTCGTCAACGAAAGCCCCGAAGGGCATACGATTCACTTGCACGGCTTGGACGTGGACCAAAACAACGACGGCGTTCCCTCGACCTCGTTCACCGTCATGGCAAACGGGCAGGCGTCCTACGCGTTTTCCGCCGACTACCCCGGCACCTACCTGTACCATTGCCATGTCACCACCACCCTGCACCTGACCATGGGCATGTACGGCATGCTGCTCGTGACGCGGGAAGACGGAACCCTTTGGGAAGGTGGGCCGGAATACGACCGGGATGTGCCCTTGCTGTTCAGCGACCTCGACATCTCAACGAATTGGGCGCCCACCGAGGCCTATCCGTTTCACACCATCCAGCCAGACTATTTCATGGTGAACGGCCTGAGCGGGGCTTCATTGACGGCATCACCTGAAGTGGCTGCGGCGGTAGCCGGCGAACGGGTGGCGTTGCGGCTGGGTTCGATGGCCTTCGCCAAGGTAACCTGCTCCTTCCCGGATGCGTGGAATGCCGAGGTGGTCATGACCGATGGCCGCCCCCTCCCCACCAGCTTTTCACCGGATGCGCTGGAACTCTATCCGGGCGAACGCTACACCGTCTTGATCGACGCCCCCGCCGACAACGACACCCACATGGAGGTCGTGTTCTCGAGCATGGTCAACCCCGACGACACGTCGATGCAATCGATTTGGCTCAACACGGGCCTGGTAGACGTCGAGGAGCCGGCAGCTGCCATGCCTTTGACTTGTTATCCCAACCCGGCGACCGATCGCGTTTACGCGCAATTCCCCGAACAGGCTTGGCAGGTCTGCGATGCCGTGGGCCGCGAATGTGCAACGGGCCGCCTGCGGGAAGCCGTGTGGAACTTGGATGTCAGCGGGTGGCCCCGCGGCATGTACATCCTGCGGCTCGCATCGGGGGCCACGAGCCGCTTTGCGGTTCGCTGAATCCCGGCTTAGCGGATCATCAGGAGGTGGCCTTCGTGGTGGCTCGCCCGGGCCTCGCCTTGTTGGAAATAGTTGAGTTCGATCTGCCACGTGTACACCCCATTTCCGGTAAAAAAGGGGGCATCATCGGCCGTGCCATCGGGCACTTGACCATACCAGTAAGCCGCAGGATCGTCGGTGGTGAACACCAGCCCTCCCCACCGGTTGTAAATCCGCAGGACATAGCGATCGACCGGGCAATTGAACGCCGGACGGAAGGCGTCATTCACCCCATCGTTGTCCGGTGTGAAGGCCGTCGGCACGTGCAATTGGCACGCACACGACTCCAACTCGACGGCCACCGCCGCCTGCAACGATTCGCACGCATTGCTCACCACCACGGAGTAGTCCCCGTGCTCGAACAGGCCCACCGCCGGCGAAGTGGCCCCCGTGCTCCATTCGTATGCAACCGGAAACAGGTTGGGCGGGAGCCCGACATCCAAGTGGACGGTATCTTCCGGGCATTTCTTCACCTCGGAAGGCAGGTCCAGTTCCAAGGGCTCCGCAAAGGTGACTTGCACCGCGTCGTAGTGGAAGCAGCCGTTCCAGCTCGCCACCGCCGTGTACGTACCGCTTTCTGTGACCGGAATGGAGGCGGCCGTCGGGCCATGCCCCCAGGCCAAATCCGCTTCCGCCGGCAACCCCTCCGCCACGAGCTGCTCCGATGTGCCCGGACAGGCGAGCCGGTCTTCGCCCAATTCGAAGAGGGGCAGGGGTTGGATGGTCACCGAGATTTGGTCTGAAGCACTGCAATCTCCTTCGGTCACGGTCACGGCATAATCCCCGGACACCACGGCCTCCAACTGCGGCTCCGTCGATGGCCCCAATGGCCCGGTCCACGCAAAGGCATCCGCCACGAACACCCCGGCATTCAGCACGACCTCCGTCCCCTCGCAGACGAACACATCCGGCCCACAATCCACGGGTGGCACCGGATCGGCAATGACCTCGACGACGGCTTCCACCGTGCAGCCGTCCACTGTCGCCGTAAACGCCTGCAATCCCGCATCATCCACCTCCATGCTCGGCAAAGCGGGGCCACCCGCCCACAAATACGCATCCGCCCCAGCAGCAGCTTCGAGGACCACGGAGGTCCCCGCACAGAAGTGCACGGACGCAGGCAGTTCCGGATCGTAGGCCGCCACCGTCGCCACCCCCAAGGTGTCCGACTCCACGCAGCCGGCGTAAATCACCGAAGCAGCGAGGGCCTCATATCCAGCTGCTTCTGTGCCGTTCCAATCCCACTCCGGCCCCACCCCCAACAACTCCCAGGCACCACCGCTTTGGCCCCACCACGATGTGGCATTGCCCGGATAACCCGTGTTCCACGACACGTCATCGTACCAACACAAGGCCACATCGCTGCCCAGGTCTACCCCGGTATTGAGCGAGGCTTCGAGCAAGACGGCATCGCTGAACATGCAACCTCCGGCCTCCACTTCCACCTCCAGGAGCCCCGGTCCCGCGCCGGAATAGGTGGCTCCGCCTGGCACACCGTTCCACGTATACAGCGGTGGAGCCCCCGTCCAGCCGGCATCGGAAGCGTCCAGGTCCGCTGTGGTGCCGAGGCACAGGGTTTGGTCCGGGCCTAAATCGACGACATATTCCGGCGAAACCTCCACCTCTCCCGTCCACGTAAAGGCGCAACCCGCCAAGTCCACTTCCCCGACATACGTGCCGCTCTCCGCCACCTCCAAACTCGAGGCCGTGGTCCCATCCGACCACACCACCGTCGCGTCCGGGCCAGCCGGATCCAGGACCACGCTCTCACCGAAGCACGCCGTCACTTGCTCAACGACATCTTCGGATTCCACCAAGGTCACCGCCACTTCATCGCTGAAGTCCAAGCCGCAGGGGTCGGTCCACGTCACCGTGTAGGTGGTAGCCAAGGTCGCTGTTAACGTCACTTCCGCTGCTGTCGTCGAGGAGAGCCCATCTCCCGGAGACCACGTGATGTCCGTGGAACCGGCGGGCAACGACCACACCACCTCGGCACCGGGGCAAAGCGCCACCGACTCGGGCAACACGTCGGGGTCGAAGGGGTTCCACTGCACGTTGCACACCCGGTGGGCGTTGCTCAAGCCCCCGGTGCTCGCGGTGAATCCGTAATAGGCATCATCAGCACCGAGCAACGCCGGCACATCCACGACCGTTTCGAGGCGGAGGAGGCAGTCGAAGTACACCTGCATCACCTCGGTGTCGGCGTCCCAGGTCACGCGCAAGTCGTGGTACTGCCCATCCTCGATGTTTGCGTTGGGCGGGATGGCGGCGATGGGGCCTGCGAGGGCTGTAGCGCCATTGTGGCTGGGCGAACCGTTGCTCAAGATGGCCAAATGATCGGCCGGATTGCCCACCGGATCCCACGCCGGATTCAAGGAATTGGTGTACGTGTCCATTTCCACGATGAGGGAAGGTGTGATGCCGCCAAATCCTTGGTTGGCTCCTCCCGGCGTGGACCCGAGGGACAAGCTGTTGGGGTTTCGGATGAGAAAGGCCATGCCGTCTGCACCGCCGTCGTTGTTGCCGAGGTACACCTCAGCGCGCATTTCGAACGAGGACGTGATGTCCACGGGCCCAGGGAACCAAACCGCTCCGCTGACACTGTTCGTGTTGGGGGTGATTTGGTAGCAATCGGTGGACCAAACGGACGCGGATCCAATCAGGGTTTGGCCCCATGCGAAGGGACCAGCTGCCCAGGTCGCCCAAGCGGCGACGGCACACGCCCGCGCTAGCCTAAGCATGTTCCTTGACGAAGGTTTCACGCGGAAAACGGAAGCGCGGACCGTAGACCCCTCCCTCCGCGCGACGGCCTGAACTGATGACCATCGTGACCTTCGCTCCGCGCGGCAAGCCGAGCAACCGGCGAACCCGCAAGGCATCAAATCCTTCCATGGGGCAGGAATCGAAGCCCTCGGCGCGCATGGCCAACATGTAGTGCGCACATGCCAGGGCGGTGCTCTTGTGTGCCCACGTGGCGAGTTGCCCCAAGCTCAGCGGCTCTCGAGGCGTAGGCGTGGACCATCCACGAACGGTAAACCAGAGCCACTTGAACGGCCGCAACACCCCGAATGGCCCCAAGGTGTAGACCAGCTTCGTGATTTTCTCAAAGTACTGCAGCCCTTTCGCCGGCGTGGTAGCATCCGCCTTCAGGCGATCGATCATCCATTGGTTGTGCTGGCGCCAAACATCCGGGCGTGCCACAAACACCACCAGCTCCGCCGCCGTCACCGCCGCCGGCTGCCCCATGCAGATCGCCGCCAGGGCCTTCCGCTGCTCCGGGTTGCGCACCCAATGGGCTTCCCAAGCCTGCAGGTTAGAAGAATTCGGAGCGAGCTGGGCCGCATCCAAGCAGCGCCACATCACTTCCTCGGGAACCGGCTCATCCGTGTAGATTCGGACGCTCCGCCGGGCCTCCACCACGGCGTGAAACGCTGCAGCGTCATGGGCGGCAGCCTCAGCGCGCTCGCGGGGCTTGGACGTGGCGTCTTTGGAATCGAAAACCTTGACTTTTACCATTTCGATGCAATGCGTTCAATGACGGGATCTCCTGCGGCCTGGGGGCTTTCGGCCGTTGTGTAGGCTGCTTGGACGGCTGCGATGGCGGCCTCGGCTTGCTGTTCGGTTCGGGCGTGAACGGTCCCCAAGCCGGCCTCCATGGATTCTCCGGGGAACCGCAAATCCGTCAGCCCGACGGACGGGTCGATGGGGGCCCCGGGGCGGGTTCGCCCACCGCCCAAACCGACCACCGCCAGCCCCACCCGGCGGGTGTCCACCGCGGCGACGACACCGTGGCCGGCCGGCGCCGGAATGACGCGGCGAACGGGGGCACTCGGGAGCGGCGCGTGCACATCCCCCCCCATGGCAGCGACCATTTGCTCGAACTTCGCTGCAGCCGCGCCAGAAGCCCAGGCGCGGTCCAGTTGTTCGCCCGCGGCTGCTAAGTCAGGGCTCAACCCCGAAGACACGAGGAGCTCCGCGGAGAGGGCCCACGTCACCGCCTTCAGCGGTTCAGACCGGACCTCGCCTTGTAGCAAGGACCAGGCTTCCTCGACCTCGACCGCATTGCCCGCCGCACGGGCCAAGGGCGCGTCCATCCGGGTGAGCAAGGCCGTGGTCGGCATGCCGCTCCCGGTGCCCACATCGCAAATGGCTTGGGCGAGCGTGCGGCCCTTGTCCGCGGTGGTCATGAAGGCGCCGTTGCCGACCTTGATGTCCATGACGAGGTGCTCGAGGCCGGCGGCGAGTTTTTTCGACAAAATGCTGGCGGTGATGAGCCCGACTTGCTCCACGGTGGCGGTGACGTCGCGGAGGGCATAAAGGCGGCGGTCGGCGGGTGCGAGGGCTTGGGTTTGGCCGGTAATGGCGACCCCAACTTCCCGCACAATGCGCTGAAAATCCTCAGGAGATGGATGCGGATTGTAGCCCGCGATCGCCTCCAGCTTGTCCACTGTTCCGCCCGTATGGGCCAAACCTCGGCCCGCAATCATGGGCACGTATCCGCCGCATGCCGCCACGAGGGGGCCGAGCACGAGTGAGACCAAATCGCCCACCCCGCCCGTAGAATGCTTGTCCACCACGGGACCGTTGCACGGCACTTCGGACCAATCGAGGACCTGCCCGGAGTCCCGCATCGCCAAGGTGACTGCTACGCGCTCGGTGGTGTCGAGGTCTTGGAAATAGCACGCCATGGCCATCGCCGCAACTTGGGCGTCGGACGCATCGCCGGAGGAAATGCCTGCGACAAAGGCCTGCCAATCGGCGGCCGAAAGGGCTTCGCCATCGCGCTTGGCGCGGATCATTTCAGGGTAGGTCATGGGAGGAGCAAGGAGGACGTGCCGAACCGGAAGGTCGGCGGTTGAATGAATTCGGGGCCCATCACCGCCTCGACCTGCTCAACGTAGGCGCGCGCCGCCTCGAGTGTTCGGACGCCTCCGGACACCTTGAGGCCTTTGCCCGTGCCTTGGAGCACATCGAGGAGCTGGTCCACGGCTTCGGGCGTGGCGCCCACCGGCACCTTCCCGGTGGAGGTTTTCAGGAAGTCGGCGCCGCAATCAAGGGCGAGTTCAGCGGCCCGTTGCAGGCCTTTTCGGCTCCACTGCGACCCTGTTTCGAGGATGACCTTCAGGGTGCGGTCTACGGCCCATTCCCGGACCGCCGTGAGGAGCTCCCTGGACGGGCCTTCATCGCCGCGCTGAAAGGCCGCGTAGGGCAGCACGACATCCCATTCTTCGGCGGGGGCGGCCTCGAGTGCCTCGGCTTCGATTTGGGCCAAATCCCGCAGCCCATCCGGAAAATTCAGCACGGTCGCCACCCGCAGCTCCGGCCCCGGCCGGCGATCCACCCACCAGCCGAGCCACTCCCGCGGAAGGCAACACGCCGCCACCCCATGTTCCTTCGCCCCATGCAGCAAACGCTCCAGGTCGGACTCGGATTCCTCAAAGGTCAGTGTGGTCCAATCCGTACAGGCCAAAACACGCGCCGCCAGGTCCATCACGCAAACGACATGAACAAACCGGCAATCGTGGCCGACATGAGGTTCGACAGCGTCGCCGCGAAAACGGCCTTCAAACCGAAGCGCGCAATGTCTGAGCGGCGGTTGGGCGCAATGCTGCCCAGGCCCCCGAGGAGGATGGCAATGCTCGACAGGTTCGCAAAGCCGCACAGCGCGAAGCTGATGATGGCCTTGGTTTTTTCGGTCAATACCACCGCCGGGGCATCCCCGAGGTAGGGGGCAAAATTCAGGTAGGCCACAAATTCGTTGACGATGAGTTTTTGGCCAATGAAGGAACCGGCCGTCACCGCCTCGGCCCAAGGCACTCCGATCAGGAAGGCCACAGGCGCGAAGGCGTAACCCAGCATCCATTCCATGGACAACTCCGGGAAACCGAACCAGCCGCCAATACCCGAGAACAGGCCGTTCAGCAGGGCAATCAATGCCACGAAGGCGAGGAGCATTGCACCGACATTCAAGGCCAGTTTCAGTCCGGATGCGGCCCCGCCCGCAGCCGCGTCGATGACATTGACCGGCGCGTCCTCCTCAGCGGCATCAGCGTCATCTTGTTCCAGGGTGTCCTTGGGCGTCTCCGTTTCAGGCTTGATGAGTTTGGCAAACAACAAGCCGCCGGGGGCTGCCATGAACGAAGCCGCAATGAGGTATTCGAGGGGCACCCCCATGGAGGCGTAACCCGCCAGCACGGAGCCAGCCACGGAGGCCAGGCCGCCAACCATGACGGCAAAGAGCTCCGAGGCCGTCATGCGCGCGATGAAGGGCCGCACGACGAGGGGGGCTTCGGTTTGGCCCACAAAGATGTTCGCCGTGGCAGACAGCGACTCCGCGCGGGAAGTCCCCAACAAACGCCGCAAACCGCCCCCAAGGAGGTTGATGACCCACTGCATCACGCCGATGTGGTACAGCACGGAAATCAGCGCCGAGAAGAAAATGATCACCGGCAGCACGCGCAAGGCGAAGATGAACCCGAGTCCTCCTTCGTCGGCCACGAGGCCACCGAACAGGAACCCGATGCCGTCGTTGCCGTACTCAATGACCTGGGCCACGCCGTTGGCCATGCTTTGCAGCGCGCTTTTGCCCCACGGCACATACAGCACGAAGGCTCCGAAAAAAAGTTGGACGGCGAAGGCGCCCGCAACGGTGCGCAATCGAATCGCTCGGCGGTTATCGGACAGCAGCAGGGCCAATCCGATGAGGAATACCATGCCGATCAGGCTCATGACGATGCTCATGCCCGCGAAGCTAAGGCAAAGCGGGGTCAAATCGCCCCGGCCACGCGCTTCATCGGCTCGACCCGAGGCCGTCCGCCTTGAAACTGAAGGGCAAATACTGGTCGATGCCATCCGCCACGGTCACGGGCTGGTCGCGGCATTGCAGGATGAGGCGAATGGGAGCGCTCTGCCGCTGCTGGGATTCGTGGATGACCTGCCGGCATCCGCCACAGGGCGAAAACGACTCCCATTGCGCTTGGCCATCGGATGCCACTGCGAGCGCTTCGACGGCCATTCCGGGGTACAAGCTGCCCGCATGGAACAGGGCCACCCGCTCCGCGCACATGCCACTGGGGTAGGCTGCGTTTTCCTGGTTCGTCCCTGTGATGATGACGCCGTTCTCCAGCCGAAGGGCCGCACCGACGCGGAAACCCGAATAAGGGGCGTAGGCCCGAGTTACGGCTTCGTGGGCCGCATTCAACAGCTCGCGGTCCGGTTCGGGCAGGGCTTCGCGGTCCCACAATTCCAGCGCGCACGTGGCTTGGATTTTACGCGGCGCGCTCATTGGATCTGCAGTTCGAAGCGCGCGTGCGCCGGTTGCAAACTGCCATCGAGGACCTCCACGTGGACCGTACATCCCGTGGTTTGGGGCACCACCAAATCCACCTCCGCGAGGTCACAGGCGATGCCGCCAGGCGTGCTCCACTCCCACGCTTCCAGCATGGTGCCATCGGGCGCAGTGAGCCGAAGCCGCACTTCATTCAACCCGTCGGCGTCGAACACTTCCCCGACGAGATGGAGCGGCATGCCCGCTGCACAGACGGGGATGGCAGGCAAGTCTTGCGCTGCCGTGCCTTGGATGGAATCGATGGTGACGCGGGCGGGGCCGGGGTTATCGAAGGTGAAATGAACGGTTTGTACGGGCGTGGTTTGGCCCACTGCATCCGACAATTCAGCGAACAAAATCCATTCGCCCACGAGCGAATCGGGCACCTGCCAATTCAACCCGATGAGCGCAGCCTCTCCTTCCAATTCCCGGACATGTTCCACCTGCCAATCCCCCGTTGTCACCGCGAAATCCGCAAACAACTCGGGGTGCATCCAACGGGGCTCGAGCCGCACCGTGGCCTCCCCCAACGCCAAGTCGTCCTCCGCCTGAGCCGTGAACGCAATCAAGTCCCCCCCCACCAAGTTGATGTGCGCACCCGTCGTGCGACCATTGACCACCACTTCCCACGTCGGAAAAGCCGCGTCTTCCTTCCCACATCCCGTTCCCAAGGCCACCGCTCCCGCAGCGAGCCACCCAAGCGCCGTTCTGTTCATGAGCGTAAAGGTCTGAAAAGCCAGTCAAATTTCCACTTTGATGCGGGCGGCATCCGATTACCTTTACCGCATGGACAACAAGCAGGCTATTGTGAGCAATTGGTTGCCCCGCTACACCGGGGTCGCCTTGGAAGATTTTGGGTCGTACATCCTGTTGACGAATTTCAACTCGTACGTGGACTTGTTCGCCAAGGAGCATGGCGTGAGCGTGGTGGGGATGGACAAAAGCATGCCGTCGGCCACCGCCGGCGATGTGACCATGATCAACTTCGGAATGGGAAGTGCCAACGCCGCAACCATCATGGATTTGCTCAGTGCCATCGCTCCGAAAGCCGTGCTG
Organism: Flavobacteriales bacterium; assembly: GCA_023264155.1. Lineage (GTDB taxonomy): Bacteria > Bacteroidota > Bacteroidia > Flavobacteriales_D > Sanyastnellaceae > JALQTD01. Next base: position 7,299 of record JALQTD010000014.1, on the reverse strand, counting down.
TTCCTCGGCAAGTGTGGCGCCTTGAAATCGAAGAACACCCTCGGGGATTTGATCTTGCCGCTTGCCGGCATTCGGGGAGAGGGAACCTCCAACGACTATTTCCCGCCCGAGGTCCCCGCGATGCCCAGTTTCGCATTGCAGCGCGCCGTATCCTCCACCATCCGCGACTACAACTGCGATTACTACACCGGGTCGGTGTACACCACGAACCGGCGGGTTTGGGAGCACGATGAGGATTTCAAGGCGTATTTGCGTCGGACGCGGGCCCAGGCCATCGACATGGAGACGGCCACGTTGTTCTCCGTGGGGTTTGCGAACCGCCTGCAAGTGGGCGCCTTGTTGCTCGTGAGCGATGAACCCATGACGCCCTCCGGCGTAAAAACTGCAGCCAGCGACCGCCACGTGACTCAAAATTTCGTGGAAACCCACGTGCGCATCGGCATCGACTCCATCAAAGAAATCCAATCCGAGGGCCGCTCCATCAAGCACCTGAAATGGAAGTGAGCCCCGAAGAGGTCCTCATTCGCAAGGCGGACGGGGATTTGGTGCCGTTCGATGCTGGGAAGTTGCGCGAATCCTTGCTGCGCGCTGATGCCACGCCGGAGTTGGCGGACCAAATCACGGACGCCGTGGCCCAGCAACTCGCCCACGGCATGTCCACACGCACCATCTACCGCGAAGCCTTCAAGCAACTTCGCGGTGCATCCCGTCACTCAGCAGGCCGGTACCGGCTCAAGCGCGCTTTATTCGAGCTCGGCCCTTCGGGATACCCCTTCGAGCACTTCGTCGGGAAACTGCTCGAAGCCCAAGGGTTCCAAACGCAAGTCGGGGTGTTCAAGCCCGGAAAATGCGTGCAGCACGAAATCGATGTTTGGGCGAAGAAAGCGGACACCCTGCGCATCACCGAGTGCAAATTCCACAGCGATGCCAAGCGAAAATCCGCCATCCAAACGGCGCTCTATGTGCAAGCGCGCTTCCAAGACCTCGTGGCGGGATTGCCTGCCAGCGAGCAAGCCTTGCGCCCCGAGGCATGCGTGGTCACGAACACCCGGTTCACCACCGAAGCCGCTGCGTACGGTGCCTGCACCGGCATGCTGCTCATCGGCTGGGACCAGCCTCGGCACGCCGGATTGAAGCAGTGGATCGATGCGAGCGGCTTTCACCCCCTCACCTGCTTGAGCAGTTTGAACAAACAAGAAAAGCGCGTGCTGTTGGATGAAGGCCATGTCTTGTGCCGTGACCTGTCCGAAGGGGCCATGTCATCGGTCGGCATTCCAGCGAAAAAGCACCACAAAGTGCTCTCGGAGTGCGCCTCCATCATCGAGGTGCGCGACCGGGGTTAGAAATCAGCCGCCCCCACTTCAAAGGTGTACTCGTGCCGCCATTGTGCCGGGATCTTGCGGTCCTCAAAGGACGCTACTTCCCACGACTCCATCAAGGTCCAATCTTTGGTGCACAAGGCACCTGCTGCATTGTAAACCATGAACGTGTCGATGAATGCCGCCGGCAAATCGGGGTTCACCCGTCCCCCGAGCCAGTCCTCGTTGCCGAGCTCCTTCAACTCCCCAGCCGCCACCAACACGGTGTCGATGGGAGTAAGCGAATAAGCAGAATGGCTGTGAACGACGACCACTGCGTCGTCCGTTTGGTTGAGCAGAAAATAAGCTTGGTGGGTGTTGCCTTCGCATGACCACAAGCCGAGTGCGAGCAGGGCCCACATCAAACCGGTGTTTCTCATGCCACCAAAACTACCCCGTCCGGGATTTGGTTGCAACGCGCGCCCTGTTAAATGCCCATCAATTCATCTTCGTCTGGGGAGGCTTCGGTGGACTCACCGAAATACAGGTCCTCGCCGAGCCAATCTTGGGATTCGGCGAACTTGCCCAATTCCGACCAGCCGGTCCGCCCCAAGTCAGCTGACCAAAGGCAAGAAGAAGCCACTGAAGGCCCCACCTGCAGGGCGATGAGCCCTTCAGCAATCAACCGATCCCACGTCCCTTTGACCGACGCTACTTGCGCCGGAGCCCAGGCGCGCATGACCGTTAAAGCGGACAAGGCGTGGTCGAGGGATTCGAACGGCATTTGGGCCAAAACGGCCGAAATGCCGCCTTCCGCCCGATAAAAGATGCCGCGCCCTGCATGCCGCAGGACCCACGAACTTTCAGAAAACTCGGCGATGACGCCAGGATGCCATGTGTAAACCATGCCCTTTGTACGGGCAACATCCTGAACAAGTTGCGTTTAGAGCTCGTCGCCGTCCGTGATTTGCTGTTCGATCATGTCCGCTGCGATGGCCGCCAGGCCGATCAAGCTGCGCAATTCGTCCGGCTTGATGTCCGCTGGTGGCTTCACCACGTACTGGATAACGATGCCGCCATCCGGCCGCTCGACCACTTCCCAAGCGCCCATCTTGTTCTCGAAATTATCGACCAGGAGCAACCGCATGGTTTCCGCGGTGAGCGCGTCATCCGTATCTGCGACCAAGGCAGGTGCCATGATGGTCCGCACTTCCACGTTGTCGTACGTGAGCGTGTTGGAGTAGACGTAAACGAGCTGCGTCCGGTTATCGGGCACTTTCACCACCAACTTGAAATCGCCGTCGGAATCGATGTCGTAAACCAAATCCGCCTTGTCGAGTGCCTTCTGGCATTTGCGGTCGACTTGCGGGGTGACTTGGCCGGCGGCCCATGCGGTAGTGCCGACGAAAACGGCTGCGGTCAAAGCGCGCATCATCGCTGATCCGAGGCGTGCACGCGTGGTGGTGAATTGATCTTGCATGCCCGCAAGATGCGGAATTTTCGAGAGACTCCGTAGCTTTCAAGCAAATTCGATGGAGATGTTTGCACGATGGACGCTCGTGGGGAGCATGTTGTTGGCAGCCGTGGCTGCATCAGGCCAAATCACGGGCCTGTCTTACGAGGTCGACACCTGCTTCTACGCCAACCTCGACACCACCGGCCTGTTCGACCCCAACAATGAACTGCCCGGATACACGACCTACCGGGTGTATGCCGATTTCACGCAGCCCGGCGACCAATTGCAAGCGGTTTACGCCCTCGGTTTCGGGGAGACCGTCACGGAACCGTGGACGCTCGATGCGCCGTGTGGGTGCTTCGATCACGCCTTCGGGACCTCCATCGGCGTGGGGGTGAATCCGGTGTTGTTGGATGCGTTTCCGGATTTGGCCTACCACAGTTATTACACAATCGACCACCACCCGGGAAGCTCCATCGCAGGCGGAGATCCGGTGATTTCCGGTGCGCCCGACCTGCCTGCCATTTGCAACACGAACCTCGCTGACGCGGCCATGTACGTGCTGGGCGGCGTGTTTGCAGGAGCCGATTTGCGCATCCAAATCGCGCAAGTGACCACGTGTGGCCCCTTCGAACTCGCCGCCTGCTTCCAAGTCCAAGCCTCCGGAGGCGCCCTTCAAAATTGGTGCACCGGCGCGTCACCGCTCCAGGTCGACCCGCCTTGCCTTCCGTGGGCCGCCAACACGAGCGTGCTGGACATCAACGGCAATGGGAACCCGGTAGCGGTGACCGTTCCAGAGGCCTCGGCTTGGCCCGTGGAAGTTGAGTTGTTCGATGCCGAAGCGGACACCCTCGTCGGCACTTTCCTCGCCGACCCGAGCTTTTCGGCCCCACCGGGCACGTACTACGCCGCCTTGAAAGACGGCTCCACCTGCCGGGACACCACCGAGGTGTTCTGCGTACCACCGCCCTTTTATACCTGCTCGGGTGAATGCATCGACGACACCGATGGCGACGGCGTGTGCGATCCCCTCGAAATCCCCGGGTGTTTGGACCCGGAGGCGTGCAATTACGCCCCTGAGGCCACGGACCTCGTGGCTTGCGTTTATGCCGAACCCGGTTACGACTGCAACGGGGATTGCCTGGCCGATGGGGATGGGGACGGCATCTGCGATCCGTTCGAAATCCCGGGCTGCATGGGCGAATGGGCGTGCAACTTCAATCCGCTGGCCACCGATGATGACGGCTCGTGCACGTACTTGCCCACGTTCGCCATCACCGGCCCGGTGGAGGTGGTCGAAGGGATTCCGCATGCCTACTCCTACCCCGCGAACGCTTGCCAGTGGGAGGTCGTCGGAGGGACGCTTTTGGCAGGGCAAGGAACCGGAGAAGTCACCATCACATGGGAAGCCACTGGATCAGGCCAAATCGCTGTCCAAGCCGTCACCGACACCTGCACCAGCGCCCCCGTTGTCCTCTCCATCAACATCGGCCCCAACGCCATCGCCCCCTTGTCCACGGCCCCGCCCTGGCAGGTGACCCGGGCGGGCCTGTTGGCGGAATCGGCCGGCACGTTGCGCATATGGGACCTCCGCGGCCGCCTCCTGCTTGACCGCGCTGTGCACCCGGGCGACTGCTTGCCTTGGCCCGCCCCTTCCGGCACCGTGCTTTCGCTCGCCTGGACCGGGTCGAGCGGATTGCCTGAACTGCGCCGCGTCGTGGTTCCCTGATCGCAGCGCCTGGCCAAAAAAAGTTTTTCAAAATGATTTAAGTCAATTTCATCGTGCACTGGGCGTTATCTTTGCCGCAACGAATTGTCATCTTGTGCGAAGGTTGTTCCTCATTCTCGCGGCGTGCCTGCTGTTCATGGCCGCCAGTGTAGCCCAGTGCCCGGCTGCCACTAGCTGTTTCTAAATAGCAACGCGCCCCGCCCTTCCTTTCAGCTTTGGAATCCCTTGGAAACCGGCGTACATTCGGTGAATGACGCAGGAACCGGATGCTTTGGTGTTGGAGGGCGGCAGTTTGCGCTGTGCGTTTACCGCCGGCATCCTTGATGTGTTTTTGGCCTTCGACTACCGTCCATTTACCCGGCTCATCGGGGTTTCGAGCGGCGCCATGGCCCTTTCCTACTACACGGCGAATCAGCCCAAATCGTTCATCAACATCGCACGCGCCCTCGTCGATGATCCCGGATTCATTGATTTCAAGTCGGCCTTCTCGGCGCAAGGGATTATGAATTTGGACTACTTGTTGAAGTTTACCAACCGCCACCACCCGCTAGACGAGCCGGAAATTGAACGCCGTTTCAAGGATGCAGATGTCCGGGTTGTGGCTACCCATTACGAGCACGGAACGCCGATTTACCTGCGTCCGCGGCCGGGCACCTGGCAGCGCTACCTGTTGGCTTCAGCCACCCTGCCCTTTGTAACGCGCGGCAAAGTACAGGTCGAAGGCACGTGGATGTTCGACGGGGGCTACGCCGACCCCATTCCCGTGAGGGAAGCCGCAACACGCGGAAGCGAGCGCGTACTCGTCATCCGCACCCGCCCTGCGCACACGCGAGTGGAACAGAGTTACCTCGACTGGTTCGGCGTTTATTGGCACCGCGACCAGCCCGCCTTGTCAGCGCTTTTTGCACAGTGGCATGCTGAATACAATGCGGTTGCCGACGAACTGGAGGCGGCATCGGCCGACCCCAATGGCCCCTGGTTCCAACTCGCCCCACCTGAGCTTCTGGCTTCCGACGGGTTTTCCGTCACACGCGCAGACGTGGATGCCGATTACCGCCTCGGACTTGAAATGGGCATGGACTACTTGCGCGGAAGGGGCTTCATTCACTGAGCCTTACTTTGGCGCCATGAAAGGATTGAATTGGGCCTTGGTCGGCCTGGGTTGTGCGCTGCTCCCGCTGGGTTGTGCGGATGAGCCCGCTGCATTGGGGGACCAAACCATCGTGCTTTGGGAACAAACCCCCATCGCCTTCGAACCCGACAACGCCACCCCCGAACTCAACGGTTGGCTGCGGCTCGATGCCGGCCGGACGTTGCTCAAGCCGCTCATCCTCCCCAAGTACGCCCGCCGCACGGACATCACCCTGCACCTGACCCTGCAATCCCATGGCGACCCCTGGGACAAGGTGGGCTCGGTATTTGCCCTCGCAGATGGGGACGGCCGGCGGTTCATGGAACGGCTTCGGGAAGGCGTGCAGTCCGACACCACCCGTTTCGCCGGGGTCATGGCCGAGCCGGACGGCACACCTCCGCTGGAGTGGATGCGGTTCATCACCCCGTTCGGGGCCGGACATTTCAGCGACCACCCGAAGGCCGATGCCTGGCGCCCGGTTTACATTCCCAAGTGGGAAAACGCGGTGCATTGGGAAGCCCAACTCGACGACTTCCAACCGTGGCTGGCAGCTGCTGATACGGTTTGGATCGGACTTCACATCGACACGTGGACCGCAGAAGGGTATGTGGTGGACGGCCGGTTGGAGTTCCGGGAATCGGATTTGGCCTGCGATGTGGCGCCTCAGCACACCATCCTGCCCCTGTGGAATACGATGAAGCTGACCCACGACCAGCGGCCCTACACGGGTTTCCCGGATGGCCCGCTGCTCACTGAAGTCCGCACGCGGGAAGGTCAAGTGACTTGCGGCCTGATCACTACGGGACACGGGGGCCACGAAGGCGGTGACGAATTCACGCCGCAACCGCATGCCCTGTCGGTGGACGGCGCGGTGGCTCATGCCTGGACTCCGTGGCGCGACGATTGCGCGTCCTTCCGCCGATTCAACCCAACGAGTGGGTCCTGGCTTGTGGAAGAAAGGGGGCGCTCCGAAGAGGTGGCTTCTTCCGACTTGAGCCGGTCGAACTGGTGTCCGGGCAGCCACGTGGCGCCGCTGATGATCCCGCTGGGACGTTGGGAGGAGCCGCTGCATGCGGTCGCGCTTGCCATTCCTGGGGCCCAGCGCTTGGGGCCGGATGCGCACAATTTTTGGAACGTTTCCGCCTACTTGAAAATCGAGGACGCAGGCCAAATGTGACAGAAGTCACCTCACCACACGCTTTTCCCCACGGATTTCAGCACATGGCGCGCCTGCCGTTATATTGCGCATTGCATCAACCGTTGAACATGAGTAAAAAACGCCAAATCGGGATCCACGCCCTCTACGAGCAGGACCCCATCGAAGCCGATCGGCAACTGTGGGGACGTGAAACCGATCCAACCACACGGCGCGGGTTCTTGAAGCAAGCGGGACTCGCTGCCATGGGCATGGCCGTGGGCGGTCCGGTGGTGTTTGCCCGGAACATGCCCGCGGGACTGATTCCGGCCGCATTCGCCGATCCCGGCTCACCGTTCGCCCTCGACGGGAAGCACCCGGATTTGATCGTCTTGAACGACCAACCCTGGAACGTCGAAACCCCCGCTCACCTGTTGGACGACGTGTTGACGCCGGCGGACAAATTCTTCGTGCGGAACAACGGTTTGGTGCCAACGGAAGTGGATTTGGACACGTGGACCTTGACCATCGATGGCGAGGCCGTGCCTG
>JALQTD010000149.1 GCA_023264155.1 Flavobacteriales bacterium | reverse complement strand
GCATCCACCTCATGCACCACGGCGGCAGCGGACCCGCGGACCCGGACCTGCCGGCCGATGCCGCCATCCCGCCCGCCACGCTGCTCGCGCACATCCAGCACATCGTCCGCCACGAGGGCTGCGACCCGGAGGACATGGACCTCATCGGCTATTCCATCGGCGGGCGCATCGCCTTGACGCTGCTCGTCGAGGCGCCGGACGTGTGGGGCCAAATCCTGTTGCTCGCCCCCGATGGCTTCCGCAAAGCTCCGCTCTACGACCTGACCGTGCACACCCGGCTCGGACGGTTCCTGTGGCAGGCGCTCGATCGGCATGCCGCCACCGTCAATGCTGTGGTGACGCGGCTCGGCCGTTGGGGCATCATGCCGAAGCACCTCGTCCAGTTCGCCCTGTTCCACACGGAGACGCGCGCGATGCGGGAAATGGTTTGGCGAGGCTGGCGGGCGCACCGCTTGTGTTGGCCCGCGACGCGGGAAGTGGCCCGCGCGATGGCGGGGCGGCGGCACGGGCGGGTGGACTTGGTGTTTGGCCTGAAGGACCGGGTCATCCCGGTTTCGAATGCCGCGCGATTGAAGCGGCTGCTCGCGGCGTGGCAGCCGGAATCCGTGCACTTTCACGAACTGCTCTGCGGCCACGGCATGCTGCGCAGCGACATCTTGAAGGACCTCGAAAAACGTATCTTCGGGGCATGAGCTGGTTCGAACACGTACAGGCCGACCGGGCTGCAGGCCGCAAGCGGCTGGCCTGCCTCATCGACCCGGACGACCTGCCGACCGGGCGGGCGTGGACGGACTTCCTGGACCGGCTGGAAACCAGCCCGGTGACGGATGTGTTCGTGGGCGGCTCGCTCCTTGTGCACCGCGGCATCGGCGGCCTCCTCGCCTCAATCAAGGAGCGGTTTTCAGGCCCCGTGGTGCTGTTCCCCGGCAGCCCGGAGCAGGTGGTGGGCGGTGCCGACGCCGTGCTGTTCCTCTCGCTGATTTCCGGACGCAACGCGGATTACCTCATCGGCCGGCACGTGGAAGCGGGCATGCGCATCCGCCGGCTGGGGATGGAGGTGGTGCCGACCGGCTACATGCTCATCGGGGATGGGCCGTTGACGACGGCGAGTTACATCAGCCATTCCTTGCCGATTCCCGAGGCCAAACCCAGCATCGCAACCGCTACCGCAGTCGCCGGCGAGATGCTCGGCCTGCGCGCCATGTACCTCGACGCGGGGTCGGGGGCGGGGCGCCCGGTGCCGGTCGCGGCCATTGCGGGCGTCCGCGAACACACGAGCGCCCCGATCATCGTGGGCGGCGGGCTGAACGATGCCGCCAGCATCCAGGCCGCTTGGGCGGCGGGGGCTGACGTGGCGGTGGTGGGGACGGCCATTGAACGGCGGCCGCAGGATTTGGCCTGGCTCCCCGACCCGGTCAATGCCAGCTCCAGTCCAATCCAACGGTAACGTACCGGCCAGCTTGCGGGTAAACGTAGACTTCCGACACGCGTGAGGCGGGGCCGCCATACTGGTAGCTGTACGCCCACCCGTTCGCGCTGTATTCCTCCCCCAATGCGTTGTTTACGAATACGTTGAGCGAAAGTACATCGCGGCCCTTGCTCAGGGAATACCGCAGCCGCAGGTCGTTCACGGTGTAGGCCGGCAGGGCGCGGTCGGCGCTGCCGGTGTTGTCGAGGAACTGCTGCCCCACATGCCGCAGGGCCCACTCGAGGATGACACTCTGGTCGCCGGCCGCCTTCGAGGTAGACCACGCTTCCCACGCGAGGATGCTGGTGGCCACGAGGTCCGGCGAGAACGCGATGGGCGCGTTATCATAGGTGTTCACTTGCCGGTAAGGCTGCTCGGGATCGTAGTCGAAAATCACTTCGTCGAACTGTTGGATGCGGTTCTTGGACCAGGCCAAATTCGGTTGCCACACCACCCCATCAACCGGCGACCACCGCCCATCGAGCTCAATCCCCGCCCGGTAACTCTCCGCCACGTTCGTCCGCAGCGGCGACCCCACGTCGTTCAAGTCGCCCGTCAGCACCAGCTGGTCCGTGTAATCCATGTAGTACCCGTTTGCCCGCAACGTCCAGCGGTCGCGCATCCACACGCCGCCGACCTCCCAGTTCTGCAAGCGCTCCGGTCGGACGTTCGTGCCTTCCGGGCTGTCCACGTAATCCGTGCGGGAAGGCTCGCGGTGGCCCACGGCCCAGGACGCGTAGAAGCGGCGGTCGGCTCGGGTTTGGACATCCACCCCCACCTTCGGGTTCCAAAAACGCAGCGCATCGTCGACCGCAAGCACCCGCAAGTCGTTGTCCGTCCCCTCGACCTCGTACTGCACGGTGCGCCACTGCAGCTCGCTGTGCACCCGCACGTCGCCCGCAGCAAACGTCCGCATCGCCCGCGCGAAGAAATTCGCATCCCGCTTCCGCCCCATGCCGTCGTAATACCGATGTCCCGGATCCAAGCCCGGCGCGTGCTCCGCCCAAACCACTCGGCCGAAATGCGCGCCCGCATACCGGTACCCGCCCCCACCGAACTGCACCGAACCCTGCGGCAACGCGCGCTGCACCGAGCCCGACACGCCGTGCAACGTGTTGTCGAGCCAACGGCGGCGCACCACGTCACCCGTCGCGAAGGCGGTATCGGTCACCCCGTAATGTGCGAGGTCGTCCTGCTCTCGGAACTGCTCGTAATACCCGTTGCCGAGGGTGTTGCTCAGGGCCAAGCCCGCATCCCACGAACCGACACGCTGGTCGAAATGCAGTTGGTGGTGGATTTGCGTGTAGTCGTCGACTTGGTCCGGGTAGGTGTAGTAATTGTGCCGCCGGCCGCGGGCAATCAAATCGGCGATGCGTGCGGTGTCCGCGCCGTACCCGTACTCGTAGCTGTTGGCGGCCCAAGCCTCAATAGCGGCTGCATCACCGGTCAGGCCGATGACCGGAACGCCATACCACGCTTGGTACGTCCGTTCATGCCCCCACAAGCCCGTGTACACCAACTGCCCCGTCTCCCAGCGCTTGCCTGCACTCGTGTGCACGCTGCTCAAATCGCTTGTCGCCCGGTCCATATAGCCATCGGAGGTGATGCGCGAGGCGCGGCCCTCAGCAAAAAAACCGCTCTCACCGACTCCGGAAGCCCATTGCAGGGTCGCACGTCGGGTATTGAACGCCCCCGCCGACAAGGCCATCCGGCCCATGGGTTCTTCGGCGGGCGTGAGGGTGTTCACCCCGACGGTGGCACCGAAAGCACCTGGACCGTTCGTGCTCGTTCCGACGCCCCGCTGGATTTGGATCCCATCCGCGCTGCTGCCCAAATCCGGCAAATCCACCCAATACACTTGGTGCGATTCCGCGTCGTTCAGCGGCACCCCGTTGATGGTCACGTTGATCCGCGTGGCGTCCGAACCGCGGATGCGCATCCCGGTGTACCCGACCCCGGCCCCGGCATCCGAGGTCACCACGAGGGCGGGCGTGTAACGCAGAAGGAAGGGCAAGTCCTGGGCGGCATCCCGCTTTTGTAGCTCCTCTGCCGAGACCTCCGTCTTGGTGAAGGGCACCCGCTCCCCTGCTGCCGTGGTGGAAACCGATGCCGGCGCCAGGCTCACCGTCCGCCAGTGCGCTACCGGCAAGTCCGGCGCGCGCAACCCGTCCGTGGGTTCAAGCACGAAATGCAGCGGCAGCTTTACGCCGTCTTGGAGGGAGAATTCACGGGTTTGGCCTGAAAAACCGAGGGCCTGCACCTGGATGGCATGGTCCCCCGGCGGCACCCCTTCGAAGATGAACGCGCCGTCCACGTCCGTGACCACGCCGTAGCGGCCCGCATTCATGAGCAGCTGGGCCCCGACCAAAGGCTCGCCCGTATCCGCTGCCGTTACCGTTCCAAACACCGTACTGGGCGCATGTTGCGCAACGATCAGCGCCGGAAAGCACACCGCCCAAATCAACCAAATTCCTTGTTTCATAGCGTCAATGGCATTCGTTGACGCGGGGGTGCTGCGCACCGCCATCCACTCAGCGTGGTTCCGCTCCCCTACCGGGATTACCCGGTCAGGTTCGAAGGGTATGATCTCAGCTCACCAGACCTTCTGGTGGCACCCCTGCGTCGGGGCAAAGCTACCCAAACTTCGGTAACTTGCAGCCATGACCTCCCCTCAAATGGACGCTGCTCACCTGAGCGACCTGCGCGAACTCGCCGTCGAAGCAGCGCGCCGGGCCTCCCGCGTCTTGCTGAAGTGGGTCAACGTTTCGGACGAACAACTCCAGATCGAGAACAAGGGAGACGGCTCGCCCGTTTCCCAGGCGGACTATGCCTCGCATGCGACCATCCTCGACGCCCTCGCCCCTTCGAACTTGCCCATCCTGAGCGAGGAAGGGGAGCAGGTGGAGTGGGCGCAGCGGAAGGACTGGCAGTGGTTTTGGTTGGTCGACCCGTTGGACGGCACCGAGGCGTTCGTGCGCTACCGTTCGGATTTTGCCGTGAACATTGCGTTGTGCGGTCCCGATGGACCGGTCATCGGCGTGGTGGCGGATCCTTGCGCAGGCCAAATCTACAGCGGGCTCGTGGGCGAGGGCGCCCGACGCGAATCCCTCGACGGAGCTTCCCGCACCCCCTTGAAGCCCCCGCCGCCGGTTCCCCCTTACCGATTGGTCACCAGCCGCAACGAATCCGCCTCCCTGCACGAGCTGCTCCCACCGGGCTTTTCGGGCGACGAAGTGCGTGCTGAACCGGTCAGCGGAGCCCTGAAGTTCTGCCTCGTCGCCTCCGGCGAAGCCGACATCCACAGCCGAACGGGCGCCTACATGGAATGGGACTGTGCCGCGGGCGACGGGGTGTTGCGTGCAATGGGACTCGTCGTATACGATTGGGTCACC
>JALQTD010000148.1 GCA_023264155.1 Flavobacteriales bacterium | reverse complement strand
TTCGTTGCCCTCGTGGGACGAGTTGAGCGCGCTGGCGAATTGATCGCGGGGGCATGAGCGCGCGCCTGCTGGGTCGGAAACTGCTGCAGGGCCTCGGGGTCCTGTGGGGGGCGTGGACGTTGGTGTTTTTCATCTTTGCCTTCGTGCCGGATCCTGCCCGTCAGATGGCAGGCCAAAACGAGCGCCAAGAGGTGGTGGATGCCTTCCGTGCCCGCCACGGACTCGACCGGCCCCTCCTCGAACGGTACGGGCGTTTTTGGGCCGACCTCAGTCCCTTGAAGCGGAATGCAGAGGAGGGCTGGCATTGGGGCAGCCCGAGCTTGGGGAGGTCGTTCGTTTCGGAGCGCCCGGTGTTAAGCGCCATCGCGGAGTCCCTGCCCGCTACCTTGTTCCTAGCGGTCACGGCCATGGGACTGGCCCTTGTCGTCGGCGTGGCGTTGGGCGCTTGGCTCGCACCGCGCGCGGGCTCCCGAACCGATCGCTGGGCGCTGACCTTGATTTCGCTCGGGATGAGCGCGCCTTCTTTCGTCATGGCCATCCTCGTGAGCTGGTTCTTCGGTTCGGTCTTGCACCGGTGGACGGGGCTCCCGATGACCGGAGGCTTGCTCGAAGTGGACCCGTTTGAAGGGCCGCGGTTCGCCTGGCACCACGCCATTTTGCCTGCGCTGACCCTGGGCGTCCGGCCGGTGAGCGTGGTGACCCAATTGACCCGCAACGCGGTGCTGGATGTTTTAGGCACCACTTACGTACGCACGGCCCGCAGCAAGGGCATATCGAACCTGCGCCTGTTCTTCCGGCACGTCTTGCGCAACGCCCTCAATCCGGTCCTTACCGCCGCCAGTGGTTGGTTTGCGAGCATGCTCGCCGGAGCGGTGTTCATCGAATTTGTATTCGGCTGGCAGGGGATGGGGCTTCTGATGTTCCGAGCCTTGGAAGTGGGCGACTTGCCTGTTGTGATGGGGTGCGTCGCGGTCATCGCCACCGTTTTTGTGGTGGTCAATGCGGCAGTGGACGCCCTGTATGGCTGGCTCGATCCGCGCGTGCGCGCTTAAGCGCTCGGTTGCACCAGCGAATCGTTGAGCAAGCTGGTCAGTTGCTGCGCGGTGGAGGAGAAGTAGCGTTTGGTCCGGTAGCTCGAGACCCACTGGATGCCGCGGACCGCATTCGTCAGGAACATCTCGTCCGCGCGCAAAAGTTCCTGCGGGCTCAAATCGTACTCATAGACCTTGAATCCGTTCGCGGCGGCAAGTCGCGCCACAGCCGCCCGCATCACGCCTCCTGTGGGTCCACCGCTCAAGCTCGAGGTGTAGAGCACGCGGTTGCTGACGAGGAAGAGGTTCGAACGGGTGGATTCGATGATGTGGTTGCTGGTGTTTTGGATCAAGGCCTCATCAAACTGACGCGCCCGCGCCCACAGCGCAGATTGCACGTACAAGGTGCTCGAAAGGTTCTTGAAGTTCGCCAAGTGATCCGGCATCTTTTTCATGTCCGGGTAGATGTCCACCTTAAGCCCTTGTTCATTCAATTTGAACGCGTTGTCGCTGATGGGTTGCCCTTCTCCGACCCAAAACAAGTGGTCGTTCTCCGGGGTGTACCGCCCCCCACCATCCCGGTAGAAAGTCAACCGAATGCGGCCGCCTTCGAGGATGCCGTTCGCCGCACACAACGCGAGCAACCGCTCCCGCAGCCACTCCACATTCCAATGCGCGGGGGCTTCGAGCTGGTACGCCCGGCAGCTGTCTTGGATGCGGCCGAAGTGCAGGTCCAAATGTTGCGGGACGCCATGGGCCACCCGGATGGTTTCAAAGAACCCATCGGCATAGAGAAACGCCCGGTTCCGAATGGCGTGTGGGAAGCCGCCCTCGTCCACCACTTCGCCGTTGACCAGGAAGTACTCCCGCTCCCACGCGTCGAATTGCAACCGCTCAAACATGGGGCTCCTGTTGAAGGGTGGATAGGATGCGGTCTGCCACTTCGGTCAGCTCTCCGTTCACCGGCATGAGCACGCCTTGAACGCCGGCTCCCGCTCCCGCTTCGAGGTCCCGCGGCTTGTCGCCGATCATCCACGATCGGCCGGGATCAATGCCATACCGAGCGCACGCACGCTCAATCATCAAGCTGCCCGGTTTGCGCGAAAGGGACGCGCCATAATCCGGGTGGTGCGGACTGTAGTAGGTGCCCAGCAGCGGCGTGCCGTTCGCTTCGCACAGGCGCTCGAGGTGCGCATGGATGGCAGCGACCTCCGCGTGGCCGTAAAGCCCTTTCGCAATCCCGCCTTGGTTCGTGATGATGACCAAATCAAACCCGCCATCCACAAACTTTCGCAGCGCTTCCATCACCGTGGGGAGCACGTGGAATTCATCCAGGTGCTTCGTGTAATCACCCGGGTCGTGGTTGATCACACCATCGCGATCGAGGAAAATGGCAGCGCGCATAATCGCAAAACTAAACCCGATGACGCGGAATCCCTACGCCACGGGGGTGCCATTTGGAACAACTTCATCCGGGCGCAGCAAGACCACATCCCCTGCGCCGGGAACCCCGCCCACGACCAGGCATTGCGAACGCACGGCGCCGACTTGCAACGGCGGAAGGTTGACCACGGCAACGACTTGCCGGCCGATGAGGCCGTCCGGGGTGTAGCGTGCGGTGATTTGGGCCGAAGATTTCAGCACCCCGATGGCTTCTCCAAAATCGATGCGCAAAACCAACGCCGGCTTACGGGCGCCCGCCAATGGAGCGGCCTCGATGACGGTGCCAATGCGCAGGTCGCAGGAGAAGAAATCGCTGGGGCTGATCGGGGGTTTGGGGGCGTGCAACATGGCCCGAAAATACGCTCCGCTCCCTTCGTAACTTCGCTCCATGGAACATGCAGACTGGACGGCGTTTCCGCCACTTGACCACCCGCGTTGGCGGGCCATCGCGGAAAAGGGCCTGCGCGGCAAATCGTGGGAAGACATCGAGCGGCCCCGTCCCGACGGCAGGGTCCTGCCCGTGCGGGTAGATCCCGCCGACCCGCTTGCCGCGCCTCGCGGCTTGCCCGATCGGGCCATCGGCGGCCCGGAAACCGGACAACCCTGGCAGTTGCAACAAACCTTGCACACCCCAGAGGCCCTGAAGCAGGCCTTGATGCACGGCGTCGAAGGCATCCGCATTTCGGAAGCGGCTCAGCAGGCTCATGGCATGCGGACGTTGCTCGACGGGGTCTACCTCGACATGGTCGACGTCCACCTCGACGGGCCCGAGGCTACGGGGCTTTTGCGCGGTTTGGTCGAGCAAGGCCTGAGCGGTGAGCAGCTCACTGGCTCGTGTTCGCGTGACGTGTTGCGCGCGCCCGAAAACGGAACGCTCGCCCGCCACGTGGAAGCTTGGGGTGCGGCATTTCCGCGCCTGCTGACCTGGGGCTGCGATGCGGCGCCGTGGATCGATGCAGGCGTGGGATGGGTGGACGCGTTGAGCGCCGTGGTGAGCGGCTGGGATGCCGGCATTCAGGCGCTTGAGGCCGAGGGCATCGGACGGGAAGCCGCGATGGCGCATTGCACGGTGCGCTGGGCTGTCGGGGCGGAAGTGTTGGTCGAAGCGTCGGCGTTGCGCGCCTTGCGGATGTTGTGGGCCAAATGGTGCACCCACCACCACACCCCGCACCGCCCACTGTGGATCGACGCCCGCACCAGCACAAGGAGCTTCGTCCGCGAGCTCCCCGAAGACAACCTCCTGCGCATGACGGCGGCTTCCTACGCGTCAGTACTCGGCGGCGCTGATGGCATCGAAACGCGGCCGCACGATGTCCGTGAAGGCCTGCCAAGCGATGCCGCCCTGCGGTACGCCCGCAACGTCCAGCACCTGCTCCGCGAAGAGTCCGCCTTGCACCTCACGTGCGACCCGTTCCAAGGCAGCCACGCCGTCGAGTTCTTGACGAACCAAGCCGTGGACGCCGCCTGGAACAGCTACCTGCGGGATGCCGAGGCGGGCGGGTGGCCGGTTTTGTGGGAGAGCGGCGAGTGGGCCCGCCGTGTGGAGCGCGGCCGCTTAGCCGGTTTGCAGGCCCCGCTGTTCCTGCCCCGCGACGTCGAGCGCGGGAATGCCCCGCTTCCCGCGAATTTCCGGGAAGCCGTTTATTTTGCCGATCACCAAGCTTGAGCAGCCATGCCGAAGATTGAACCCAAATCCCACTACGCGGCGAATACCCCGCCGCATCCGCATGAGCAGTTCGGACCGGGGGCGCCGCCTTACTTGGGTGGCCCGTACGCCACGATGTACACCTCGAACCCCTGGACAGTGCGGCAGTACGCCGGCTTCTCCACCGCCGAAGAAAGCAACGCTTTTTACAGCCGGAACCTTGCGGCGGGACAGATGGGGCTGAGTGTGGCCTTCGACCTCGCGACGCACCGCGGCTATGACAGCGACCACCCGCGGGTGAGCGGTGACGTCGGCATGGCGGGGGTGGCCATCGACAGCGTCGAGGACATGAAGCGCCTGTTCGAAGGGATTCCGCTCGGGGACATGTCGGTGAGCATGACGATGAATGGGGCGGTGTTGCCGGTTTTGGCCTTCTACATCGTGGCGGCAGAAGAGCAAGGGGTGCCACCGGAGCAGCTGAAAGGCACCATCCAAAACGACATCCTCAAGGAATTCATGGTGCGGAATACGTACATCTATCCGCCCGCTCCTTCGATGCGCATCATCAGCGACATTTTCCGCTTCACGAGCGAGCGCATGCCCAAATTCAACAGCATTTCCATCTCCGGCTACCACATGCAGGAGGCCGGTGCGACGCCGGAGTTGGAGCTGGCCTACACCTTGGCCGATGGCATCGAATATGTGCGCACGGGCATCGCGGCAGGCCTAGACGTGGACGCGTTTGCGCCCCGGCTGAGCTTTTTCTGGGCGAACG
>JALQTD010000147.1 GCA_023264155.1 Flavobacteriales bacterium | reverse complement strand
GTAACCCCCTTGAGAGGTTGAAAATCAACGAGTTGCACTGATTAGGTTCAAGAGCCCGTCTCTCCGCTTTCCAAAAGATTTCAGACGTTCATAGGATGTTTGGGGAAGCTCTTTTGCAGCCGTTGATCCGCTTTAAATTAGTAGGTTACGCTTGTTTGGGTTCGATTCCTGCCCTTTTCCGAATTCCGCTCGAGACCAGTGAAGAAAAAGGAAATAAAGCGCATATTTGCGAAGAATCCTCGCAAAACGACGATTGCAAACTGGATCCCAAGTGTGAAATGTAACCCCCTTGAGCGATTGCAAATCAACGAGTTGTACTGATTAGGTTCGAGAGTCGGTCTCTTCGCTGAGCAAAATTCGGCGAGGCTGATGCAGGATGAGCCGTTGCAGCGATGGTTTTGCGGGAATCATTGTGCCGAATTCGGCATTTGGCACATGAACAACCGATGCTTCGGGCCGATGTGAGTTGGTACCGCTCGGATGCCTCGGACGTTCCGCTTCTGTCAAATCATCCCGTTCGACGTGGGCGGGTTCGCGGATGAACTGACTGCATTGAGCGTCCATGAGGGAGGGCTCCATCCGCAAGTGTGGGACATTTTAGGAATATGTCACGAGGTTTCATTGAAATAGAAGAGGGCATGGTCTGCTTGCAGGAGGATGTGAACGAATTTTGCGAGCATGCGCCTCTTCTTTTCTTTCCTCTTGGTCACCTTGATGGTGGACCCCGCTTCCGCCGAACGATTGGAATTGGACACGGTTGAATTCCGTCAATGGGGCCACGAGGAATGGAAGGCATTTGTGCTCGGTGAACCGCTTGAAGGGAGGGATTTCGCTTATGCAAAATTGGATGTGCTGTTGCGCGAAGACCGGGATGTGGTGCATGTGGCGTACGCCTTGGGGCTTGCTGAATACCTTTTGGGCCGTCATTTGGCGTCAAACAGTTGGTACACGTATGCGCTGGATCAGCCGGATTTGAGGGAGAGAATGGGGCCGGTTTGGTCCGATGAAGAGCAGGCTTTGCGAAAGGAATCGGCGTTGTACAACAACTTGGGCATCAATTACGAAGTCATGCAGGATTGGGTGGCTGCGGAGGAGGCTTACGCGCGGTCGAGGGAGATCGATGTCCGGTTGGGAGAGGAAGATGCGGCTTGGTTGACGGCCATCAACATCGGGTTGTTGCGCTTTCGGGAGCATCAAATCGAGGAAGCACGGAGCTTACTGAGGGAGGCAGCGGATCATTTTGCTGAACGAGGGGATGCTTACAACGAAGGGAAGGCGTTGCTGAATTTGGCCATCGCCGAGCAAGACTTGGACCCGGGAGACCTCTCCATGGAGCACGCACGGCAAGCATTCGAGCGCTTTGCGGTGCTCGGTGATTCGACGGAAGCGGTGCGTGCGCTCGTTACCGCGGGGCAGTTCTCGCATTACCACGGCGACCATGAAGCGTTGGGGGAGGTGCTGCTGGACCTTGAGCGCATGCGGCCCGGGCGGCTGGCACCCCAGATTCAATATGCTGCCTTGATCTTGCAGGCAAACCGAGCTGCCTACAAAGGGGATTGGACCGCCGTAGAGCGTTTCCTCGGCGAGGTTGATTCGCTCATGCTTCAGTTTCCTGATTTACCGCATTCGGACAACGAGCTTGAATTGAAGATGGCGGCAGCTTTTGCTCGCGGCGATGGCGAAACATCTCTGGCGCTGTTTCGAGCACACAACCAGGGCCTTCGTGAGCAGTTTGGAAACCAATCGGCGATGCTGCTGGCGGAGGTGTGGGACATCAATGACCGAGCGGAGCAAATGCACAGGAATGAGCAACTTCAGACGCGGCTGCGGTTTGCTCAGCGATTGAATTGGGCTGGGGGGCTGATTCTGTTGATGGCCTTCTTGGGAGCCGCAACGTTCATTTGGAAGCGGCGCTCCGATCTGCGCAGCCAACAAGTCATCGTCCGGTTGCTTCGAAGGCACTTGATTCACCGTTCCAGCCGGTCGCCTGAGACGAAGGCACGCACAGCATTGGAAGACACGCCGAGCGAGGCATCGCGTGATGAGCCCGGGAGCTCTCCTTTGCTCCGCGATTTGTTCATGGCCCTCGAGGAATTGGTGACCAACGAAGGCGTCCACCGCGTTTCTAACCATAGCCTTGGCTACATCGCAGGGAAGTTGAATAGCAATACCCGGTACGTTTCGCAAGCCATCCGGCAGGAGACCTCGCTGAGCTATTCGGATTACATGAACATGCTGCGGATTCAAGATGCACAGCAAATGATGCTGGCCGAAGAGAGCCAAGGGTTGAGTTTGGACCAAATCGCGGATCAATGCGGTTTCGGAACCCGCCGCACCTTTTACCGGCAATTCACCAAGTTCACGGGAATGCCTCCGGGACAATTTTTGAGGCTGTCACAGGCAGAACGCGCCGCTGTTCTGGAGCAAAGTCGGCCGTGATTTTTCTTTTTTGGGACACTTTCAAAACCTGTCCCAACTGAACTATGTGAAATGGCCGATCGGGGCTTTTGATTGAGATAAATTCGTCTTCATCGACGAAATTCTTCGATTAAAAGATTACAAAACCGTTTTCGTTTCACGCATGATGCAGAATACTTCATCCAAATTGACTTGCCTCTTGGTTGCGCTGTTGAGCGCGCTCGGTGTGGTCCAAGTCCAAGCCCAGTCCACGGCCGTGACCACCTCGCAGTCGGGGTCGAAGGTCTTTTTAGAAATCAACGCGCAGCGACTACGCAGTGAGCTCGACAGCCTGATGATTGGGTTGTCGTCCTACGGTGCAGGGGATTGGAATGCCATTCTGACGAATGGAACCAATCCGGGCATGGACGTGAACTTCAGTGGTTACGACGCGATAGGCCTTGAAGACGTTGTTGCTTCAGGAACCTTGAGTGCGGATAGCTTGGTGCTGAACAAGGACGCAAGCATCACTGGGCGCTTAACCATTTCTGGCGTGACCACCGTCAACGACTCGCTGAAGGCCACGGGCTACGTTTCGTTTTCGGACTCGCTGGAGGTGGTGCGGGCTGTGAGCATTGGCGAGTCGTTGTTGGTCACGGGCGTGACCTCACTCGGCGACAGCTTGCATGTGGTCGGCAACGTAGACCTCGATGCGATGTTGAACGTCAGTGGTGAGGTTACGTTGGGTTCTTCCTTGGTGGTTACCGGGGTGACCACAATGAACGACAGTTTGAACGTGAACGGCAATGCGGAGATCACGGGGACGCTGGGTTTGGACAGCCTCTCGGTGACGGACGTCATCAACGGCCAGGTGAATTCCCTGGGCAATTTCACTTCGGATGCGCTCATGGAGGGGGACTCGAACCTCTACTTCAGCGCAGCGGAGCGAACGCTGCTCGCGAGCCTTTCTGGGGTCCTCAACACGCTTGACTCCTTGATTGCCGTCATCGATGGGCTCGGTGGGGCTTCCGAGTCCGCTTTCACTTGCGACAGTCCAGTCACCTACCAAGGGTATGATTACGCGACGGTTGAAATCGGTACTCAGTGTTGGTTTGCAGAAAACTTGCGTTCCACCAATTACAACGACGATGCGGTGATCCCGAGTGAGTTGGATGCTTCGGCTTGGTCCACCACCACAGATGGAGCGATGACCATTTATGATGAAGGCGGGGCTGATGAAGCCACGAATTTGGCGGATTATGGTCGGTTGTACAATTGGTATGCAGTCAACACGGGTAAGTTGTGCCCCACGGGTTGGCATGTGCCTACAGACGCTGAGTGGACTGTGTTGGCGGATTACTTGGACGGAGAATCTGTTGCAGGGGACAAGATGAAGTCATCCGCCTCAGACAGCCCCGCATGGGATGGCACCAATAGCAGTGGTTTTTCGGGTTTGCCGGGCGGCAACCGCAACAGCAATGGAGCCTTCACCAATGGTGCCAGCAATTGCTACTTGTGGAGTTCCTCGCCCTACGACCTCAACGCCTGGGGCCGCGTACTCTATTCCAGCTACGACTTGGCCCAGCGGACCGACTACGGCCGAGGGGACGGGTTCTCCGTGCGTTGCGTTCGGGATGCTGCTGCAGGCAGTTCGTCGAGTGCGCCAACGGTGAGCAGCGCTGCGGCGTCGGACTTGGCGGAGACGACGGCGACGTTGAACGGAACTGTGGACGGGGATGGCGGGGATGCGGTGACGGCGACGGGCTTTGTTTGGGGCACGGATGCTTCGCTTTCCGGAGCGAGCGATGCGAGCGGATCTGCAACGAGCGGTTCGTTCACGGCGTCGCTGACAGGACTGACGGGTGGCACGACGTATTACTTCTCGGCCTACGCGACAAACGGGGAAGGCACGGCTTACGGCGACACGCTGAGCTTCACGACGACTGCCGCTGCCGCTGCCTTCACCTGCGGCACCAGCACGGTGACGTTTGACAGCCACGATTACAGCACGGTCCAAATCGGCGACCAGTGCTGGTTTGCGGAGAACTTGCAGACGACGCAGTACGCTGACGGCTCTGCCATCTCGGAAGTGACGGATAATACGAATTGGGCCAACACGAGCG
Source organism: Flavobacteriales bacterium (assembly GCA_023264155.1). Lineage (GTDB taxonomy): Bacteria > Bacteroidota > Bacteroidia > Flavobacteriales_D > Sanyastnellaceae > JALQTD01. Next base: position 390 of record JALQTD010000147.1, on the reverse strand, counting down.
ACGGTGCCCGCGCTGCTTACAACAACGACAACAGCAACCCGGCGACTTATGGCTACTTGTACAATTGGTATGCGGTGGAAAGCGCCGCGGGGTTGTGCCCGGCGGGTTGGCATGTGCCGACGGACGAGGAGTGGACGACGTTGACCGACGGCCTCGGAGGAGCGTCTGTAGCAGCAGGGGCGATGAAGTCCGCAGTTCCTTCTTGGGACGGCACCAACAGCAGTGGTTTTTCGGCGTTGCCGGGCGGCTACCGCGGGGAAACTGGGTCCTTCTACAATGCGGGTACCCTCGCCTTCTTCTGGAGCGCTTCGCTCAATGGAACGTCGTACGCATGGTCTCGGCAACTCAGCTCCTTCGACGAAGATGCATTAGAAGAAAGTGTCGCTCGGA
>JALQTD010000146.1:273-4953 GCA_023264155.1 Flavobacteriales bacterium | reverse complement strand
GTTGGTGGTCGACGGCATTCACGTGGCGAGTGGGTTGGTGGTAGACGATGGCTTCATTCAGGTGAAGGCCACGTGTTTGGCCTGCCACAGCGCAAAACTGGTGACCCAAAACCGGGCCACGCGCGACGGATGGAAGAAAATGATCCGGTGGATGCAGGAGACGCAAAACCTCTGGGACCTCGGCACGAACGAGGACATCATCCTCGATTACCTCGCAAAACACTACGCTCCGGACGACGCGGGTCGCCGGCGCAACTTGACTTCGCCCGAATGGTACGTATTGGAAGATTGACCAAATGGATGGCCGCTGTGGCCTTGGGGCTTGGGGGATGCGCCCCTTCGCCAGCACCGGAAACAGGGTCGGATGCGCTGTGGTCCATCGAGCGGTGGAAGGCCGAAGGCGCCGATGCCGTGCTCATCGACGTGCGCAAGGAGGCGGATTACGCGTCCGGGCATTTGCCAGGGGCGCGTCAAATTTGGCGGAATGACATCGAATCCACGGCCTATCCCTATGGCGGCATGGCGGCGGATGCAGGGCGGATGCAAGCGGTGATGGATTCGTTGGGGGTTCAGCCCGGTCAGCGCATCGTGGTCTATGACGGGGTGGGCGGCTGCGATGCGGCGCGGCTGTGGTGGCTGCTGCAAGTCTACGGCCACGACGAGGTGGTGCTGCTCGATGGCGGGCCCAAAGCCTGGCTCCACGGTGGCGACGACCTGGAGACCGCACTTCCCGAGGCACCTGCACGCGGCGGGTTTCAATTCACTGCTGCGCCCGAACCGGAACTCCTCGCCACGGTAGCCGACGTGCAAGCCGCGGCCGGCAACGGGGTTACGCTCATTGATACCCGCACCCCGGACGAGCATTCCGGACGGCGCATGAAGCGCGGGGCGGTCCGCGCGGGACGGATCCCACAGAGCGTGCACTACAATTGGGGCAATGCGGTCGATTTGAATGGGATCAGCACGATGAAATCCGTGAACGACCTGCGGTGGGACCTGGAACAGGCAGGCGTGGACTTGAACACCCCGCTGATTACTTACTGCCACACAGGCGTGCGTTCGGCGCACACCACCTTCGTACTGCGCGAGCTCTTGGGCGCGACGGACGTTTCAAATTACGACGGATCGTGGACCGAATGGAGCCACCTGGAGCACCTCCCGCTGGTGGCGGACCAACCGGTCAACCCAGCGCTCTAACGCACCTGCCTGACCTGCAGGGTGCGGCCGTTTACTTGAACGGAGTCGCCGGGACCTGCAGCCGCTTGCATCAAGGCCCGCGCCAAAGGCGAGTCCGGCGAAATCACTTGGACATCGCCCGCGTGGGTGGCCAAACGGCCTAAGGGCTGTGCAATGACGATGTGCAGCCCTTCAAGCTCCACCCAACTTCCCCACCGAACCGGAGGTCCTTCTGCGGGTTGTTGGGCGTGCAACGCCTGCAAAAATGCCCTTGCTTGTTGCAGCGCTGTGACGGCCCGTTCCATCTCCTGCTGCACCATGGCCCGTCCGGTTTCGTGCTTGTCGCCGGCAGTGGATTTGGCCTCCGCGCCTAGGGAATCTTGGAACCCTTCCAGCGCGGATTGGGCGGATTGGACGCGTGCCGCAGCCCCATCGACCACCTCCTGCCAAAGCTTTGCTTTCTTCTGCTGTTCGGTCATGTTGCGAACCTACGGCACAACTGCTTGCTCACCGCCACACGTAATGTGGAGCATCCTTGCTATTTTCGAGCCGTTCAGTTCCTGGGCAGCAACCTCTTGAACCGGTTGCGGGTTTTTCAAGAGCCGAACACCTGAACCGATTCGCCATGACCATCCGCCTGCTCACCGCCTGCATGCTCCTCCTTCCCGTCTGGGCTTGGGGCCAAACAGTGACCACCTTCAACTACACCGGAGGCGTCCAAACCTACACCGTCCCTTCATGCGTCAGCTCGCTGGAAATCACCGCGGAGGGCGGCCAAGGCGGCGGCGCAGGCGGGGCCAACGGGGCCACGGTCACGGCGACCTTGGATGTGGTACCGGGCCAAGTCCTTGAAATCCGCGTAGGCGGGCAAGGTCAATGCCCCAATGGTGGGTACAACGGCGGTGGCAGCGGAAGTGCTGCGACCGGCACCTCCGCAGCCTCGTGCGGCGGTGGCGGCGCCACGGACATCCGTGAAGCTCCCTACAACATGAACAACCGCTTGATCGTGGCAGCGGGCGGTGGCGGCATGGGAGGCGGCACCTCGGATGCCGCGGGCGGCGCCGGCGGTTGCGGAAGCGGCACAGCCGGCGCGGACACGTTCGGTGACGGCGGTAGCGCAGGCACCTCGAATTCCGGCGGTTCGGGCGGAGCGCCTTGGACCACAGGCGGCAACGCGGGCCAGAACGGCAGCTTGGGCAACGGTGGCAACGGGGGCACGGACCCCTGCTTCAATGCGGCACCCGGTGCAGGCGGCGGCGGTGGCTACTACGGCGGTGGCGGCGGAGGAAGCGATTGCTTCAGCGGCAGCTCCATCGGAGGCGGCGGCGGTGGCGGCGGGTCGAGTTTGACCCCGACCGGCGGATCCTGCACCTCGGGCACCTCGACCGGAGCAGGTTCGCTGACCATCACGACGGTCGGCGGTTTGGCCCTTTCAACGAACCCGGGTTTTCCCATCCTGTGCGAGGGGGACACGTTGGATTTGACGGTCACGGGAGCGGACACGTATGTTTGGCCCAACGACCCAAGCATCCTCGAAGCAACCGGCGGATCCGCAGTGGTGGCACCCACGGAAACCACGATCTACACGATTTACGCCACCTCCCCCGAATGCGCGGACTCCATCGACGTCACGGTCAATGTGACGCCCTTCCCCAACCTGCAAATCAACCCGCCCATCGCTGCGGCATGCGACCTCGAATCGGTGGTCCTCACGGCATCGGGCTGCAACTTCTACCAGTGGTCCCCCCCTCAAGGATTGAACAACATCGTGGGGCCTGTGGTCACGGCGAGCCCCAATTCCACGACCACGTACACCGTCACCGGCATTGTTCCGGGTTGCACGGTGACGGAAGAAGTGACCGTAGCATTGGAGGTGCTGAACAACCAAGCGGCATTTTTCTGCGAGGGCGAAACGTACACCTTGCCCGACGGCGTGGTCACGGATGAACCGGGGGAGTATGAGTTCGTTTACACGGCTGCCGCTGGGTGTGATAGCATCTTGACCATCGCGTTGGAGGCGACGCCGGATTATGATTTAACGTTCCAAGCCTACGCATGCGGAGACGAAGGCTACGTGCTGCCCGATGGCACAACCACCTTCACCAGCGGCACGTACACGATGACGGTGCCGACCACGTATGCCGGTTGCGACAGCACGGTCACCACCGTCCTCGAGGTGCTGCCCGCCTTGGGGTCGAGCCAGTCGTTTGCGGTGTGCGCCGGTGAGACGGTCACCTTGCCCGATGGCGAAATCGCCGCCACCACCGGAACGTACACCACGGTATTGCAATCGGCGGTGAGTGGGTGCGACAGCACCATCGTATCGGAGGTGGTGGTGAATGAAGTGTATGATTTGGATTTGGACATCAATGCCTGCAACGATAGCCCCTACTACTTGCCCGACGGCAGTGTCACCTTGAACTCGGGGACCTTCAGCTTCGACCTGACGTCGTCAGCGGGTTGTGACAGCGCGGTGGTCTTGAACATCACGTTCAACGAGGCCTATGACATCGACTTCTATCCGGAAATCTGCCAAGGTGAGACCTACACGCTGCCGGACGGGGTGGTGGTGACGAATTCCGGCCTTTACGTGGACAATTTGACCACGGCGGCCGGGTGCGACAGCACCATCACCACGCAATTGATCGTCCACCCGCTCCCGAACATTGGACTCGACGTGGCGGACAGTTACTGCGCTTACGACGTGGACGTGCCACTGAATCCTACGCCGGCCGGCGGGTCACTCACAGGGCCGACGGTCAGTGGCCTCGGGTTGGACCATGCGGGGGTCGCGCCGGGCACCTATGCGGTGGAGTATGCCTTTACCGACGACGAAGGGTGCACGGCGACGGCAGCGGCCGAATACGTGTTGGCAGCGGCGCTGAATCCCTCGTTCGAGTGGTCGGTGTTGTGCAACCGATTGGATTTGGTCTCCACCACGCCGGATGCGGGGGAAACGCTGCAATATCTGTGGACTGTGGAAGGCGACGTGATCGGCGAGCAAACCACCGCTGGCCATTTTTATGAGGGCGGCGAGGCGTACGAGGTGGGGCTCGCGGTGACGGATGCTTACGGGTGCACCTTTGCTTTGGACCAAATCCTGGATTTGCCTTACGACTTTGACCTCAGCGGTTTCAAAGTTCCCAACATCATCACCCCCAACAACGACAACTACAACGACTACCTCGTGCTCGGGGGCACTTCAGGCAGCTGCCTCAAATACACGATCAACATCTACAACCGCTGGGGCGAACACGTCTACCTCATGACGCCGAACACGGCGCCGTTCGCTGGCTTCGATGATGCAGGGGACGAACTCGGTGACGGCGTGTACTTCTACACCCTCGAAACCGAACGCTACCCGTGCGCGAGCACGCCTGAATTGCAGGATTACTGCAGCGGCACCATCCAAGTGCTGCGGGATTGATTCAACCCCTTAGCGCAGGAGGGTGAAGGTGCCCTGCACGTTGTCGAGGCCGGGAATGGTCAGGATGTAGAAGTAAG
>JALQTD010000146.1:0-263 GCA_023264155.1 Flavobacteriales bacterium | reverse complement strand
CACCTCGGTGCCCCACCGGTCGTAGACGACCAGTTCGTTGCCGGGGAATCCGTCGAGGTTGGAGAACACGAGCGCGTCGTTCATGCCGTCCTCGTTCGGGGTCATCACGTTGAACACCTCGATTTCGCACGGCTCGATGGCGAGCAGGGCGCTCTGCTCATCGCCGCACAATCCCGGCAGCGTGTACGTGACCTCGAGCATGCCCATGCCGGCTGCTTGGAGGTCGATGACCCCGTCCTGGTCGATGCAGCCCACGCAATCCG
>JALQTD010000145.1 GCA_023264155.1 Flavobacteriales bacterium | reverse complement strand
AAAACCGCTCGCCCTCAGCGCTGTAGGTCAGCTGCACCTCCTCCCCTCGTTTGTCGGCCTCGATGAGCATCATCAGCTCGCCGAAGATCTTCGACAGGTTGCCGCGGTTGATTTCGTCGATTAGGAAGAAATAAGGTCGGTCGAGGTCGCCGCGGGCGCGAGCACAGAAACGGTGGAACACGCCGTCGCGCAGCTCGAACCCACCGTCCGAGCGGGGGCGGTAGCCCTGGATGAAGTCCTCGTAGCTGTAGCTCTGGTGGAACTGGACGAGCTCGAGGCGCGCGGGGTCGCGCTCGCCCATCATTTCGTAGGCGAGGCGCTTGGCAATGAAGGTCTTGCCGGTCCCGGGCGGGCCTTGGAGAATGACGTTTTTTTTGCGGGCGAGGGCGGTGAGGATGGAATGGATTTGGCCTGAGTCGAGGAAGCTGTCGGCCAAAAACGAGGGGGCCGCAACCGGCCGCTCCTCCGTCGGAGGCGCCTGCTCCGCGCCTTGCCACACCTGGTCGAGCACCTTGTACCAAATGTTCTGGGCGAGCAGGTGGTGGCGCGGATCCTCGAGCACATCGGCCTCGCCCAAGCTCCGCTGATGGGCCGCGAGCAGCTCACCATCGGGCGCCACCCATTCGGCGATGAATTCCTGCAGCAGCTGCAAGTAATGTATGTATTTCTGGAATTGCTGCCCCTGTTTCACGCCGAGCAACTTGCAATATTTCGAATAGAAACTGTGCTTATATGGCGCGTGGTGCCCCAAATCGAGTGCCGACCAAATAACTGAAATGCCCCGTTCATCTTGGGCGGTATCGTTCCACGTGGGATTGAACGATTTGAGCATGGTCGTACTCTCTTCTTTTGCCGCTTTCAATCGCTCTGGAATGGGGGTCGCTTCATCGAACAGGCGGGTGAAGTATGCCCGTGCACTTTCAGGGTCGGACCAGAGGACCTTCCAAAACGAATTGGCGTTCTGATGAATAAGGTTGTCGAACTTCATCACCGGCTGCATGGTGCTGAAATCGGGGGCGTTGAGGTCCCAATGCGCCTTGAATTCGGCGAATGTGCGCCATTTGTAGTGCTCATCGGCGATGCCGCGGACGACGAGGAGGCGCTTGTAGGTCTCTACTAGTTTTTGGCCCAACGGCGCAACCGCCCACTCCGCAAAGGACTGCCGGGCATCCTCATCGCAGAACACCTCGCGCAGGAACGGCCGGTGCACCGACCGATACGGCGAGGCCTCCGTCCGCTGCCACTCCTTCCGGGCCTCAGCCAGCACATCGACCAGGCAACCGGGCGCATTGCTCCACGCGCCGCGCGGCATGTGCACCATCACCTGGGTCTTGTCCGCGGGCTGAAAGGCATCAAGCTTCCCCCCTTCAGGCAAATCGCGACCAGCGGGGTAGAGGAACCGCAACCCAGGAGCGCCATCGACCAGGCCGATGGAAAACACGTGGGATTTTCCGACCAAAACCGCCAACCGCTGTTTCCCCACGTCAGCACGCAAACTGAACACCACACGCGGGTCGTCTGGCTCAGCACCCAGCCGGTCTACCAATTGACCTCCTATTTCAAGGGCCTCCATCCATTGCGACTTGCTCAATTCAGCGAGCCAAGCCGCTCCCATGCGCGGGTCAAGCAAGTCAAGCTCCGGGTGCGCGTCAATCAATTCCCGGCTGGCCCCCTCAAACAGCTCGGACGCTTGGTTCGTATGCCGTTCGAAGAGCTCATGCATGAAGGCCTGCATGGGCTGATCAGACGGTTTGAAACGGCGAAACAGGGTTTGGGCTTCAAGCAAACTGGCTGCATCTGCGGGCTGAGCACCCATCGGCTGCAGGAGCGCGAGCAATTCATTCGCAAACTTCAACTTGAACACCGGAAAAATCACCTCCGGATTGTAGATCGCCGCCAACTTCCACTTCACGGCATCCCCGAAAAACGACGACCGCTCCACCGCCTTCAAGTCATCGGCAATGCCCGCACGGACCAACTGCAACACTTCCGCATGCACCACGTTGTAGGCCTCTTGGGGCGTTCCCCCCAGCTTCCCATGCCAAGCATATTCCACATCCGTTTTCCAAGAAGACTTCGGCGGCACATCTGACTCCTTTTTCCTTCTGTAGACCATGAATTTGAGGGAACTGCCGCCCTTAACGCTGCCAAGTCGACGCGTCCTTTGCTCAATCCAATAGGTGAATGAATTCAGGTTCAAATTCGTGTACTCCTCGAGCGTCATGCGCTCCAAACGCTCCACCGGCCATGTTTCGAGGAATTCAGCTTGCAGCGTAGCCAACTCCTCCAGTTGCTCTCCTTGCATGCTTCAAGTTTAGGGCAGAATTATGCCAAATAAAACGGGATGTTCCTGGGGATGCAAACCGGCCTCACAATTGACTCGCATTCCCGAAGCTGCTAACTTGCTCGATGACGGCAATGATCCGGGCACGTTTCTCCGCAACCGATAAACCCGAACGATCATGGGACGCCGAATCCTCTTCCTTGCCTTGGTAGCTGCTGGCCTCACGGTTTGGCTCGCCGAAATTCCACAACCGGCAGACGCCACCAGCCTGGCCGAAATCGACAGCGGGGACACCGCTTGGATGCTGGTTTCCAGCGCCTTCGTGTTGCTGATGACGCCCGGACTCGCCTTCTTTTACGGCGGCATGGTGCACCGGAAGCACATCATCTCGACCATGTTGCAGAGCTTCGTGGCCCTCGGCGTGGTGACCGTGCTGTGGGTCCTCGTGGGCTTCAGCCTGTGCTTCGGGGAAAGCGTGGGTGGCATCATCGGCAATCCGTTGACGCATTTGGCCTTCCGCGGCGTGGGGCTCGCGCCAAATCCCGATTTCGCCGCCACCATCCCCTTCCTCCTCTTCGCCCTCTTCCAACTCAAATTCGCCATCATCACCCCGGCCCTGATCACTGGCAGCATGGCTGGACGCATCCGATTCAGGAGCTACATCCTGTTCATGGCCCTGTTCAGCCTGCTCATCTACGCCCCGCTCGCCCACATGACGTGGCACCCAGAAGGGCTGTTGCGCCAGGCCGGGGTCCTCGACTTCGCCGGCGGAACCGTGGTGCACATGTCAGCGGGGCTCGCGGCCCTCGCGGGAGCGCTGTTTCTGGGGCGCCGCACGCATGCGCACGAAGAGGAGCCGGCGAACATTCCGTTTGTGATTTTGGGGACGGGGATGCTGTGGTTCGGGTGGTTCGGGTTCAATGCGGGGAGTGCGCTTGGGGCGACGGCGGATGCGGTTTTGGCCTTTGCGAACACGAACATTGCCTCGGCGACGGCGATGATCACGTGGATGTTTTACGAGCGGTTCCAAAACCGCAAGATGTCCGCAGTCGGCGCCTGCATCGGGGCCATCGTGGGGCTGGTGGCGATCACGCCCGCGGCGGGTTTTGTGACGCCCGGGGAAAGCCTCGTCATCGGGGGCCTGACGGCGCTGCTATGCAATGCGGCGATGAGCTACCAGCGGAAGACCCGTGTCGACGACACGCTTGAGGTCTTTCCAAGCCACGGGGTCGGCGGCATGATCGGCATGGTGATGACGGCCCTGTTCGCCGGCGAGGTGGGGCTGCTGCACGGCGGTGGTTGGGCGGCGTTTGGGGTGCACCTGTTGGCGTTGGTGGGCACGGCTGCCTTTGCCTTCGGGGGAGCTTACGGGCTGTTCGTCTTGGTGAATGCGGGGCTGTCGATGCGGGTGACAGCAGCGCAGGAGGAGCGCGGCTTGGACTTGAGCCAACACGGCGAATCGCTTGGCTAAGTCACCGCAGACGCGTCAAAGCCGCTCGGAAGCGAAGCGCCGCGACCACGTGGCCGTCAGCCCGTTGCCGACGATGCCCGGATTCCGCTCGCCGAGGCCGTTGTTGGATTGGTGGAGGTGGCCGTAGGTGAGGCGCACGCAATCGCCGCTTTCGAGGTCCCATTCCAACCCCAGGTTCGTGTTCAAGTGGAACGTAAACCGGGTTCCGGCCTCCGGGAAGCGGGAGAAGCCGTAGAAGGCACCGGTGCCGGCCTCCGCGAAGGGGGACAGCTTGCGCTTGGGGAAGGCGGTCCATTTGGCCCAAGGGTTGAGGCCGACTCCTACCCCGTGCGTGTTGCCTGTTGCCAAATCCGCTCGCCATTCCTGGAACATGAATTCCCAACTCAAGGCGAACCAAGGAGATACTTGCTGCTCAACCCCCACGGCTTGGTTGAACACCAAGTGGTCCTGAAGGCCGTACACGCCCATCCGCGCTTGCATCCGATGCGCCCGATCGCTTCCGTCCACCCAGCGCGCCAAACCATAGCTCAAGGCCGCCAGCCCAAGGGTCGGAACAAAGGTGGCCTGGCTGTGCACCGAGGCCGCACCTTCATCGATGCCCGGAATGGCCGGCCAAGGATCTTGGGCTTGGGACACCGCTGTGAACAGCATCGCCGCCATCACCGCCCACCCTTTTACGTGACTCATCATGGAACGAAGCTACACCTTTCCACGCGAAACATGTCGACCGTTGGCCAACGAGGTTCCACCACCTTGAATTCGCCGCTTCAGACCGAGCCATTCGGAACAAGTGTGTCCCCTGTCGCCCCACGCTCAAGCGCAACCATCCGCCAGCGATTCCCCTACAAAGGGCCAGAATGAACTACTCTTTCATTCCCGTTTACGGCGTAATTCCGACGAAATCGCCAACACCGCACCTGCACATTAACGCTACTGCACCCCCACAACGCCCAATCCACCAATCTACGTGTACCGCGCGCCATGTCCGACGTACACTGCAAAATACAGCACCTGCCCGTGACCCAAACGCCCCTTGCGTTGTTTTCCACATGGAACGCGTGACCCCCTCCGGGGTTAAATTCGCTTCCGCCCGAATGCAAAACGCCCGAAACAACGGGCGCTAACGACCACACCAGAACCTACGACCACGCCGAAATGATCGAGACCGCGAACCGCAAACCGATATACTTGGGCCAGCAGCCCT
>JALQTD010000144.1 GCA_023264155.1 Flavobacteriales bacterium | reverse complement strand
TTCGGGGGAGATGCGCGCCGCGATGGTGGCGGCGATGCGGTTTTGGAGCGAGGACATCGGGGTGGACGGCTTCCGGTGCGACTACGCCGTGGGCGTGCCCAACGATTTTTGGGCGACCACGATTGCGGACTTGAATGCCGAGCGGCCGGATGCGCCGTTGCTGTGGCTGGCCGAGGCCGATGCGGCGTCGCTGCACGACGTGGGGTTCGAGGTGTCGTACAGCTGGCAGGGCTATGGGGCCGTGGAAGACGTGGTGGCGAATGGCGCGCTGCCGGATGCGATTTACACCGCCTATGCCAATGAGCAAGCGGAGCTGCCGGCGGGGCACCGCAAGCTGCGTTTTGTAACCAACCACGATGAGACGTCGTGGAATGCGGCTGCGCCGTCGTTGTTCGGTGGGGTGGAGGCGATGCAGTGTGCGCAGGCCATCACGGCGTTTTTGCCGGGGTTGCCTTTGGTCTACAACGGGCAGGAAGTGGGGAGCAACCAAATGCTGAACCTGTTCGAAGACGTGCCGATCGACTGGTCGACCCACCCGGAATTGCGCAGCTGGTACACGACTTTGCTGACGACGATCCGCGATCACGCCGCGTTGAAGGGGACGGAGTTGGTGTACCATCCGGACGAGGACGTGTTCGTGGCCGAGCGCCTCGGTGCCGATGGGACGGCGCGGGCGTTGCTGGTCGCCAATGTGCGGGACATGGCGGTTTCGTTTGATTATGCGCCGTGGTTGGGAGCGGGCTGGGAGGAGGTGTTTTCCGGAGCGGGGATGCCGGTTTCGGGCACGATTGGGCCTTTCGGGGTGCGGTTATTTGTGCAGTAGCGGGATTCACGGGCCGCGGTGAACAACTCGTGGCGGCCGCGGTGCATCGAAGGGGCGTTGGGCGCGAACTTGGGCGCCATGGCACGTAGCATTTGGAAGCGGTACCGCTGGGACCGCATTGCGTTGGTGACTGGCTTGATGGGCGCGGGGGTCTGTGTGTTGGTTGCTTGGGTGAGCCCTGAAAAGGCGGAGGCGGAAATGGTTTTGGCCCATCCGACGGCGGAAAACCGCATGGAGCCTGCAGGGGCATTGCCCGCCAGCACCCCTCGAGTGGAAACGGCACAAGAGCCGCAGCCGGAGACCAGGCCGGAACCCGCTCGCGACATCAAACCTTGTTCCTGCAACAGCAAGGTGTTGAACATCCCACGCAACCCGTATACGGCGCACCAAAAATCCGCTCGGAACCTGCCGAATTCCTTCTTCATCAAGGACAAGGCGAACCTTGCGTGGGGCCAAAAAGTGGGCAAGCTGGTTCCCGTGGAAGACGGCCGCGGCTACCACATCGCTCCGTTGTCCCACAGCCACAAGCTCCTGCTGCCCGAGGCGCGGGATGTGTTGAAGGCCATGGGGAACCGTTTCGCAGACGAGCTCAAGGGCACGGACAGCGAGGGAGCTCGTTTCCGCGTTTCGTCCATGACCCGAACGGACGCCCAACAGGACGCGTTGAGCCGCCGCAATTACAACGCTTGGGGCGGGCAATCCACGCACAGCTACGGGGCTTCATTTGACATTGCCTTCACCGATCGCCCCACGGATAAGGTCGATTGTTCGGCTGCCACACGGGCCATCCAAAAGGTGCTCCGGGAGTTCCAAGAGCAGGGGCGCGTGCTCATCGTGCCGGAAGGCACGTGCATGCACGTGACGGTTCGGCCTTGAACTCAGTGGTGGACCGAAAGCCGCGCCGTTTTCCCTTCAGCTTCGATCAGGTAAACGCCTTCGGGCCATCCCGCCACGTTGATGCGTTGGCCTTTGCCGGATGCGACGTGCCGTCCACCGAGGTCGTAAGCGATCCACGTGCTGTTTGAGGGCAATTCCGTCCACAGGGTTGAGCTCGTGGCGGGGTTGGGAGCGAGTTGCGGAGCGGCCTCAGGGTGCGATTCACTGACCGACCAGGGCTCGCACGTGGTGGCCAATGTGCTGAACCAAAGCGCTGCTCCGAAAATGGCCTGTCCAGCGCAACCACCGTGGTCGTAAGCACCCAGATTGAGCGCCTGCACGTCGGAAGCGCCGTTGGCGGACATGGCTGCCTCAGCGACCAAGGCATTCTCGTAATAAACCTGCTCATCTTCGGTGCAGTAATACAAGCGCGTAGGGGCTTCTGGTGCCCAATCGTACACGTCGTTGTCTTCGGCTGCAGCGAGGAACGGATTGTCCGCTTCGAGCAAGGTGTTGAGCAAGTCGGGCTGGGCGAAGTCCGCGGTCAAGGTGGGGAGGGCGGCATTGATGGCGGCTCCTGAGGTTTGGCCATCAAACAAGGCGGGCAAATCCGAGGCAAACGGTTCGAGGAAGTACTCGTTCAAATCGCTGTACAAATTGCCATACACGCTTTGCCAAGCGAGCGCCACATAGGCCAAATACGCTGGGTTCGAGTACGCCGGATCCGCGAACGTCCAAGGAAATTGCGTGCCTGAAATGTCATAAGGCCCAGAGCCCGGCGCGCTCGCCACCACGTGGTATTGCGGGCGTTCCTCCTGCAGCATCCGGTGGGCCGCCATGGCCGCATGACCGCCTTGCGAATACCCGGAAAGGAACACTTGGTCCGGGTCGTGGTTGCCGGTGCTCATGCCGTCCGTGCTGAACAGGGCGTCGAGCAGGTAGACGCACGCTTCGGCTTCGCTCAACGCGTGCACGTAGGGGTGCAAATGCGCATCATCCGTTCCCAGTCCGACGTAGTCCGGCATCACCACGGTGAAGCCCAAACCCGCCATCAAGAAACCCAGCTCCCCTTCGTAATTCAGGAACGAGGGCGTGTTGTCGCGTTCGAAGACGGTGCCGTGGGCATACAGGTGCACGGGGTTGGCGCAATCGGCGGCCAAATCCGTCGGCTCAAACACCGCCCCGCTCACCAGGATGGTGTCGCCTTGAAAGGGCATGTAGTACTCCAGCCGGTAGGCCTGCACCCCCGTGATGGGCGTGAACAACGCCGATGGCAGGCCATATACGGTGGCCAAGGCCTCCACATCGCTGACCGAGTAGTAATCCAGTTCCGTGTAGCCTTGGGCGTTAGCCGCGCTCACGGTAGCGCCGAGCAAGAGGGAGGTGAGCCAATGTTTCATGGCTTCAAATGTGGTGAAAACAAACCGCCCCGCCAAGTCAATGACTGAGCGGGGCGGTTTTTATAAGTGGCGTTGCCTCAGAGGTGAATGACCTCGTCGTACGCAGCGGCCGCGGCTTCCATCACCGCCTCGCTCAAGGTCGGGTGCGGGTGCACGGTCTTGATGAGTTCATGGCCGGTGGTCTCTAATTTGCGGACGGCAACGAGTTCGGCGATCATCTCGGTGACGTTCGCACCGATCATGTGCCCTCCGAGCAGCTCACCGTATTTGGCATCGAAAATGAGCTTCACGAATCCGTCCTTGTGGCCTGCCGCACTCGCCTTGCCGGAAGCGCTGAACGGGAACTTGCCGACCTTGATGTCGTGGCCTGCAGCCTTCGCCGCTTCTTCCGTCATGCCGACGCTTGCCACCTCCGGGAAGCAGTAGGTGCAGCCGGGGATGTTCCCGTAATCGATGGGCTCGGGGTGGTGTCCCGCAATCTTCTCGACGCAGGTGATGCCTTCCGCTGAAGCCACGTGGGCCAAAGCCGGGCCCGGCACGCAATCGCCGATCGCGTAGTACCCCGGAATGTTCGTCGCGTAATAATCGTCCACGATGATCTTGCCCTTGTCGGTCACGATGCCCACGTCCTCGAGGCCGATGCCCTCGATGTTGGCCACCACCCCCGCCGCGCTGAGCACGATGTCGCAGGCGATGGTTTGCTCGCCCTTCTTCGTCTTCACGGTCACCACGTTTTCAGCTCCCGACGTGTCCACGCCCGTGACTTCGGCTGAAGTCATCACCTTGATGCCCTGCTTCTTGAGCGAACGCTCGAGCTGCTTGCTCACTTCCCCGTCTTCGACCGGCGTGATGCGGTCCATGTACTCGACCACCGTGACTTCCGTGCCGATGGCGTTGTAGAAGTAGGCGAATTCGACCCCGATGGCGCCGCTGCCCACGACGACCATGCGCTTGGGCTGCTCCGGGAGGGTCATCGCCTCGCGGTACCCGATGATGCGCTTGCCGTCTTGTGGCATGCTGGGCAGGTGGCGTGAGCGCGCACCCGTTGCGATGATGATGTGGTCGGCAGACACCGTGGATTCGGTGCCGTCAGCGGCCACCACGGCGACCTGCTTGCCCGGCTTCAACGTGCCGGTGCCCATGATGACGTCGATTTTGTTCTTCTTCATCAGGAACTGCACGCCTTGGGACATGCCTTCGGCCACTCCGCGGCTGCGCTTCACCATCCCGCCGAAATCGGCTTCAGGAGCCGCGACGTTGATGCCGTAATCGCCGGCGTGGTTGATGTAATCGAACACGTTCGCGCTCTTGAGGAGGGCTTTCGTTGGGATGCAGCCCCAGTTGAGGCAGATGCCGCCGAGGGCCTCGCGCTCGATGACCGCAGTTTTCAATCCCAATTGGCTGGCGCGGATGGCGGTCACATAGCCGCCAGGACCGCTGCCGAGAACAACAACGTCGTATTTCATCGTACAGAATTTCGCCGCGAAGTTACGGCAACCGCCTCAGCCGCCGCACCCCGCTGCGGTCACCTTCAGAGTCCGTACCTTTGCCGACCTTAGCCGTCGAATCGAAAATTGATTGAGATGTTGAATTTGGTATTGTTTGGCCCTCCAGGAGCGGGAAAAGGCACGCAGAGTGCGTTTTTGGTGGAGGCGTATGGTTTGGTCCACTTGAGCACCGGGGACATTTTTCGGGCAAACATTAAAGGCCAAACCGAGCTCGGCCAACTCGCTCAATCCTACATGAACCAAGGCCAGCTCGTCCCGGACAACGTGACCATCAACATGCTCGAAGCCGAGGTGAACAAGCATCCCGAGGCCAAGGGCTTCATTTTCGACGGTTTCCCGCGCACCACGGCCCAAGCCGAAGCGCTCGACGCCTTCCTTAACGGC
>JALQTD010000143.1 GCA_023264155.1 Flavobacteriales bacterium | reverse complement strand
GTTGTTCAGTCAAGGTTGAAAGGCTCTTTTCGAGCGCCTCCTTGGAAGCCTTCAGCTGCAGGAATTCCACTTCGGAACCGATGCCCTCGCTCCACAAACGGGACTGCCGCTCGAACAGGTCCGTCGCGAGGTTCAATTGCGTTTGAAGCTCCTCCTCCGAACGGTCGAGCAGGTCCGTGTTCAGGCGAATCAACGCTTGGCCCTCCCGAACTTGGGCACCTTCCTCGACGAGGATGTCCTCCACCAATCCCGAAAACTCAGCCGTCACCAAGGCGTTGCCGTCGGTCTCTACGTTGCCCTGCACCGCAAACCGATGAGAGAACGCCTCCGGCTGCACCGTGCGCACCGTTACGCTTGGACGCAAATCGCGCGTTTCAGCCGCTGGTTCCGGTGCGGCCTCGCCACCACCACAGCCCGCTGCTACAAAAGCCACGAGGGCCAAGAAGGGGGTTACAATTCGTTGCATATCAGTAGATTCCAGGAGTTATTCGAATTCAGAAAGGGCCGATTGCAGGCGAATGCGGGCATTCAGCATGGCCAGTTGGGCCCCGATGAGCCCGCCTTGGGCTTCGAGGAGGGCGTTGCGGGCATCGTTCAGCTCAAAGCTCGAGTTGACCCCTTCGCGCACGCCTTTTTCCGTTCGGTCGTGGATGGAGCGCGCCAATTCCACGGCACGGGTGCGGTTGTTGACGCGGCCCTGGGCGTCGGCAAACTCGGCTTGCGCGGTTTGGAGTTCGAGGCGCGCGGCGTCTTCGAGTTGGGCGTAGCCGGTTTCGGCGCGAATCAGTTCAAGGCGGGCTTTCTCAATGCGCTGCTTGCCTCCGAAACTGGTCCAAAGGGGCATGCTGAAATTGACCCCCGCGAGTTGGACGTCGAACCAGCTTCCGCCGGATTGGAAGAGGTCGAACTCAGACCGCTGCGCGTTTTTCTGGAAGGTGTAGAAAGCCGCGATGTTGGGCAGGCCCTCGGCGCGCTTGTTCTTCACGTCGAGTTCCGCGAGGCCGACATAGGCGCGCTGTTCTTGCAGGCCTGGCAGCGCGTCCGGCTGGAAGGGCCGGCTGAGCAGTTCCGTGCCACTTTCCGCTGCGATGAGGCCGTCGAGGCCGTCGGTCAGCTCGATTTGGGCCTGGGGATCGAGGCCGATTTGGAAGCGCAGCAGGGCGCGCACGAGCTGGGCTTGGGTCTCGGCGTAGGCCAAATCCTGTTCCAAATCCATCACCGCCAGCGCGATTTGGTCCACCCCCATCGCGTCCACAAAACCCGCTTCCAACATCGCCTCCATCTCCCGCCGCGTCCCCCGCACCAGCTCCAGCGCCTCCGCCAACACGGCCGCATTCGCCTCCGCTCCCAACACCGCCACGTACGCCTCGGCCACCGCCTTCCGCACCTCATCCGCCGTGCGCTCGATGGCCTGCGACCGCGAATCCGCGTACAACCGCGCCGCCTGCAACCCCACGAAATACGACCCGCTGAACACGAGCTGCGACGCCTGCACGCCCACATTCGCCGTGTGCTGGTTGCCAAACTGCAACTCACTCAACCCGTCCGGGTCGGGCGCCGGCGCATTGATCGGCACCCCCGTAGCCGCCGACACGCCCCCGAGGAACTCCGTCAAGTAATCCGGGAAGCCGAAGGCATCGGCCGGCACCACCTGCGTCGGAATGTCGATGTAATTTGAATAATCGGCCTGCAGCGTCACTTGCGGCAATCCGGTCGCTGTCAGCTCCTTCACATCGCGATCCGCCACCTGCTGATCAAGCAGCGCGTACTGCATGGCATACGCATGCTGCAGGGCCAAATCCTGCGCCTCCTTCAAACTCAATTTCATCGGGGTTTGGGCGGAGGCCGCAACCCCCACGGCCACACACGCCACGGTCAACAACTGCTTCATTCGGAAGGAAATTCTGCGGCGAGCTTGTCCTCGAGGTATTGCAACCCCTTGGGACTCGCGATGCCGCGGATGTGATATTGAAAGGATTCGAAATAGACCTCGCTGAGCGCCTTGCCGATGGCGAGGGTGGTTTGGGCTTGCTTGCTCACGTCGGCAATGGCCACCATGAAGCGCGCCACAATGCGGGGATCGAAATCGGAGCGGTAGACGCCCTCCTCCTGCCCGCGCCGCAAGTTCTCTTCAGCCGCGGAATAAATGATGTGTTCCCGGCGCTTCGTCACCTCTGCCCAAGCCGTGGCGTAGTACTTCTGCAAGTCAAACAGCACGCTCGGGTGCTGCTCCGCCAGCATCTTGCGCACGTACCGCATCATGGCAAATTCCGCGTCGATCGCGTTGCCCGGCACGTCCTTCATGCCGTGCATCATCCGGTCCGTTTCGTCAATGAGGAGGTTCAGCGACCGCGTCACCAAATCCCGTTTGTCCGTGAAATACTTGTACAGCGTCTTCTTCGAAACGCCCAAATGCCGCGCCACATCATCCATGTTCACCGCCTTGATTCCCAGGCGCATGAACACGCGAATGACCTGCATCAGGAGCTCCTGCTCCCGGCTTTGATCCACGTTCTGTGCGGTTTCCTCTTGCATTGCGGCCGCAAAAATACGCTGCGGCTCTACATAGGAAACAAAAAACGCGTTAAATCGTTTCCGTGTCGTTACGTTTAATTCAGCGCAGCCTTGACCGTGGCGTCGTCCGCATGCTGGGCCACCGTGACTTTCAAGCGCGGCTCGCGCTCCATCGCCCGGGCAATCGCCCATTCCGCGCCTTCGTTTCGCGCCCAGCTCCGGCGCGCAATGCCGTTGTTCACGTCCCAGTGCAGCATGCTCGTCAGCCTGCGCTCGCTGTCCGCACTGCCGTCAATGAGCATCCCGAATCCGCCGTTCATCACCTCGCCCCAGCCGACGCCCCCGCCGTTGTGCAAGCTGATCCAGGTCGCCCCACGGAAGCCGTCGCCGACGAAGTTGTGCACCGCCATGTCGGCCGTAAAGGCCGAGCCGTCATAGATGTTCGAAGTCTCGCGGTAAGGCGAGTCCGTGCCGCTGACGTCGTGGTGGTCGCGGCCGAGGACCACGGGGCCCTTGAGCCGACCCGCTGCAATCGCGTCGTTGAACGCCTTGGCAATGCGCATCCGACCTTCGGCATCGGCGTACAAGATCCGCGCCTGCGAACCCACAACAAGTTTGTTCGCCTTCGCTCCCTTGATCCACCGGATGTTGTCGGCCATCTGCTGCTGGATTTCAGCAGGTGATTCTGCCATCATTTCCTCGAGCACCTCGCACGCAATCGCATCGGTGATGTCGAGGTCAGCCGGATCGCCGCTCGCGCACACCCACCGGAACGGACCAAACCCGAAATCGAAGCACATCGGGCCCATGATGTCCTGCACGTAACTCGGGTACTTGAAGTGCTCCCCGTCCTCCGCCATGATGTCGGCCCCGGCGCGCGAGGCTTCCAGCAGGAAAGCATTGCCGTAGTCGAAAAAGTACGTGCCCTTGGCGGTGTGGCGGTTGACGGCCGCCGCGTGGCGTTTCAATGAAGACTGAACAGCCTCGCGGAAGGCGGCTGGATCCTTCGCCATCATTTCGTTGGCCGTGTCGAAGCCCATGCCGGCGGGGTAGTATCCGCCTGCCCATGGGTTGTGCAGGGAGGTTTGGTCCGAGCCGAGGTCGACGAAGAGGCCAGCGGCATCGAACGCTTCCCAAACCTCCACCACGTTGCCGAGATAGGCATACGAGACCGCCTCCTTCGCGGCCACCGAAGCTCCGACGCGTTCGACGAGTTCTGCCACGTCGGTGATGACGTGGTCGACCCAACCTTGCTCGTGCCGCTTGTAGGCCGCGGCGGGGTTGACTTCGGCGGTGACGCTGACCACCCCCGCGATGTTGCCGGCCTTGGGCTGGGCGCCGCTCATGCCGCCGAGTCCAGCGGTCACGAAGAGCTTGCCGGCCGGGCCGCTGCCGTCCTTGTCGTTGAGGCGGACCGCGTTGAGGACCGTGATCGTGGTCCCGTGCACGATGCCTTGCGGGCCGATGTACATGTAGGAGCCGGCGGTCATTTGGCCATACTGGCTCACGCCCAATGCGTTCATCCGCTCCCAATCATCCGGCTGGCTGTAATTCGGAATGACCATGCCATTCGTCACCACCACGCGCGGCGCATCGGCATGCGACGGGAAAAGGCCCATCGGGTGCCCGCTGTACATCACGAGGGTTTGCTCCTCCGTCATCTCGCTGAGGTACTGCATGGCGAGGCGGTATTGCGCCCAGTTTTGGAACACCGACCCGTTGCCGCCATACGTGATGAGCTCCTCCGGGTGCTGGGCCACTGCCGGATCCAAGTTGTTCTGGATCATCAACATGATGGACGCCGCCTGCCGGCATTGAGCAGGGTACTCCTCAATGGGCCGCGCATGCATCGGCGCTGACGGCATGAAGCGGTACATGTAAATGCGGCCGTAGGTGCGCAATTCCTCTGCGAACTCGGGCGCCAACGTGGCATGGTGCTCGGCCGGGAAGTAGCGCAGGGCGTTGTGCAAGGCGAGTTCCTTTTCTGCCGGCGTCAGGATGTCCTTGCGCACGGGCGCATGGCTGACTTCGGGGTTGCGCTTGCGGGCGGGCGGCAGGGGCCCTTGCAGGCCGTTGCGGATTTCGTCTTGGAAGGAAACGTTCATTTCGTTTTGAATTTGCCCGTGCGCTTGTCGAAGCCGAAGGGACAGTGCTTGCACCCGCTTTGGCAGCAGTGTCCGCGCTTGAGGTGATAGGCCTCGGTGAACACGATGTAACCTTCGGGGGTGGTATAGAAATCCTCGGGCTCCAATTCCTTGGGCATGGCAGCAAATTTACCCGATTTCAACCTTCTCGCAGGCCAAAATGTTCACGCCCGCCGCACCTTTGCACCATGTTGGACGAGCGCGCACACTGGGAACCGGCGGACCGGGCGGGGGTCGAACTGACCGTTCGGCGCCTCGATCGGATGGGCGGCAACAAGCGGTTCAAGCTGGCACTCAACCTCGAGCGGGCGTTGGCGATGCCGTCCCGGGCACTGCTGACCTTCGGCGGCCCGTGGTCGAATCACCTGCACGCCACAGCGCTCGCAGGACAGGCCGCTGGGGTGCGGACGATCGGCGTGGTGCGCGGCGGGGAAGTGGAGACGCCGACGATGCGGGATTGCCGGGAGGCGGGGATGGAACTGGTGTGCGTGAGCCGGGCCGAGTACG
>JALQTD010000142.1 GCA_023264155.1 Flavobacteriales bacterium | reverse complement strand
CTTCGCCAACATCCAGTCCGCTGCGGCGGCAGATGCCGTGTGGTTCAATTCGCAGCACCAGTTGGACGCCTTCCTCACCGGAATTCCGACCGTGCTTTCGCGGCTGCCGGATGCCCTTCCCCGGGGCTTGCCCGAGCGCCTTCAGGCCAAATCCCAAGTCATCGCCCCCGGCGTTCCATTCCCTCCCATGCCCACCGGCCACCTCCAACGCCCCTTGCGGCGCCCCATCCGGCTGCTGTGGAACCACCGGTGGGCGCGCGACAAGCACCCCGAATACACCATCGCCACGTGCAACGAATTGCTGCGCTTGGGCATTCCGTTCGAGATCGATCTGCTCGGTCCCGGCCCCCGGGATCCCGACTCCCCGCTCGTAGCGTGGGCCGCCGCGCACCCGGATCACGTCGCATCACTCGAACCCGCTGCGGACCGCCAAGCGTATGGCGCCCGCCTCGCAGCCGCTGACGCCCTGGTCCACAACCCGCTGCAGGAATATTTCGGCATCAGCGTCGTGGAAGCTTTGCACGCGGGCGTCCTGCCCATCTTGCCAGAAGCCCACGCCTATCCCGAATACGTTTCGGGATTCGCCTTCGCCTGCACCCCGCGGGAAGCGGCCCAATCAGTTCGCGCCATCACCCAAGCCCCGGCCTCAGCCATCGCACCGTGGCGGCACGCAGCGCACACGTGCGCCTTACCGTTCAGTTGGGAACGCATGCGGCCGGCCTACGCAACGGCCCTTGACCGCGTGCTGGCATCGCTTCAGTAACCGACCGCCTGCACCAAGCCGGCCGGCGCGCGCATGGGCCGACCGCTGGCCGCGTCCACAAAAACCAAGGTCGTGTGGGCCTCAACCGCCACCTCCCCTGCCTCATTGTAAACGGTGTAACCGAATCGAATGCGCGCCGTCGGCCGTTCGACCACCCGCGTCTCGATGCGCACGAGTTCGTCATACCCCACCGGCTTCTTAAAGGCCAAATCCACCTCCGTCACCGGCAACATCACCCCCGACTCTTCCATCTCGCGGTAGTTCCATCCCAACGACCGCAAAAACTCCACGCGGGCCACTTCGAGGTAGGTCACAAACGCCCCGTGATAGACCCGTTGCATGCGATCTGTTTCCGCATACCGCACCCTGATTTCCGTGATATGAACCATGCGATTGTTTACAATTCCGAAACACGTCCGTGAAGTGTCAAATTCGACATTGTGAGAAAACGTGAGACGCTTCAAACTTACACCATTCACATATTCAATCCCTTACAGGACGCGGATTTCGACTAATCTTTATTTTACACAGACGAATGACACGAGCGCTTGATATACCTCCTTTTCACGCCTCCCCAACATGTCCGAAAAAGCGAAAAGTCAAGGGGCTTCAGATTTTTTTTTTCAAGACTTTATCAGAACCTTGCACCCTCATTCGAAGCCACCCTTTGAATGAGCACACAAGTCAGTCAAGTTAACCTTTCATCAAGCCTTTAAAGCTACATCGCCATGAGCCAAAGCCACGTGAACGTCTGGGAGAATTGCCTCGCTGTCATCAAGGACAACATCAGCGCTCAAGCGTTCAAAACGTGGTTCGCCCCGATCAAACCCGTGAAGCTCGAAAACGATGTGCTCACCATCCAAGTGCCCTCGCAGTTCTTCTACGAGTGGCTGGAAGAGCATTATGTGCACCTCTTGAAGCGCACCATCCGCAAAGAATTGGGTGAGGACGCACAACTGGAGTACTCCATCATCATGGAGAATGCCCCGGCCGGACACAACGGCATGGCCTCCGCGAGCCCGTACACGGTGAAAATGCCGGCGAGCAACCGCCAGTCCACCCGCAACCCGAATGTTTCCATGCCCATCCCGGCTGTGGAGACCCAGATCAAGAACCCCTTTGTCATTCCCGGGCTGCGGAAACTGAACATCGAGTCGAACCTCATCCCGAACCTGAATTTTGACAACCTCATTGAAGGCGAGTGCAACCGGTTGGCCCGTTCGGCCGGACTTGCCGTGGCGAACAAGCCCGGAGGCACGGCCTTCAACCCCTTGCTGATTTACGGCGGAACGGGCTTGGGCAAAACGCATTTGGCCCACGCCATCGGCCTCGAAATCAAGGAACGCAATCCAGAAAGCACCGTCCTGTATGTGGGATCGGAAAAGTTCACCCACCAGTTCATCGATGCGGTACGGAACAATTCCGTCAACGACTTCAGCCACTTCTACCAAATGATCGACGTCCTCATCATCGACGACGTCCAGTTCTTCAGCGGCAAGGAGAAAACGCAAGACGTGTTCTTCCACATCTTCAACCACCTGCACCAAACCGGCAAGCAGATCATCCTGACCTCCGACAAACCGCCCGTTGAAATGCAGGGCATGGAGCAGCGCTTGCTGAGCCGTTTCAAGTGGGGGTTGAGTGCGGATTTGCAAGTGCCTTCGTTAGAGACGCGCATGGCGATTTTGGAGAAGATGATGTATGCGAACGGCATCGAACTGCCGCGTGAGGTGGTGGAATATTTGGCCTACAGCATCACCACGAACATCCGGGAACTGCAAGGTGCCCTCATCTCGCTCATCGCGCACAGCAGCTTCAACAAGAAGGCGATTACGCTCGAACTGGCGAAGCAGATGATCGACAAGTTCGTCAAGAACACCGCGCGGGAAGTGAGCATTGATTACATCCAGAAAGTCGTGTGCGACTACTTCGACTTGCCGATTGAACTGCTCAAATCGAAGACCCGGAAGCGGGAGATTGTGCAGGCGCGGCAGATTGCGATGTACTTCTCGAAGAAAATGACGAAGAGTTCCTTGGCCAACATCGGTTTGCACTGTGGTGGCAAGGACCACGCGACGGTATTGCACGCCTGCCGCACGGTGAACAACCTGCAGGAGACGGACAAGCACTTCCGCAAATACTTGGACGATTTGGAAAAGAAATTGGCCATCCACTGATTGATTGAAGTTAGATGTAAGCAGCGGGACCTCGGATGGGGTCCCGTTGTTTGTTCACCCCTAATGAATTGAAGATGCGTGTTTTGGTGGTTTGTTTGGGCAACATTTGCCGGTCTCCCATCGGGGAGGGATTGCTGCGGCATCACGCCATGGTGCAAGGTGCGCGCGTGAAGGTAGAATCGGCCGGGACGAGCGGCCACCACGCCGGCGAGGCACCGGACCGGCGCTCTGTGGATGTGATGCGCCGGAAGGGGCACGACATCAGCGGACAGCGTTCGGCGCAAGTCACGCTCAAGGACTTCGAGCGCTACGACCTCATGCTGGCCATGGACGCGGCGAATGTGGCGGATTTGGAAGCGATGGCGGAGCGCGTGCGGCAGCGGGGTGGGACGCCTTGCCCGGTGAGGCGGTTTGACGAAGCGGCCGATGTGCCCGACCCCTATTACGGAGGACCGGATGGCTTCGATCGGGTGCATGACCAAATCGACAACGCAGCGGCCCGTTGGGTGGCCACGTGGAAAACCCCGCAACCATGAACCAGCCGACCTTGCACTTGATTCCCAATACGTTGGGGAGCCGCACCCCGCATTTGGACCTGCCCGCCTCGGCGATTGATGCGGTGGGGCGGTGCAACCGCTTCATCGTGGAGAGCCAGGCGAGTTGGGGGCGGCTCATGAACGACATCGACCCCGAACGGCCCATCCGGGAGGTGGAGTACTTCCTGCTGAACGAGCACACGGACGACCAGGATTTGTTGGATTTGACCCGGTGGTTTCGGGGCAGTGAGGACATCGGTTTGGTCAGCGATGCGGGGTGCCCGGGGGTGGCCGACCCTGGAGCGCAGGCCGTTCGCATCGCCCATGCAAGCGGCTGGCGGGTCAAACCCCACATCGGCCCCTCTTCCATCCTCTTAGCCTTGATGGCGAGCGGGTTGAATGGGCAGGCGTTTGCCTTCAAGGGCTACCTGCCGCGGGCGGGGAAGCACCGCGATCAGCGCTGGCGCGAGATGCGGGAAGGGCTGCAGCGGCGGCGGGAGACCCAGATTTTCATGGAGCCGCCTTATCGGAATGACGCCGCGTTTGCGGAATGTTTGGACCGTTTGCCGCCGGACCAAACCGTGTGCGTGGCCGTCGATTTGACCCTCGAGCACGAGTGGATCCGTTCCATGGCCGTGGAAGATTGGCGCGAAGAAATCAAGCGCAATGGGAAGCCCTCGTTGAACAAGCGCCCCTGCCTATTCCTCATCGGCTGACCTGCACTTCGAAGACGACCGGCACGTGCGGTGGCAGGCCCCGCTCGGGAATGCCCTCAGCGCCGAACGCCTCACGGGCCGGGCACACGAGCCGCCAGGTGGCGGGGACACCCCACCGCTCGACGGCACGCCAGAACGGGGGGAGCAGCTGGTCCTCGTCGCCCCACCGGACCGCCAGCTCGAACGGCGTGCCGTTCAGCGGACCGCCCCACGGGCCCTGCTGCCAAGCGATGCGGACCGACTCGCCGGTGGCCACGGGGGTGGCGCGTGCCGAGTCGGTGGCAGCGCACCAGCAGCCGCTGCCGACGGAGAGGCGGGTTGCATCCGTGCCCGCGAAGTGGCCCGCGAGCCAGAGGGAATCGGAGAACCGGCCGGATTGCACCGCTTGCCACACCGGGCCGTACCAAGCCGCCGAATCCCAAGCGCGCTGCACTTCGAATCGGCTCCACTGGCCGTCCACGAAGGCCTCCCCGGCGTCGCCCTCGCGGGCGGAGTGGAGTGCGAGCGGCAGGGCGGCCGGGGCAGCCAGGGTGTCGGTTTGGCCTTCCCACACCACCACTGCGGCCACGGCGCTCTCGAGCAAGGGAGCATCCGGCGCCCCCAACCGGTCAAGCCGCAGGTGCTCCTGATCGGCCACGCATCCCGCGCAAAGCAGCCAAATCCCGAGCCAATGCCTCATCGCTCCGCAACCCGGAAGTTCAAGTGAATCACCACATCCGGGGGCACGATGCCGCGGTAACCGCTGAGCCCCCATGCCATGTGCGCCGGCAGCCACGCTTCCACCGAATCCCCCACCCCGGTCAACCGCGCGAGCTCGTGAAAACCCGTGGGCACGTCCGTCGCTTCCCACTTGAAGGCGAGCGGGCGCGCAAAGCACACCGTGTCATCTGCGAGCGCCACCCGCACATCCCAACGCACCCAATCCCCGCGCTTCAAGGTAGCTGGCGCTTCCCCACGCTCGAGCCACTTCATGCGCATCCCGCCCGGAGCCGGCTGCCATTCAGGGCCTCCAGCCACCGAGTCGATGAGGGCTGTT
>JALQTD010000141.1 GCA_023264155.1 Flavobacteriales bacterium | reverse complement strand
CGGGCCGATTGCCCTCATCGACGATGAAATGCCGGTCATTTTCTTGGCGACAGCGGACGAGGTCTACGAGAAGGTGTTGTCAAACGTGCAGGAGGTCAAAGCGCGGGGCGGACGGCTCATTGCCATTGTCACCGAAGGGAACCGGGACATGGTGAGCATGGCCGAGTTCGTCATTGCCGTGCCGCCTTGCGATGAAGCCTTGGCGCCGCTGATTTCTGCGGTCCCCTTGCAATTGTTGAGCTACCACATCGCCGTGATGCGCGGATGCAACGTGGATCAGCCGCGGAATTTGGCCAAAAGCGTTACGGTGGAGTAAGTTGGGATTTATTCACAACTTATTCACAATGAGTCCCTTGCCGGTGAGAATCAACCAAATGTGACAGCAATGTCACCAAATTGTGCGATTTTTCCGTTTCTTGCGGGCGGAATTCAGAAACCACAAAACACAGTCATGAAGAAACTCATGTTCGCACTGGCGCTGACGGCGCTTGTTACTGCAGGCGCAACCGCGCAAAAACAAATGGGTGATGAGCACAACATCGAGGTGAGCTTTTCTCCCCTCAGCGGCAGCCCCATCGACGCAACGGTCATCAAGTACCGGAATTTCTTGGACGACAACCGCGCGTTCCGTTTGAGCTTCATGTTGAACAACAACAGCGACACCTACGTGACCGCTCAAGAAGGCGACTTCTCTGCAGAGGATCCGGTAAGCCCGCAGTTGCACGACATCTACGGCAGCACGTCCTTCGGCATCGCTCCCGGTTACGAAATGCACTTTGACGGCACGGACAACCTGTCTCCTTACTTCGCCATCGAAGGGTACTTCATGATGGGCAAGAACAGCTACGAGCAGGAGTTTTGGGGAGCAAACGACATCGACAACATCGGTCAGCTCGAAAAGAACGTGACGTGGTCTTACACCACTTCACAGGGCTACAACCGCATCGGTTTGAACCTCTTGTTCGGCGCGGACTACTACTTCACCGACATGATGTACGTCGGATTTGAGGCGGGCCTCGGATTCGGTTCTACGAGCGTGAGCAACTTCGAGTTCTCCATCTCTGACCTGGTGGCCTACAACTTGCAGTTCGGCGGTGCGCCAGACGACGACGCTCCTGTTGCCGTAGCGGGTACTTACGACGAATTCGATTTGTACGACGGAACCACGGCGTTGCCGATGAACCCCGGATACCTCTCAACGTCAACGTTGGGCAACGTGTTCCAAGGTTCACTCCGCTTGGGCTTCCTGTTCCAATAATGCATTTGCGCTTCGGCGCTTTGAAAGCGGTCCCTGATGGGGCCGCTTTTTTTGTGTCCGAGCGGCTTATCTTCCGTGCATGAATCCTTTAGTGATGATGGGAACGTTGATCATGGCCATCGGGGGCGTCGAGCGCCAAGTAGATTTGGAGCAGCGGTATGACTTGTCCCTGCCGTTGGTCGCCGGGGCGGAAGGGCCGTCCGCTTGGTATGTGGGGCCGCCGCGGATGGAACCCGTGCGGGCGAACGGATGGGTGGGAGCGGTGGCCGAGGGAGGCAGCGTGAACTTCCGAGACGTGTTCTTCAACCCGCATGGCCATGGAACCCACACCGAATGCGTGGGCCACATCACCGAGGTGGTGCATTCGGTGAATGAGGTCGTGCTGCCCACCTTCATGCCGGCTTTGGTCATCAGCTTGGAGCCCGAAGTAAGGGGCGAAGACCGGGTGTTTCCGGCCGCGGCGTTGCGCGAGCGTGTGGAATCGCTGGCCCAAAAAGGGCAGGCCGTCGCGCTTGTGGTTAGAACCCTTCCGAATGATCCTGCCAAACAGTTGAAAAATTGGTCCAACACGAACCCGACCTACTTCGAGGCGGAGGGACTGGCCTTCTTAGCTGACTTCGGCGTGGACCACCTGTTGGTGGATTTGCCCTCGGTGGACCGGGAGGAAGATGGCGGGGCGCTAGCCGCGCACCGGGCGTTTTGGCAGGTGGATGGCCTTGTTCGGATGCAGGCCACCATCA
The DNA here is from genome assembly GCA_023264155.1 of Flavobacteriales bacterium. Taxonomy (GTDB): domain Bacteria; phylum Bacteroidota; class Bacteroidia; order Flavobacteriales_D; family Sanyastnellaceae; genus JALQTD01. The sequence goes on along the minus strand of JALQTD010000141.1, from coordinate 3,312 downwards.
CCGAATTCACCTTCGTCCCCGACGAAGTGTCCGACGGCTGGTACGCCCTCAACTTGCAAACGGCGGCCTTTGTCAACGACGCCACGCCGAGCCGTCCCCTGCTGCATCCATTGAAACCTTGATTCGCGCTATTTTGCGGCCAATTCAACCTGCAATGAAACACCTGCCCCTCCTCTTGATGGCCGTGCTCGTCGCCGCCACCGGCTGCACGAACACCTACCGCAGCGCCAAGCTCACCGAAAGCGAAGTCGTCCTCGACATCGCCCCCATCCAAGTCGATGTAGAGGTCGATACCACGCGCACCCTGACGGGCATCACGGAATCCACGGTCATCCTCGGATTCATTCGCATCGGCGAGAACAAATACGCCCTTTACCCGCACATGCAATTCGACCGCGGGCCGGGACGCGTCGAAAAGCAAATCGCCGTTTCAAAAGCACTTGAAGGCACGGAATTCGACGTCCTCGTCAACCCCAAATTCATCGTTCAACAACGCCGTGCACCCTTCGTTTTGCGCACCAGCGTTCAAGTCGTCGGTTACGGCGGTGAATTCACGTTCGAATGAAACTGAACATCAAAGCAGCGGCCATGGCCGCGAGCTTGGCCGTGGTCGCCAGCGGCGCCTGGGCCCAAAAACTCGACGAGAACCTGTTCGACGCATCCGGCGGGAAGGAGTTTGACATGGAATCCGCCTACGATCAATTGATGGCGGATTTGACCGAGCACCGGGCGGAACAAATGGGCTTCCAAGTGAGCGCCCAATTCTCGTGGATGGTTGCGCCCGAGGCCTTTGCCTACGAGGATGGGCTGAACATCTTGCGCTGGACGGCGAAGGAGATGTACAATTGGAACAGCAACCAGGCGAACAATTTTGCGGAATCGCTGAACTGGTCGGGCATTGGCAACGATTTCTCGCAGCAGAATCGGGCGGCGAGGCCGTGGGGCATTCGCTTCGCTTGGGTGGAAGAATCGCTGTTGCCCGTGAGCCTTTCGTTGGGGGCAGGCCAAATGGGGCTCGACTACTACATCGAAGGCCGCCGCACCAGCGACAGCACGGTCATCGGCCTGACGGGCCACCAACTCCGCGCCGCCACCTACCTCCAGCATTACGCCGACCTCGGCAGCGATCCGTGGAACCATCCGGGGCTCAACGTGCCCTCGGCCATCTCGGTCCCGTATGTTGAAGCGGGCATCGGAAAACGCGTTCATCCGTTGGCCTCCCTGTTCGTCCATTACCGCCAGCCCGTGGCCGCGTCAAGCCGCATCCGCAATGCGTTCAACGCTGCAAACGCCGGCTGGGACGACCCCACCCTCTACCTGCGCGACGACGCGCCCGTCCACGTCGGTCCGATCTTCACCATCCAAGCCCAGTACCACGGGCGGTTCATGGAATGGGGGCTGGAGCGGGTGGTCCGCATGGCCCCGACGGGCACTTGGCCCACCTACCTCCAAGAAAACGGTTCCATGCCCGTCCAAGGCGGCGCCCACACGGAAGTTTCCATCGGATTGCGGTTTTAACTGTAACTCCCGCGCCCTTCGTGCGTCCCACCCCCATGGATGCTGAAGCTTTTGCCGAACTCGTCGACGCGCACGCCGATGGCATGTACCGGTTTGCCCATTCCTTGCTGAAAGAGGAAGATGCTGCGGAGGACGCGGTGCAAGATGCTTTTGAAGGGCTTTGGCGCAAGCGCAAAACCGTCACCCCTGGTAAGTACAAGTCCTACCTCTTTACGAGCGTGCACAACCGGTGCATGGACGCGTTGCGGAGGCGGCGGCCCACCGTGGAACCCGAAGTTGCGCTGGCAAAAATCGGCGCCGACACCCCGCCCCCACACGACCTGCAACCCCACCTGCACCAGGCACTGAGCACCCTCAACGAGCGGCAGCAATCCCTTGTGCTCCTCCGCGACTACGAGGGCTACAGCTACGCCGAAATCGCCGAAATCACCGCCATGAGCCTCGATGCGGTGAAAGTGAACTTGTTTCGAGCCCGCCGCGCCCTGCGCGAACAGCTCGGAACCTTAACGCATTGGGTGTGATGGAACGGCTCTCACCCGAACAGGCCGCTTGGCTCGAACGATGCGAGGGCGATCCCACCGGGAACCTGCGGCTTCAGCGCCCAGACCTCCCGGGCCGGGCAGCCTTGAAAGCCCGGATCCTCGCGGCCACTTCAGCCAGCGCAGGGCCCCAACTGAACCCCGCTACCAAGGACGGCCTGAAGGACATCGCGCACGCGGCCTACCTCGAGCCCCCTGCCCGTCAGTTATCGCCGGAACGCCGCGCAGCGCTCCACCGCATACCCCAACGCCGCGCCCGGGTGATCCGCCTGCAACGTTGGTCCTCTGTGGCTGCGGCTTGCCTCATCGCCGTGATGTGGTGGCGGCCCAGCACACCCGAGCTGCAAACCGCCTCAGCGCCCCGTACAGCCCCTCAAACCATCGCCGCCTTACCGGCGGTGGTTTTGCACCAAGAACCACGTTCAATCATGCTTGAAACAAGCGAGGCGGCCGTTGCAGTACCGGATGAACCGCGAATGCTTGCGGATTTGGTCGTGTTGAGGCCCTTGGTAGCCCAGCCCCTTGCCTCCCAGCCCGTTCAAGCTGAAGTCCGCTTGCCGGAAGCCAGCTGGGCCGCAGCGGAACCTTCAAAGACTGAAATGATCGCGCCGAACTACCGCACAGCAGCACCACGCTTTCAAGAAGCATTGAACCGCGGCGGACAACGCTTGCTGGTCCGCACCCGGGGCAAATTTGGCTGGGAAGTGCCAGAAGGGTCACAAGTCGTCAAATTCCGGGTCCACGTCGGGCGGCTCCATTGGACCGCTGCCCGATAAGCCGGTGTAACCCTTTTCTGTTCAGTGCGTCCCACACCTTGAAATCCCATTCCATGAAAAACATCCTGACCTTCACCCTGCTCGCAACAGCCCTTGTCACGACCGGATTTGCCCAAGAAAACACCGCCCCAGACAGCCTCGAGATTCAAATTGAACAAGCCATTCAATCTGCATTGAATGATAGTTCACTTCAACAGTTACCGGGCGAAATAGCCACCTTAACGGGATCTTTGCTCGACCTCATCAACGCGGCATTGAGAGAAGCCGCCGCTGAAATCGAGCTCGAAGTGGAGCGGGTCGATGCGGATCGCGGGGAATTTGAATGGGTGACCGGGGGGAATCGCCCCGAAGTGGAGCGCGTCGAAGATGTGGTCATCATCCGGGAAGGTGATTTGGCCGATACCATCAACACGTTCTTCTTCGAGGACGAGGAGCGCTTTAACGACCTCATTGGGGAGGATGAGGAACGGACGCCGGGG
>JALQTD010000140.1 GCA_023264155.1 Flavobacteriales bacterium | reverse complement strand
CTACGGCGAATTTTGGCACGCGTTCCCGGTTGTTGACTTGGTTGAGCGGCGGTTTGAATCACCAAATCGAGCACCACCTGTTCCCCAACATCTGCCACGTCCATCACCGCAAGCTCGCGCCCATCGTGAAGAAAACGGCGGAGGATTTCGGCCTGCCCTACCATTCGCAGACCACGTTCTGGACGGCCTTGCGGGTGCACACCCGCATGTTGCGGACTTTGGGTCAGACGGCGTAACCGCGTTCGTGCCTATCTTCGGGGGACAACCGCTTTCCCGATGAAACTGCACCTTCCTGCCTTGATGCTGGCCCTCTTGCTGGGCGGCCTATCCACCCTTTTCGCTCAATTTTCACCGCTGACGGACACCCGCGTGTCCGACAACCCGGTCATTGCAGCGACTGAATTCCGCGGCTTGGCGCTGGACGAAGCAGCGCTTGCCGCGTTCGTAGTGGAAATCCCGAAGCACGGGACGCCTGCACCGGCTTCCGATGCGGTGATGTCCTTCCCGATGCCCGATGGCAGCGAACGCGCCTTCCAAGTGGTGCACGAACGGGTCATGGCGGAGGCGCTTCAAGCGCGTTATCCTGCCATTCAGACGTTCAGTGGGGTGGCCGCAGACGGCCTCGGAGGCACGGTGCATTTCGACTGGACGGAGCGCGGGTTCCACGCGATGGTGCTGACACCGGGCGCGGAAACGGTTTTCATCGACCCCGTGGACCGGGATGGGGCGAGCGGGCGGTACATGGCGTACACCCGGTCCGCGTTTTATGCCGCAACGGACAAGGTGCGGGCGCAGTGCGATGCGCGAGCCTTCGGGACGGAATCGGTGGCGCCTGCTGAGCGGAATTTGCTGCGGATGGGGTTGGATTTTCGGCCAGAAGGGCACACCCGGGCGGTGGCGCCCCAGCCGGTGAATACGCCGAACGGCTCGCAGTTGCGGACGTATCGTTTGGCCTTAGCATGCACCGGTGAATACGCCAGCTACCACGGCGGAACCGTCAGCGGCGCCCTGTCTGCGATGGCCACTTCGCTGGTGCGGATCAACGGCGTTTACCACCGCGATGTCGCGATCCACATGGAATTGGTGGCGAACAACGATGCGGTCGTGTACCTCAATGCGTCGACGGATCCGTTTACGAACAACGATGGGGGGGCGATGTTGTCCCAAAACCAAACCGCATGCGACGCCCAAATCGGCTTCGCTAACTACGACATCGGTCACGTGTTCTCCACCGGCGGCGGGGGCGTGGCCTACCTGCAATCGCCGTGCTCGAGCATCAAGGCGGGCGGTGTGACCGGTGGGGGCAACCCTGTGGGCGACCCCTTCGACATCGACTACGTTTGCCATGAAATGGGGCACCAATTCGGCGGCAACCACACGCAGAACAACAGCTGCAACCGGGCAGCCAACGCGGCCTACGAGCCCGGCAGCGCCAGCACCATCATGGGCTACGCAGGCATCTGCGCCCCCAACCTGCAAAGCAATTCGGACGATCACTTCCACAACAAGAGCTACAACGAGATGGTCAGCTTTTCGGTGAACGGCGGTGGCAATGCATGCGCGGTGGTGACCTCATCGGGCAACACCCCGCCGACGGTGGACGCTGGTGCTTCGGGGAAGACCATCCCCCACTCCACTCCGTTTGAACTCACGGCCACTGCATCCGATGTGGACGGCTCAGCGACCTTGACGTACAACTGGGAAGAATACGACCTCGGTCCGGCAACCGCGAGCGGGGACAACAACCTGACGAACCCGAGCGGCACGCAGCCCATCTTCCGGTCGTGGCCTTCGAGCACGTCGCCGACGCGGGTGTTTCCGCGGATTGAAGATTTGGTCAACAACACAACGACCATCGGGGAGCATTTGCCGACCTACGGGCGCGACATGAATTTCAAGTGCACCGTGCGCGACAACGAGGTGACCGGCGGGGTGGCAGATGACTTGGTTTCCATGGCGGTTTCCGGCGCGAGCGGGCCATTTGTGGTCATTTCGCCCAACACGTCCATGACACTTACGGCCGGGGAACCGACCAGCGTGATTTGGTCCGTGGCGAACACGAATGTGGCGCCGGTGTCGTGCAGCGCGGTAGACATTTGGCTGTCCGTTGATGGGGGGTACACGTGGCCCTACCTCGTCGCGGCGAATGAGAACAACGACGGTGCGGCGACCGTCTTCTTCCCCAACGTGCCCACTTCGAATGCGCGCGTGAAAATCAAAGCGGCCGACAACTACTTTTTCGACATCTCGGACGGCAATTTCACCCTGCAGCCGGCGGTGGACCCTGCCGCAATTGATGCTTGGGTTTCCGCAGTAGATGGGGCGGCTGGTGAAGTGTGCGGCGAAGCGGTGGGGCCTACGGCGACGATTACGAACCTCGGCGGGACGGAGTTGACGGCGTTCGATGTGACCTTCAGTTTAGACGATGGGGCTGCCGAGGTGGTCGTGCCGTGGACGGGGACGCTCGGCTACCTCGAATCCGTGGAGGTGAGTGCGTGCGCAGCAGGGACGTGCTTCGATGCACCGGCTGGGCCACACACCTTGACCGCATCCGTGGCCTTGCCGGCGGACTTGGTGGATGAAGCCCCGGACAACAACACGTTCGTGAGCGAGTTCACGAGCGGGTGTTTTGAGGGGTGCGCCGCGTGCGGCTGCACGGACGCCACGGCTTGCAATTACGATGCGGCGGCGCTGTGGGAGGATGGGTCGTGCGAATTTCCGATGCCGGGGATGGCGTGCGATTGTGTGACGGATTTGGCCTTTGACCAAACCCTGTCCGGAAGCGCCTCCACGACGGTTTCCCTCGACGCCAGCGGCACGCTCGAAAGCGTCGACATCACCTTCAATTACACGCTCACCGGATCCAGCTGGCCCGGTGACCTGTTGCTCGGCATTTGCCCGCCAAGCGGGGCATGCATCCAAATCGGCGGCTACGACGTCAGCCTCGGCTACACCATCGGTGGCTCCCTGCCTACGAGCTGGAACGTGGCGGAAACCGGGCTGTACACCACGACCGTAGACGTTTCCACCCTCGGCATCACCGGTGAGGGGCTGTGGGAAATCGAATTGGTGAACGGGTATGCTTCGAGCGGGGCGGTCTTGTACGACGTGGACCTCGTGCTCAATGGGGTGTGCGAAGTGAATCCCGTGCCCGGTTGCACCGACGAGACCGCTTGCAACTTTGCGGCCGACGCCAACACCGACGACGGCTCGTGCACCTACCCGGTTGCGGAGAACGTGGATTGCGTGGGGGACTGCCTCAACGACGCGGACGGCGACGGTGTGTGCGACGAGGATGAAGTGCCCGGGTGCACGGATCCCGAGGGATGCAATTACAACGCTGCTGCGACGGATTCCACGGCTTGCACCTATCCCGAGGCGGGATTCGATTGCGACGGCAACCCGCTGAGCACGTGTCCAGAAGACTTAAACGGCAACGGGCTGGTCGAAATCCAAGACATCTTGATGCTCCTCGGCGACTTCGGTTGTCAAACGCCGCCGTGTGCCGGGGACTTGACGGGTGACGGCATCACGAGCGTGGCGGACATGCTCGCCATGCTCAGTGTCTTCGGAACGGATTGCTGGTGATCAGTTGAGCTCGACGGCGGTGCAGCCGTTGTTGTTGAATGCGACCACGCCGTCCCAAAGGATGTCGTCGAAGTTGTCGATGACTTGGTAGGTGGCCACGCGCGGCTCGCCTGCTTCGAGGCCGGCAGTGATGGTGTACGAATTGTACAGCCCGCAGTCGGGCGCGGAAAGCCAGTAGGTGTTGGTTTCTACCGTGAGCATCGGCTCGCCGTCGATGTAGAAGGTCAAGCTGTCGCTCAGGTAGGCATCGAGGTCTTCGGCCACGCTCGCATCGTACCAAAACACCGCCTGCCCTTCATACAAGCACGACCCATCGTCCTCATCTGCGGTGGCATCGAAGTTCAACGCCTCGGGATCGAGGCACCCCCGGAAGGTGATTTCGCAACCGGTGTTCATCAGCAAGAACAGGCCGAGGGTGGCCAACAGGGAAAAACGGAACGCGTTCATGCCGCTAAAATTAATGCAAAAGAAAAACCCCCGTGGCGCGGGCCACAGGGGTTCTTTTGTTCAATTCAGAATGAATTAGTCGACGTAGACTTCGAAACGGTAGAGGCCACCGCATTCGGTCGTGATCGTCTCTGAGCGGTCTTCGCAAGCAGAGATGAAGGCCATCTTCGCGCGAACGGTGTAAGAACCGGCATCCACTTCGTATTCCGTAGAATCGAGGATGGGCATATCGGCTTCCATCAAGTCGCCATCGAACTCGATGTCGGGCGTGCAAACCGTGTTGTTCACCACGCGGATGATGGCCTTGTCGCCAGCGTCGCATTCCGTGGTCTCACCACCGCAACCAGCGGCAACGAATACTCCTGCAGCGAGGAGGGTGTAGAGCAATTTTTTCATGTCTTGCAGTTAAATGCGGCACGAAAATACGCACGCGATGAATATTCGCAAGGGATTGAAGGTGAAACCTGTGCGGGGTTTGGTCCGTAAACATGAGGTGAAACCCACTGCGATGACGATGTCCACCCCTTCCCTGCCGCATCAATGGCTGACGCAAGGCACGCTCGACGCCGAATACAAGCAATACCTGTTTCTGGCTTGGATGCAGGCCATTCGGCGGCAATTCGATAACGCGCGCATCTACCCGGCGCTGGGCGAGGTCATCGTGCAACACCAGCAACTGCACGCCTTTGCGGAGGCGCGGCAGGCCCACCGGGATCAGCAGCCAGGGCGGCTTGTGGGCTTGGACTGGGAGCAGTTGCGGCCGATGTTCGAAGCGGCGGCGGAGCACCCGGACTTGGAGGCGTACTTCGATGATTGCCTGGAGTTTGCGCTGCCGGAATTGGACCGAGCGTTTGCCGAGGGCCGGGATTTGTTCGATTGGGTGGAGCACCAAATCCACCTCTCCCCTGTCGGGCTCGTCCCCCTCTACACGAACGACGGCTACCTCCTCCTCTACGATGAAAGCCAGCATTTCCTGCGCGCCTACCGCTACGAGAAAAGCTGGGTCGAACTTGACGACGACCGCATGATCCGCGTCTCCTTCGAGCCTGTGGAAGAGCGCTTCAAGAAACTTTCAGAATCGTTTGAAAGCGTCAAGCTCGGGCTGATCAAACGGTTCAGCGACTTGCCCAACCCGGCGACGTTCCTCGCGCGGGTGACCATGGGCTTCCCCTTGGAAGAAACACTCTTGCCCATTTCCAAGCGGCTGCTTTTGCGGACCTTGCAGCAAAGCTGAGTGCGATATCTTCGCCTGCCATGAGCAGGTGGTTCCTCTTTCTTACGCTGTTCGCTTGCGCTCGGCCGACCGGTCCGGCGTCGGTGA
>JALQTD010000013.1 GCA_023264155.1 Flavobacteriales bacterium | reverse complement strand
GGTTGGTAACCGACTGCTCCGAAGTAGGTGGTACCTGCACCGGAGGTGCCGTAGACGTAGCCGTCACCTGACCATTGGCTGATCAAGAAGGACGAAGCCCATCCGTTGTCGTTCTTGCCTGAGCTGTAGCTCACAGACGTCTTCATGTAGCCGTCGTTACCCATGGTTTCAGAAACGCTACCGCCGCGCTCCATTTGGGCCGCCTTGGTGAAGATGGAGACCGTACCGCCCACCGAAGGAACGGCGAGGCGTGAAGCACCGAGGCCGCGCTGGATTTGGATACCGGAAGCAACGTCCGTCAAGCCTTGCCAGTTTGACCAGTACACCCAACCGTTCTCCATGTCGTTGACCGGCTGGCCGTTGATGAGGAACGAGGTGTTGCGCTGATCGAAACCGCGCAATGAGATGCGGGAATCACCATATCCACCGCCTTGCTTCGTCGCGTAAACGCCGGGCGTGCGGTTCATGATTTCCGGGAATTCCATGTTACCCACCTTCAACGCGATTTCAGCAGGGGCAATGGTTGAAACGGCTACAGGCGTTTCGCGATCCTTGGCCACGTCGACGACGTTAGCAATGACCGAAGCAGCTGCCAAGCCGAGTGCTTGGGGCTCCAACGAAATCGCACCCATGTCCGCCTTTGCAGCGAAGAGGCCCGTTTCGTAGCCAATGAATGACACGGTGATGTTGCCCGTGGGTTCAGCGTTCAATGAGAACGTACCATCTGCAGCAGCAGATACACCTGTTGTCGATCCTTCGACCATGATAGTTGCTCCTGGGAGTGCACCGCCGGTGGAAGCATCGATTACCTTACCAGTGATCTGAGCGAAGGACACGGAGGTCAGCGCGCAGAGCAGGCCCATGAGGCCGAATCGAAACACTTGAGTCATGTTCAACTGAGTTGAGGGATTAATTTTCGGCGCGAAATTCTCTTTTTTTGGCTGAATGCAGGCATACTGCAGTCACACCCGCGGGGAGATGAAGTTTCGATGAAGCCGGACGACTGTGCGAAAATGCCTGATTTTTCAGGAGGTTCGGGAACCGCGAACCAGCACCGGGCTCGGTTGAACCGACGTGAAATTTCACATTCCCTTAACATAGGAGTGGGGGCGGTTGCGGGCTTGGGAAATCCCTTAGATTTGGTGCTACAGAATCGAAGTTGACATGAGCTTGAAAGAATTCGTGGTCCTGTACGTGGACGATGAGCCCGCGAATTTGTTCGCGTTCCGCGCGGCGTTCCGGCAGCACGTCACCGTGTTGACGGCCGCGTCGATGCGCGAGGGCCTCATGGTTTTGAGCGATTCTCCCGTCGATCTGTTGATCACAGACCAAATCATGCCCGAAGGAACCGGGCTGGAGTTCCTGCAACGGACGTTGCAGGAGTTCCCGGACTTGCAGCGGGCGTTGATCACGGCGTATGGGCACCTGGATTTGGTCCGTCAGGCATTGAATGAAGGGAAAATCCACTGGTACCTTGAAAAACCGTGGAACGAAGCCCAACTGCTCGGGGTCATGCGCACGGCGTACACCGAAGCCACCGATCGCGACCACCGCCGGGAACAAATCAATCGGCTTGCACGGCAACTGTTTCACAGTCGGCAGCGGCTCGATGGGTTGATTCACCACCTTGCGGCCCTGGGAGACGACGAAGGCGTTACGCTAGCGCGCTCCATCCAACAGCTGCTCCAACCGGAATGAATTTTTCGTTCGGAATTGAAACCTGAAGGAGAAGTTTTCCGTATCTTTGCCGTCGCGTTTTTGCCGATGTAGCTCAGCTGGTAGAGCAACGCATTCGTAATGCGTAGGTCAGCGGTTCAAGTCCGCTCATCGGCTCAAGCAAAAGGCCGTCCTTGGAGGACGGCCTTTTTTCATTGGGATGTGTGTTGCCTGCTTTAAAGCGTGAGTTCAAGCTGCAAGCAGGTGTTCGCTTCGAAGTTGAGGACCCCGGACCACCAGGTGTCTCCCCAGTCGTCCACCACCTCGTAAGTTGCGGCCAACGCGGTCGAATTGCCCAAGTCCTTGGTGATGGTGATCGATGCGTTGTCACCGCAGTTGGGGGCTCCTGTCCAGTAGACGGAAGTGGCGGTGGAGCCCACGATTTGGCCATCCACATAAAAACTCAAGCTCGCCGACTCCCAATCCAGCAGCTCCGTGCTCACCGCCTCGCCATACCACAAGACGATTTCACCCTCGTATTCGCAGCTGCCATCAAAATTGTCCGCCGCCGGGTCGTAATTCACTGCATTCGCATCGGTGCAACCATCCACTTGACACCCGGTCAACGCGACCGCCACCGCGAGGCCCATCAGCCCCAAACTCCCGATAGAAAATTTGTTCATGTTGTTTGTTTTCAAAACCTGCAGCAAAGTAGGATTGAAAACAAAGGCGAATTGTTAAATGCAAATCAACCTCCCGTATTTAACATTTCAGATTTCCACCTTTACCGACAAACTGATGGTGCGTCCATAGGACCAATACCCCGCTAACCGGCCATTCGCGACCGTCCCTTGCAGTTTATCCCCCGTGAACGGATCGGTGAAGAAGGTCTCATCCGCCTCGTTCATGTAGATGTTGTCGAGGGCATTTTGAACGTTGACCGCCACACGGCAGTTCCAGCCGTCCAATCGAAACAGCTTGCTCGCCCGCAGGTCGATGTAACCGTAGGCTGGCAATTCCACCGGTTGCAAGCCCGCGTAGTCCGGATTCGTGCGGTCGGAGTCGACGTTGAACTGGGCGAAGAGGTTCCAGTTGTAGACGTAGCTCGCGCCGACGCGGATGCTCGAGGGGAGGGTGGCGTTGAGGAGCAATCCGATTTGGCTTTGCGGCGCATCGCTCACCTTCAAGCCCGCGGAATAGATGTAGAGGGAATCGATGACCGCGCCGCCCTCTTCCGCGGTGATGGCCGCCTCGACGTTGTTCTCCCAGCGCCAGTTGCCGAAGGAGGCCATGCCGCCGACTTCGATGCCTTTGACGGGCTGCGAGCGCACCTCGATTTCGACGCCGTCGTGGGTTTGGATGAGGCCGCGGATGAACGCGCGGTATTCCGTGCCGTCGGGTCGCAGCAGCGGCGCACTCAGGATGGTTTTATCGCGCCATTGCGTGTGGTAAGCGTTGACATCCAAGGCCAAACGACGCAGCCGCAACCGGTACCCCACTTCCCCCGCCGCAACCTTTTCGTTCTGCAACTGCTCCGCGGTCAGGACGTTCGAGTAGTTCGTGAACACGTAAGGCAGGAAGGGCGAGCGCGAGTAGTACCCGAGGTTGACGTAGGCATCGTTGCGCTCGTTGATCTTGAAGTTCCCGCCCGCTTTCGCGTTGTAGCCCCAGCTGCCCGCGCGCTCGCTCTTCACGCCGTAAACGAACTGATCCTCGGTGGTGACGGCGCCGGTGGCGGGGTCGACGGTGGTGACCGGTTGGACGCCGGTTTCCTCGTAGCGGAAGTACTTGTAGGGGTCGATGCGCCGGTAGGTGGTGTAGCTCAGGGTGGCGGCGGCGAAGGCGGAGAACTTGTTGTGGTCGTATTCGATTTGGCCAAAAGCGCCCCCGTATCCGACCCGCCCCACGTCGTCGTAATCCACCACGTCCCCCGGCCGCGCGAGCAATGCATAATCCGGATTCACACCGTACCCATCCGTGCTGCTGAACGACTGCAAGTAGAAATCGCCCCCGAGCAGGTTGTCCACCGTCGTGTAGTGCTTGCCGCTGTAATACCGCGCATCGATGCCCGCAATGAGGTTCACCCGATCGGAGCGCTCGGAATGCAGCGTCGACAACACGCCCGTCCAAAAGTGGTCGTTGTGCGCGCGTTCCAGGCTGCTCCGGCTGCGGCCACCGACCACCGCCACACCGTCCTCCATCACGGGATCGCCCATCATGTGCAAGGTGTCGGCCCAAGCGCCGACCGCTTCGTCGTAGGCGATCTGGTCTGCGGCGTAGGTCACGGGCTGGGTGTTCGAGCTGTTCGAACTGTAGAGGTAATCCCAGTTGAGGGTGGTCTTGACGGTGCGCGTTTCGGCGTCGCCAAATTCGTCGAGGGTGACGAGGGTTTCGCTGAGGCGCGGGGTGCTCGTGCCGTCGTACCGGGATCCCCAGCCGCGGCCGAAGCTCGCGTAGGCACTCGTCCCGAGGTGGGTTTTCTCGCTCAGTTGCCAGTAGTGGTTCAGGGCGAGCTGGGGTTTGTGGTAGTGGTTGACGCGGGCGTTGAGCACCTCACCGTCCAGGGTGCCCCAGTCGTCGTTCCAGCGGTGGGCTTCGTAGCCGAGGGCGTTGAGGTCGTTGAACCGTTCGACGGTGAGGGTGCCGCGGCGCTGGCCGTGGGTTTGGGGGGCGCCGATGGCCGTGAAGACGAGGCGGTGGCCGCCGAAATCCTTGGCGGCCGTCAGGAAGTAGCTCCAGGCGTCGATGAAGGTGGCGTCGACGTAGGCGTTCCCGCTCGTCCGGCTGCCCACTGCGCTCAAGGCCCAGCCGCTTTCGAGCACGCCGGTGCTGAGGCTGAGCATGGTCTTGTACCGGCCGTAATCGGTCACGCTTTGCACGAGGCTCGCGCCCTTGACCACGTCGGTCGCTTTCGTGATGATGTTGAGGGTGCCGCCCACGGAGTTGATGGCCAACTTCGAGGCGCCGAGTCCCCGCTGCACCTGCATCGTGCTGACGGCATCGCCGAGCCCGGCCCAGTTCGACCAGTACACCCAGCCGTTTTCCATGTCGTTCACGGGAATGCCGTTGATGAGCACCGCCACGTTGCGCTGGTCGAAACCGCGGATGTTGATGCGGCTGTCGCCAAACCCACCGCCCCCTTTCGTGGCGTACACCCCCGGGGTGATGTTCAGGGTCTCCACGAGCTCGCGGTCGCCCTGCACCTCCTCAATCGTCCGCGCATCGAGGGTCGACACGGCCACCGGAGTGGCCCGATCGAGCGCCACGGACGCAATGACCTGCGCTTCCTCGAGGCCGATGGTGGCCGAAGCGAGGGCGATGGTGCCGAGGTCGAGGCGGCCGCCGGACAGTTCGAGGGTGCGGGTCGCGTCGAGGTAGCCGATCATTTGGCATTCCAACTCCACCGTGCCCTCCGCCCGCAGCGTCAACTGGAAGCGGCCCTCGAAATCGGTGAAAGCGCCGGCCGAAGTGCCCGGGACGTAAACGGCCACCCCGATGAGCGGCAAGTCAGCGCCCTCCTCGACGCAGCGGCCGGTGACGGTTGTTTGGGCTAAGGCATTCGCAGTGAACAGGGTAAGCAGGAAAAGGAGGGCAGAACGGGTCATGGTGCGGGGGATTCGGTGAAACGCCGCCGCAAGATAGCCGCTCGGTTCGGAAGGTCAAGCCCAGCGGCCGGTGCGGCGCAGGAATTCCGCGATTTGGACCGTATTGGTCGCCGCCCCTTTGCGCAAATTGTCCGCGACAATCCAGAGGTGCAGCCCTTGCGGATGGGCCAAATCCCGGCGCAACCGCCCCACGAACACCTCATCCCGCCCCGACGCCATCCGCGGCATCGGATACCGGTTCTCCGCCGGCTCGTCCTCCACCACCACGCCCGGAAACGCCGCCAACGCCGCCCGCACGTCCGCCAGCTCAAACGGCTCCGCGAGCTCCACGTAGACCGACTCGCTGTGCCCACCGACCACCGGCACCCGAACGGCCGTGCAGGTCATCGCCACCTCCGGATCCTCCAGAATCTTCTTCGTCTCGTTCCACACCTTCAGCTCCTCCTTCGTGTACCCCCCGTCCTCGAACACGTCGCAATGGGGCAGGCAGTTCATATCAATCGGGTGCGGGTACACGCGCGCGCGCGGCTCCTCCCCTTTGCGCTCCGCCTCGAGCTGGGCCACGGCGGCCACCCCGGTGCCAGTGATGCTTTGGTACGTGCTGACGATGCCCCGGACCACGCGCCACCGATCGTGCAGGGGCTTCAGCGCCATGACGAGTTGCATCGTGGTGCAATTCGGGTTGCCGATGATGAGGTGGTCCTCGCCGATGGCATGGCCGTTGACCTCCGGCACGACCAAGGGACAATCCGGGTTCATCCGCCAAGCGCTGCTGTTGTCAATCACGGTGGTGCCCTTCGCCGCAAATTTGGGCGCCCATTCCTTGGAAGTCGCGCCCCCTGCACTGAACAAGGCCACGTCCGCGCCCCATTCTACTGCGTCCTCCAAAGTCACCACCGTGCGCTCCATTCCTTGCAACTCCAGCCGCTTCCCGGCGCTCTTCGGGCTCGCTACCGGCAGCCAATCGGCCAACGGAAACTGCCGCTCCTCAAGAACTTTCAGCATCGTTTCGCCCACCATTCCAGTCGCGCCGACGACCGCTAGTCGCAGCTTTTTATCCATCGCATTCGGTTCCATGTCGCCAGGGTTTATAGGTGTCCGCCAGAACTTTGTGAACGGGGTTGTTCGGCGGGGACAAAGGTCTCAGATTTGTCTCAGAAAACGAAGGAGGAGATGGAAAAATGGAAGCAGGTGCCCGTGCTCGTGGCTGCGTTGATGTTGTGCGTTGCGTGTTCAGGCCAAACCTGGTCCGGCGACACCCTGTCGTGGGACCTCACCGACACCAGTGCCACCCTGAACGCCGCTGCAGCCGGCACCTCGCTCCTGTCCATTTGCCCTGACTCCCCCGGGGCAGCCTTCGACTGGCGGTGGCGGTGGATCCAGGCCCTCGCCGGCTCGTCCGCCAACCGGAGCGCCATCACCTTGCACGCTGCCGACAGCACCTTCCTGTGTTCCATCGCACTCGGCGCGACCGGCTCCGACGATCCCCTCGTCGTGACCCTCCCCGACACCGTGCTCTTGCGCCAGCCCGGCCTGTGGGCGAGCGGAATCGATGCCACCTTCCGCTTGCTCAAACCTCCGGGCGCCTCCACATCGACCCTGTTCATTCGCCCCACCGATTCGCTTGCCTATACGGCCCTTGCGGCGGTCGCCGGCACCCCCGCGTGCTGGACCTTCCAAGCGTGGTTCACTTCGAGCAACACCCAGGCATTTGGCTTCTACCTGCATTCGGACGCCCTGTTCACACCCGACACCTTGGCCCCCTTACCCGTTAGCAACCAGTGGATGAGCGACTCCTTGCTTCGCGTCGCCTTCAATGAACGCTTGGCCGCACCGCCTGCTGCATGGCTGAACGATGAGGGATTGCTCTGCCAAATCGCTCCCGAAACCGCGGGAAACGTGGTGCAATGCCTGGCACCTCACGCAGCCTCCATCGGGCATCCCATCCCTTTGAACTTGAGCCAAGTTTGCGACACGGTGGGCAACTGCGCTGACCGCTCCATCACCACGCTCTACCTTCCTGCGCATGCGACACAGCCGGGGGACGTGCTGGTGACGGAAATCATGGCGGACCCCACGCCCAGTCAGGGTTTCCCTGAAGTGGAATGGATCGAATGGACCAATGCGAGCGACCGCATCGTGGATGTGCGGCATTTGTACCTGCAAGACGCCACTGACCTTTCAGGGGTGGAGCCCCTTGCTCCTTGGGATGGCTTGCTCGAACCCCATGCGCGGTGCGTCTTGTCCCCTTCGCACACCGCCGTGGCCGCGGGCGGGCGGCAAGCGCTACTGCCGGGCATCGGTTCGTTCACCGATGCCGGTGAATTGCTCGCGGTTCAACGGGCCGATGGAACCGTCATCGATGCCGTGCAGTATGACCGCGCATGGTGGCAAGGTGCCCCGGGAGGAACCTCCATCGGGTTGCGCCATGCCGGGGCCTGCGGGTTGGAAAGCCATTGGGCGCCCGAAGCCCCGGCCTCACCGGGCACGGGCGCGGAGGCGATCGTTCCGTACGAGCCGCTCACCGTTTCCGCTTTTCGTCCGCTGCATGCCGGCGGGGGGCGGATTGAATTCAGCTGCGAGTTGGACCCCTTGGCAAGCGGCAGCCTGTCTTGGCGGGACGGCGGAGTTCCGCTTGAACCAGACGGGCCTAAATCGGCGCTTTGGACAGGGACCGTGCCGGCCGGCCGGCCCCTCGCGTTGACCATTGCGGGCTTGCGGCCCTGCCTCCAACGGTGGACCACCGAGGGGCCCTGGCACCACGTCGATTCCATCGCCGAATTTCCCACGGCTGGCAAAGCGGCTGTGACTGAAATTGCCGTGCGTCCCCCAGCCGGTTGGCCCGGTCTTTCGCCCTATGTCGAGTGGACGAACCTCAGCGAAGCAACGTGGGAGATGAGCGGGGTCCACATCGGCGGCATCACCAGCCTCCCTCGCCACCTCGCTCCCGGTGCGAGCGCCCTCATTCCGGTGGACTTGCCGAATGAAGCCGGTCACATTGCGCTGCTCGACGGCGCGGGAAGTGTCCTCGAATCGTTTGCCTACTCAAGTTGCTGGCAGGAAGACCGGCAAGCCGCCGACGAAGGCATGACCTGGGTGCGGCTCGACCCCCAAGGCCCGGCGGGTGATGGCCGCAATTGGGCCGGAAGCAAGGCGCCGCTCGGCTGTTCGCCAGGATGGCTCGAGCCGCGTATACCCTGGGCGGACACTGTCCCTCCGACCTTGCTGGCTTGGGTCGAGTTGGAAGGCCAAATCCACGCCCGCTTCTCCGAGCCCGTTCTCCCCGACTCCACCGCCCTCCCGGGGGATGAAAACGGTTTCCTTTGGCACTGGCCCGTCCCACCCGGCACCCCCGTCACTTGCCATGACTTCGCCGGCAACGCCGTGACCACAACCGTGGTCGAACTGAGCGATTCCGTCCGCCCTTGGCGGCTGAATGAAATTGGAGCCTGGTTGCCTCCTGAAGACGAACCGTTCATCGAAACCATGGCGGAGGGCAGCGGCTGGGCGAGCACGGCGGCGCTGGTTTGGACGGCGACCGACGAACCCTTCCCGTACGATTGGGAGCCGATTGCGCCTGAACGCATGTGGGTTCCGGCAGGGATTGAACTCGCATGGGCGCGTTGCCCCGAACGGTTGAATCCCCCTTACGTATTGCCCGCTGAACTGCCCTCCTTGTACGGTGATCGACGGATTCAATTGGGCCGTGTGGCTGGCGGAGAGCGCGTCCTACTCGACTCGGTCTGGTCCGATCGGGACCGGTTCGATCCGCAGCGCACGCTCGACGAAGGCGTGAGCTGGGAGCGCTTCCATCCGGCGCCCGGCGCCTGGGCTGCTTGCCTGAACGGGTCCACGCCCGGGGCCCCCAATTCCCAAAACGGCCTTCCGGCCGCCAGCAACGCACCGCTCGAAGTGGCCCCGCGGACGTGCGTCCCGGGCACCGACGCGTGGGGTCACGTGGGGGTGCATTGGCAAAACGGCGCCACCGAAGTCCTTCACCGCCTGGCCGTCCTGGACGGGGATGGCAGGGAGGTGCGCGGATTGTTCGAGCCGGGCGGGGTGCTGCCGGTTGCCAGCGGGCGGGCTTCTTGGTTTTGGGATGGGCGGGACACGCAGGGAGTGGCCGTGAAGCCCGGTAGCTACTGGGTCGTGGCGCTGAATGAGGCGGGCCATGCCATTGCTGGGCGCGTCGTGGTGGTGGCACCAAGGATGGAATGACGAACTTTGCGGCATGTTCGAAGGCACCCCACTACCTACTCCGCCCTGGGAGTTGTTGTACCCCGGTTTGGCCGGGGTGCTGCTGGTGATTGCCGTGCTCGCGGCGTTGCGGATGGTCCACTTCGCCGAGTGGCAGTTGACTTGGGGCAGCTTGTCCAACCCGCGGGGCATGTGGTTCGGGCGGCACGTGGAGGGCGGAAGCACGATGGGGTTGTTAATGAGCCACCTGCTCGGGGTGCTGGGGTGGGGCGTATTGGGATGGGCGACCACCTTGGGGCCTTGTACGGGTCCGTGGTTGACGGAACTCCCCCTGCAGTGGGAAGGAATGCCGGCGGAGGGTTGGCGGGGAGCGGCCGTGGGTGTCGGTATGGGGTTGGTCCTCATCCCATTGCGCAGTCTCGTGCGGGGACTCGTCGGTTGGATGGTGGAATCGCGTGAATTGTCCTGGCAACATGCCGAGACCGACCGGCTCCTGCGGAACGTGCTCGCGGTTGTGTTGGTATTGGAGGTGCTGGCCATTTCGGTCCAAAGCCGGGTGGAGGCCGACGTCATCGCCTCGCGCGAGGTGTACTGGGTCACCTTCGGGGTTTTCTTGATTTGGCGCGGGATTCGGTTGCTTCAATTGATCCGATTGAGCGGACTTTCAATTGGTTGGGGAATTGCGTACCTTTGCACCCTCGAACTCGTCCCGACTTGGGTGCTGCTTTCAGCATTGCTTGAAGGGTGAGGGAGGGCATTGAACGACCACCTTTCTATGGCAAAAAAGATCAAGACCATCCTGATCTCGCAGCCCAAGCCGACCACGGAGAAATCTCCGTATTTCGATTTGGCTGAACGTCAGAAACTGACCATCGACTTCCGCCCGTTCATCCACGTGGAAGGCATCGATGCGCAAGAATTCCGGCAACAACGCGTGGAACTGGCGGCACACACGGCCGTCATCCTGACCTCGCGGAATGCCGCCGACCACTACTTCCGACTGGCCGAAGAAATGCGGTTCGAAGTGCCGGACACCATGAAGTACTTCTGCATCAGCGAATCCACCGCTTACTACTTGCAGAAATACGTGACCTACCGCAAACGCCGCATTTTCCACGGCAAGCAGCGGTTTCAGGACATGGTTGACAGCTTGAAAAAGCACAAGAAGGAAAAGTTCCTCTTGCCGTGCAGCGACTTGTTGAAGCCATCGATCCCGGAGATTTTGGACGGCATCAAGCTCGACTATTCCAAGGCCGTCATGTACCGCACGGTCTGCAGCGACCTGAGCGACCTGAGCGATGTGAAATACGACATGCTCGTGTTCTACAGCCCCAGCGGAATCGAAAGCCTGTTCAAGAACTTCCCGGACTTTGAGCAAGGGGAGACGCGCATTGCCACCTTCGGGACGACCACGGCCGAAGCCGCGAAGAAGGCGAACCTGCGCGTGGACATTCCCGCTCCCCTCCCCTCAGCGCCTTCGATGACGATGGCCATTGAGCATTACATCAACGGCAAGTAACGCAGTGGGAATACGGCCACTGGGTTTTCCTCGTTCGCAACGCTTGAAATCCCGCACCTTGATCGGGCGGGCCTTCGAAGGCGGGGAGGTGGTCAAGTCGTTTCCTTTCATCACCCGGTGCGTCAAGGGACCGCTGCCGGAGGCGGTGCCGACCCAGCTGATGGTGAGCGTCCCGAAACGGGCGTTCAAGCGGGCCGTGGACCGCAACCGGATCAAGCGGCTCATTCGGGAGGCGTGGCGGCTCGAGCGCGAGGCGTTTGAAACCGAAGTCGGTGAGCGGGGTGAACAATGGGCAATCGTGCTCATCTTTGTGGGGAAGGAGATGCCGGATTGGCCCGTGTGCCAAACCGCTATGCGCAAACTGATTCGCCGACTCAGTGCGCACACCGCGGCTTCGGCCTCCGACGAGAAACCGGAAGAGCATGCATGACGGAAAACGACGGAAAGGATTAAAGCACCTGGGTTTGGTCTTGGTGCTGGCAGGCGTGGGCTGGGCCTTTACCCCGATGGTGCGGGAGAATTACTTTGAGATCTCGAAACAACTCGAGATCCTCAACGCCTTGTTCCGCGAATTGAACATCCATTACGTGGATGAAATCCAACCGGGGGCCATCATGGAAACGGGCATTGAGGCGATGGTCGAGAGCTTGGATCCGTACACGGTCTACTACCCGGAATCGCGGGTGGAGGACTTGCGCTTCATGACGACGGGCGAATACGGCGGGGTGGGTGCTACGATATACGAGCTCCATGGCCAACTGACCGTGACCGAATTGCTGCCGGGGTTTCCGGCGGAACGCGGGGGACTGAAGGTGGGGGACGTCATCACCCACGTGGATGGACGGGACATCCGGGATTTGGATGAGGAAACGGCGCTGAATTTGCTCGACGGGTCGACCGGATCGGAGCTGGAGTTGCAGGTCGAGCGGTGGGGCGCAGAGGAGCCGTTGGAGTTCGCGTTCGTGCGGGAAAAAATCGAAGTGCCGGCGGTGCCGTATTACGGGGTGGTCGGGGACAGCATCGGGTACATCGCGTTTTCGCGGTTCACCCGGGGGAGTGCGGCGGAAGTGCGTTTGGCCTACAAGGCGCTGAAGGATTCCTTGGACATCGGGGCGGTGGTGCTCGATCTGCGGGGGAACGGCGGGGGGCTGGTGCATGAGGCAATCGCACTGGCTAACCTATTCATTGAGAAGGACATGACCGTGGTGACGACGCACGCGAAAGACCCGAGCCGTGATCAGCACTACAAGACGATGGGCCCCGCCTTCGCTGGGGACATCCCGTTGGCGGTCCTGATCGATGGGGAATCGGCGTCGGCGAGTGAAATTGTGGCGGGGACCTTCCAGGACTACGATCGCGGGGTGGTCATCGGGCAGCAAAGCTTCGGGAAGGGATTGGTGCAGCAGACGAAGGATTTGGCCTATGGCACGCGGCTGAAGGTGACGGTTTCCAAGTATTACACCCCGAGTGGCCGCTGCATCCAACGCTACGATTACGGGGCCGGTGGTGCGGTGATTGCCGATTCGCTGACGAAGACGTTCACGACGGAGAACGGGCGGGTGGTGCGCGACGGCGTGGGGATTGAGCCCGATGTGGAAGTGCCGGTGGAATACATGAGTTACGTGCACGAAGGGATGCTCGAAGCCGGGGTGATTTTTGATTTCGGGACGCGGTGGGCGGCGGCGCACGACACGCTCGTGTTGGACGGCTGGTCGCTGAGCGAGGAGGACTGGGAGGCGTTCGTGGCGTTTGCCGTGGAGCAGCCGGTGCCGTACGCCGCGCGGTCGATGGAATTGTTTGAGCGGTTGGAGCAGGAGGCGCGGGAGGAGCAGTTTTTTGAGGTGGATTCGGCGGCGTTTTTGGCGTTGGAGGGGGTGTTGAAGGCGGATGTGCCGCGGGATTTGGCCCGCTTCCGGGAGGAGATTCAGACGAGCATCGAGCACGAACTGGTGATGCGGATGCATCCGCTCGACGCGTACATTGCCTGGACGCAAAGCACGGACAAGGAGCTGCTGAAAGCCGTGGAATTGCTTGAAAACCAATCTTATCGCGCGCTGCTCGCGGGCCCTCAGGACTGATGCAAAAGGCGTGGGTCGATCGGCTGTACGCGGCGGGCATCGGGGTCACGCTGGTGGCGATGCCCTTTTCCACGTGGCTGATGTCGCAAGGTGCGTTCCTGTGCGTGATGGCGTGGGTGGCGGATCGGCTGGTGAACGGGCCGGTGTTGCGCGGAAGGGGGTGGCGGTTCTACCGGGTGCAGGCGCCGCTGTGGGCGGTGCTCGGGCTGTGGGGGTGGCACGCGCTGGGGCTGCTGTGGACGAGCGATTTGGCCGAGGGGTGGAATGTCCTGCGCATCAAAGCGCCGCTGTTGGCGTTTCCGCTCATCCTCATCACCGGGCGTTGGGACCGGCAGCGGGTGCTGGCGTGGGTCCCGAAGGTCTGGGCGTTCGCCCTGGTGGCCGCGTGCATCGCGGTGTTGGGCCAAGGGTTGCTGCGGGAAGGGCCGCTCGCTCCACGGGATTGGTCGCCGTTCGTTTCGCACATCCGACTGAGCTTGTTCATCGCCTTCGGCACGGCTTGGTGGTGGGCCAAATGGTTGCAACGCCAAGCCCGGCTGGCCCTGCCGTTGGCCCTCACGGTCCTCGGCGGCGCCGTCATTTGGAAGACGGCCACGTTGACCGGGGCGTTGTTGCTCCCGGCGGTCGGCGTGATGCTGGCGGCCACGGTGGGACTGGACCGGATCGGCGTGCCGAGGAAGTGGGCGCGGCGCGGGGCTTGGGGGGCGCTGGGACTGGCGGTGGGCGCGGTGCTGTGGGCGGCTTGGGCGTTGCGGCCGTTGCGGCCCGACCCGGCCAGCCTGCCCGAGCGGTCGGCGGCGGGAACGCCTTACTGGCACGACCTGGAGCGCACGTTGCGGGAGGGGGATGAGTTCGTTTGGACGCGCGTGGCGGAGCGGGAGATGCGGCCGGTGTGGAACCGCCGGAGTGCGCTGGCCTTCGACGGGCTGGACGGCCGGAATCAGGAGCTCAAGATGACCTTGATCCGGTACTTGACCTCGCTGCGGCTGCCCAAGGACTCGGCGGGTGTGGAGGCGTTGAGCGCGGACCAAATCGCGCACGTCGAACGCGGCATTCCCACCGCCTTCGAGCTCACCCACTCCGGTCTCAGGCGCCGCTGGGATGTGCTGCGGTTCGAAGTGTTGAACGCTTGGGATGGAGGCAATCCGTCGGGGCACAGCGTGGTGCAGCGCCTGCATTTTTTGCGGGCCGCGCGGTGGATTGCGCAGGGGGCACCGGTGTGGGGCGTGGGGACCGGGGACCTGAACCGGGAGTTTGCGCGGGCCTATGATGCGCTGGAGTCGCCGCTTCAGCCGGCCTTCCGGCTGCGGGCGCACAACCAGTACGTGTCGTTTTTCTTGGCGGGCGGGCCGTTGGCCGTGTTGCTGTGGGGGGCTGTGTTGGTGCTGAGCGGGCGGGGGGTGCCCGCCGATTACCGGGTGGCGGCGTGGTTGTTCTTGGGGGTGCTGGCGTTGTCGTGCCTGACCGAGGATACGTTGGAGACGCAGGCGGGCGTGACCTTTGCCGGGCTATTCCTGGGTTTGTTCGGCCGTCGCGGCGGACAGGACGGCCGCGACCGGAATGTCGAGACCGCCGTCGGAAGCTAGGCCCGGCGCAGTCAGGACCGTGACCCGCGGGCCGATGGGGCGCCACCGTTGGGGCCAGACGGGGGCCGTTTCGCCGAACAGTCCCACAGCATGCGTTCCGAGGGCGGCGGCGAGGTGCAGCGGGCCGGTGCTGGCGGCGACCACGACGTCCACCCGGGCCAGCAGGGCGAGGAGCGCCTCGAGGGTGCAAGCGCCCGTGGCATCGACGTGGGGCGCGCCGCGGAGGAGGGACCAGAAGGGCGCGAGGGCTTGACCTTCCGCAGCGGAGCCGGTGATGATGACGTGGTGGGTTTGGCCCAAATCCCTCACCAGCTGTGCATACCGCTCCCACGACCAATTGTTCGCGCTCCCATGCGACCCCGGATGCACCACCGCCACCGGGCGATCGTCCGCCGGCAAAAGGCCCTCCGGAACGGCAACCGGCGGCGGCTGCAAGCGCACCAACGGCACGAGCTCAGCCGCCGCATCCGCCGGCAACTTCCGGCCCGGCCGCGCCATGCCCGGCACGAGGCGCACCGGCTCCAACAACTGCAATCCGTGCCACGCCTCGTGGTGCCCCGAGTGCTTCCGACCCGCCCAAACCCGATGCGTCATCGCCCCCACCATGTGCCACCGCCGGCCCGTCCCCACCCGCACCGCCACCCGGCCCCGCAAGGCCGCCACCACCTCCCGATCCGGCAGCGCAAACACCGCCACGTCGTACCCGGCCGCCGCCTCCACCCAACCGGCCTCCCCCTTCACCACCACCCCGTCCACATCCGGACATGCCCGCGCCACCGACGCAGCGTAGCCCGCCACACACATCCCCACCTCCACCCCCGGCGCCTCCCGTTTCAACCATCCCGCCAGCCCCAACGTCACCACCACATCCCCCAGCCCGTCCGTCCGCACCACGAGCACCCGTTCCACACGCCCCGCCGGCAACAACCGCACCGCCCGCCCCCGATTGCGCGCCTTCCGGTACTTCTCCCACGTCGCAAAGGCACTCCATCGCGCAATCTCCCATCCGGCCTTCCCATCCCGCCATCCCCCACGGAGCAGGTAGTTCTTGCCCCACTGAAACGCCACCTTCCCGCAAATGACGGCCCAAGGCAGCACGCCAGCGGCAGTGGCCGCGATGTCCGAGAAGTATGCGATTTGGTCCAAATGATCCTGGCGCGTGTAGTAGGAATAGTGGAGCAGGTCGCCCGCCAAGCGGTTCACGCGGCCCGAGACCTCCAGCCGATCGTGCGGATTCACCCCCACCCACCGGCCGGATCCCGCCCGCCACAACCGCGTCTTCCGATCCGGATACCAGCCCGAATGCCGCACCCAACTGCCGCAGTAATTCGTCAAGCGGTTAACGGCATAGCCCTCCGCCTCCTGCGGCTCCGCGCGCCACGCCAACAACGACGCCGCCAACTCCTCCGACAGCGCCTCATCCGCGTCCAAGCTTAAAATCCACTCACCCCGGGCCTGATCCTGGGCCCAGTTCTTCTGCTCGATGTGCCCTTCGAACGGGTGGTGCAACACCCGTGCACCCGCCGCCGCCGCAAGCTCCACCGTCC
Organism: Flavobacteriales bacterium; assembly: GCA_023264155.1. Taxonomy (GTDB): domain Bacteria; phylum Bacteroidota; class Bacteroidia; order Flavobacteriales_D; family Sanyastnellaceae; genus JALQTD01. The sequence continues at coordinate 14,271 of JALQTD010000013.1, read as the reverse complement.
CATCCTGCGACCCGCTGTCCACCACGACGACCTCATCGACAACTTCGCCCAGCCGGAGCGAAGCCAAGCACCGCGGCAAATTGTGCACCTCGTTGTAAGCGATGACCACCGCTGAAATCAGCACGGAACCGGAATCGACCGAACGCATGTGCGCGAAGGTACATCTTGCGGTTGCACCCGGTCGCTGAAGGCGCTAATTTCGCAGCATGAATGTACTGCTCATAGGAAGCGGCGGGCGCGAACACGCCTTGGCTTGGAAGTTGTCCCAAAGCTCACTCCTCACCAGCTTGCACGTGGCCCCCGGCAACGCGGGAACGACCGGCTTGGGGGAGCAAGCGGATTTGGACCCGATGGATTTTGCGGCGGTGGAGCGGTACGTCAAGCGCCACGACATTGACCAAGTGGTGGTCGGCCCGGAAGCCCCCTTGGTCGCGGGGCTCGCCGATTACTTGCTCGATTCCGATAAAGTGGACGTGCAGGTGGTGGGGCCGCGTGCCGCAGGTGCTGAACTCGAGGGGAGCAAGGACTTTGCGAAGCAGTTCATGAAGCGGCACAACATCCCCACAGCACGATACGGCAGCTTCACGGGGGAACAACTGGAGGCGGCCATTGCGTTTTTGGACGAATTCCAACCACCTTACGTACTCAAAGCAGACGGGCTCGCTGCGGGCAAAGGGGTCATCATCACGGAATCGCGCAAGGAAGCCGAAGCTACGCTGCGCGACATGTTGAGCGGCGAATCGTTTGGCGAGGCCGGTCGGCGGGTGGTCATTGAAGAATTCCTCGACGGCATCGAAGTGAGCATGTTCTGCGTGACCGACGGCCACTCCTTCAAAATGCTTCCCTCGGCGAAGGACTACAAGCGCGTCGGCGAAGGCGATCAAGGCCCCAACACGGGCGGCATGGGGGCGGTTTCCCCGGTTCCTTTCGTGACGCCTGAATTCCAGGAAAAGGCCATGAACCAAATCGTCATCCCGACCATCAAAGGACTCGAAAAGGATGGCATTCCCTACTGCGGGTTTGTGTTCTTCGGGCTCATCAAGGTGGGCGGAGATCCGTATGTCATCGAATACAACTGCCGCCTCGGCGACCCCGAAACGGAGGTGATTTTGCCGCGGGTGAAAAGCGACCTGCTCCATTTGTTCGACAGCTTGTGCACCGGCATGTTGACCGAAGTCGACATGGCCATCGACCCGCGTGCGGCGAGCACCGTCATCCTGGCATCAGCAGGGTACCCGGGCGCATACGAGAAAGGCGTGGAGATCGAAGGACTCGAAGCCGCAGCGGGCATCGATGGCGTGGTGTTCCACGCGGGAACCAAGGAGTCGCGCCGGAAAGTTTACACGGCTGGCGGACGGGTGCTGGCCTTGACCGGCTTCGGGATGGACTTGGAAGCGGCGCTCAAGAACAGCTACCGCTTGGCGGCACGTGTGGGATTCGAGGGAGGCTTCTACCGCAAAGACATCGGGGCTGACGTGCTCGAAGAAGCGCACTGAAGACCCATCCGTCGAGCAAAAAAAAGCCACCCGCGAAGGGGTGGCCACATCAATCAACAGGGCACTGCCATCACACGATGGTGCCGTCGCGCTTCGCCTTTTCCGTGTACTTCTTCTGGGTGCGCAGCCAAAACGCCAGCCCCACAAAACCGAGCAAAACCACGGCAGTGTTCATGGGTGATGAAATCGGTACCAATACGTTTTCGAAGGTCCATTCAATGAACTTGGCGACCGGGGTGAGGATTTCTTGCGTGTTCATGCTGCGTAAATTCGCCCCAAAAATACAACTTCTGTGCTAACCCTCCTCCGTTCCAACCAACCAATTGCATGGCTCGTAGTCCCCGTCACGGTCATCGCCTTGGTGGGCGTGGCCTGGATGCAGGGGGACAGCGCCTGGATTTGGGGCGCGGGTGCACTGGCTGTGGCGGGCGCGGCGCACGTCATTTACCGGTCGTTTGACAACGTGGACCAGGCGGATCCGCGTCTGTCGTGGCTGCTCGTGGGGTTGCTATTTGCCGCCCGCAGCTTCGCGCCGGAACCCACGTGGCAGGAAGATGTGCGGTCGTGGGTCGCCCTCCTCATCGGGCTGTGGAGCATCTGGTGGATCCTCGGGGTGCACCGCCAGCCGCGGGTGAGCGCGCTGACGTTTCGCGCGGGAGCGCTGGCCGGGCTGGCGTGGGTGGTGGAACCGGCGATGATCGGCCTCGTTTGCGGCATCATCATCGTCCAGGCCAAATCCCGCACCCCCCTCTTCCGCGAATGGGCCCTGCTCCTCCTCGGACTCGCCTGGCTCCCCGGCCTCGCCACGGTCCTCACCTGGACGGGACACGACCTGCCCGCCGCCGCCCACCTCCCCTGGACGCCGCTCCCCCCGCTCCACCTCGGCTGGTCCCTCCTCGCCGCCCTCCTCGTCCTCGCCGGCTGGCTGGCCCTCCTCAGCGACTCCCTGAACGCCGGCATCCGCCGCAAGGCCACCCGCACGAACCTCACCCTGCTCCTGCCCCTAATGGCCGGCGTCGCCCTGGCCCAATGCGGCCCCACCCCGCACGCCTTGCGGCTGACGGCCCTCCTCATCGCCTTCGCCTGGAGCGCCCTGCCGCCCACCCGCCGCCACCGCGGCCGCACCGCCCTGTGGATGCTGGCCCTGGCCACCCTCCTCGCCGGCCTCGCCCTTGGGGGTAACCTGTGAGCAAATCGTCGCGGCATCCTGCATAAAATTCCCGAACTTCGCCCCATGAAATTCGGCGTCGTCACGTTCCCCGGCTCGAACTGCGACATGGACATGGTTCATGCGCTCCGAGAAGATTCTGGTTTTGAAGTGGTGCAGCTTTGGCACAAAGACCACGACCTGCAAGGGGTGGACACCGTGGTGTTGCCCGGCGGATTCAGCTACGGGGACTACCTCCGCAGCGGCGCCATCGCTCGGTTTTCGCCCATCATGGCAAGCGTCGTGGAGCACGCTGAGCGCGGCGGACGCGTCTTCGGGGTGTGCAACGGGTTCCAAATCCTGTGCGAAGCCGGCCTCCTGCCCGGCGCCCTCCTCCACAACGCCTCCCGCAAATTCATCGCCCGCGACCAGCACGTCGTGCCCGTCTCGCGCACCGCGCCGTTGACGGCCCAGCTCGACCCCGCGGTCGCCCGCCGCATCCCCATCGCCCACGGGGAGGGCAATTACTTCATCGATGCGGACGGCTTGAAGGCCCTCGAAGACGGGGACCAAATCCTGTTCCGCTATTCCGACGAAACCGGCGCCACCAAGTCGTGGGCCAACCCGAACGGGTCGCTCGACAACATCGCGGGCGTGGCGAACAAGGGCATGAACGTCTTCGGCATGATGCCCCATCCGGAACGGGCTGCCAACGCGGACTTGGGCAACACCGACGGGCTCGACATCCTCCTCGGCCTTGCGGCGGAGGTGATGGCCTGAGTACCGGGCGATTGGGATTTTGGCCTGAGGGCAATGCCGTGAACCTTTCAACGTTTAGCTTTGTTGAATACCGGGCAATGACCCCCACCCTGTTTCCATGAGTACATACGCCGCCGGCCCCCTCCTCTCGCGCATCCACGAACCCGCGGATCTGCGCAAACATTTCAAGCCCGAAGACCTGCCGCAAGTGGCGAACGAACTGCGCGACTTCATTGTCGACGTGGTCTCGGAAAAAGGCGGGCATTTCGGCGCGAGCTTGGGCGTGGTCGAGTTGACGGTGGCCCTGCATTATGTGTACAACACGCCGGATGACCAAATCGTGTGGGACGTCGGACACCAAGCCTACGGCCACAAGATCTTGACCGGACGCCGCGAACGGTTCCACACGAACCGCCAATACAAAGGCATTTCGGGATTCCCGAAGCGGAGCGAGAGCCCGTACGATACGTTTGGGGTGGGGCACAGCAGCACGAGCATCTCGGCAGCGTTGGGCATGGCCGTGGGGAGCCGGTTGGAGGGCAACCGGGAACGGCAGCATGTGGCGGTGATTGGAGATGGGGCGATGACGGCGGGTTTGGCCTTTGAAGGCTTGAATCACGGTGGCGTGGAAGACACGAACCTGCTGGTCATCCTAAACGACAACTGCATGAGCATCGACCCCAACGTCGGGGCGCTCAAAGAATACTTGACGGATGTCACCACGTCCCACACCTACAACAAGGTCAAGGACGAAGTGTGGCATCTGCTCGGGCGGATCAGCAAATTCGGGCCCAACGCCCAAGCCATCGCCCAAAAAGTCGAACACGCCGTGAAAGCGGCCATGCTCAAGCAGAGCAACCTGTTCGAATCCCTGAACTTCCGCTACTTCGGGCCGGTGGACGGCCACGACGCGGAGCACCTCGCGGCCATCCTCGCGGACCTCAAGGACATCCCGGGTCCGAAGCTGCTGCACTGCGTGACGAAGAAGGGCAAGGGTTACGCGCCGGCCGAAGCCGGCAGCCCGACCAAATGGCACGCGCCCGGCCTGTTCAACAAGGAAACCGGCGAGGTCATCCAGGCGAAGCAAGGCGCCCCGACGCCGCCCAAGTTCCAGGACGTCTTCGGGCACACCATCATCGAACTCGCCGAGAAAGACCGCCGCATCGTCGGGGTCACCCCGGCCATGCCGACCGGCTGTTCCCTCAAGTTCATGATGGAGCAAATGCCGGACCGGGCGTTCGACGTGGGCATTGCCGAGCAACATGCGGTGACCTTCAGTGCGGGCATGGCCACGCGCGGCCAGGTGCCGTTTTGCAACATTTACTCGAGCTTCATGCAGCGGGCGTACGACCAGGTCATCCACGACGTGGCCTTGCAGGACTTGCATGTCGTGTTCTGCCTCGACCGCGGGGGCGTGGCGGGGGCGGATGGGCCGACGCACCACGGGGCGTATGATTTGGCCTACATGCGCTGTGTGCCAGGGCTGACGGTGGCCGCTCCAATGGATGAAGTCGAGCTGCGGAACATGATGTATTCCGCAAGCCAAAAGCAATCCGGTCCGTACTCCATCCGCTACCCACGCGGCAACGGCTCCATCGTCAACTGGCGGCAACCCTTCGAAGAAATTCCAGTTGGTCGCGGCCGCAAGCTGAAGGACGGCAAGGACGTGGCCATCCTGACCATCGGCGCCATCGGCACACAAGCGACGGGCGCCCTCGAAGACTTGGCTGCAGCCGGCATCAGCGCCGCCCACTACGACATGCGGTTCGTAAAGCCGCTCGACGAAGTGATGCTGCACGAGGTGTTCGGCAAGTTCTCCCGCGTCATTACGGTGGAGGACGGGACGGTGACCGGCGGTTTCGGCAGCGCCGTGACCGAGTTCATGGCCGATGCCGGATACCAAGCCCGGGTCAAGCGCCTCGGCCTGCCCGACCGCTACGTCGAACACGGCAGCCAGTCCCAGCTTTACGCCGAATGCGGGTACGACCGCGCCGGCATTGTGGCAGCCGCCCGAGCACTCATGGCCGAAGCGGCGCAAACCACGATGCGCACGGCCTGATGGACCAGCCCATCGTCAACCGGGTGGAGGCGAGTGGCCTCGTCCAGTTGGAGCTGGACCGTTGGATTTCCGTGCCCCAAGTCGTGTCGTGTGACCTCGCGGCCGAGCTCGTGGACGGGTGGGTATTGATGGAGAAGCCGTTCCGGGAAGCCGTGAAGAAGTGGGATGCCGCGGCGTACGCCGGCCACGACGTCGCCATTCATTGCAGTGCGGACGCGATTTTGCCGGATTGGGCGTGGATGCTGGCGGCATCGCGGATCGTGGAACTCGGTGGGCGGCCCCATGTGGGGACACCGCAAACCGTGGCCGGAGAGCGGCTGATTGCTGCGATTGAAGGGGCGGATGTGGCGGAATTTGAAGGGCAGCGCGTGATGGTGCGCGGGTGTGCCTCGGTGGGCGGTCCGGCCGCGTTGGCGGCCGTGGTTCGGAAGTTGCAGCCGGTCGTGAAGTCCCTGATGTTCGGGGAGGCGTGCAGCTCGGTGCCTGTTTATAAAAAGCGGTAGGTCGGCGAGGCGGTGCGGGCTAACTTGCTTGTCCCGAATCGCTTCCCATGATCACACCCGAATCTCCCCGCAAGCTTTTCCTGATTGATGCATACGCCCTGATTTTCCGGGCCTACTATGCCTTCATCAAGAACCCCCGCATCAATTCCCACGGATTGAACACGTCGGCCATTTTCGGCTTCACGAATGCCGTGCTCGAGGTGTTGCGGAACGAAAAGCCGACGCATTTGGCGGTGGCGTTCGATTCGCCGGGCGACACCTTTCGGACGGAGATGTTTCCGGAGTACAAGGCGAACCGGGATGAGACGCCGGAGGACATCAAGCGGTCGGTGCCGTTCATTTTGAAGGTGTTGGAGGCCTTCGACATCCCGGTGATTTCGTTGGAGGGGTATGAGGCGGATGATTTGATTGGGTATTTGGCCCACCAAGCCGCGAAAGAGGACTACGACGTGTACATGATGACGCCGGACAAGGATTTCGGGCAGCTTGTGACCGAGCGGATCAAGATGTTCAAGCCCGCGAAAGGCGGCAACCCGCCCGAGGTGCTCGGACCGGCGGAAGTGTGCGAACGTTTCGGGGTGGATCACCCGCTGCAGATCATCGACCTGCTCGGGCTGATGGGCGACAGCGTGGACAACATCCCGGGCATTGCAGGCGTCGGGCCGAAGACGGCTTCGAAGTTCATCCAGCAATACGGCAGCATCGAGGGGCTGCTCGAGCACACCCACGAGCTGAAGGGGAAAATGAAGGAGAAGGTCGAGGCCGGGCGGGAGTCGGCGCTGCTTTCGAAGGAACTGGCCACGATTTGCTTGGACCTGCCCTACGCGTTGGACTTGCCGGCGATGGAAATGGGCCACCCGAACATGGAGGCGGTGCAGGCGGTGTTCGAGGAGTTGGAATTCCGAACGCTGCTGCGCCGGGTGATGACGGATTTCGGGATCGAGGCCAAATCCGAACCCACCGCCCTGAAAGCGCCCGCCCCCGACGACGGCCAGCTCGACATGTTCTCCACGGCGGTGGCCGAAGAGCCGGTGGTGACGAACCTGGCCACCCTCGAAACGACGCCCCACACGTACCATGCGGTGACGACGCGCCCCGCGTTGGATGCCTTGGTCGAGCGGCTGCTCACCGCAGAGTCCTTTGCCTTCGACACGGAAACGACGGGGCTCGATGCCCGGAACGTGGACCTCATCGGCTGCTCGTTCGCCGTCGAAGTGGGGGAAGCGTGGTGGGTGCCCGTGGCAAGTGAGGCGTGGAGCCGCGAGGAGTACTTGGACGCGCTACGGCCGGTGTTCGCGGCGGAGGACAAGGAAGCGATCGCCCACAATTTCAAGTACGATTACCAGGTGTTGCGGAGCCACGGCGTGCAGGTGAAGAACCGGATTTTTGACACGATGATCGCGCATTACCTGCTGCAGCCGGAGAGCGGGCATGGGCTGGACCGGTTGGCGGAGCTGGATTTGGGCTACCAGACGATTCCATTTTCGCAGCTGATCGGGGCGAAGGGCAAAGGCCAAAAATCGCCCGCCAACGTACCGGCCGACCAGTGGACCGACTACGCGTGCGAAGACGCCGACGTGGCCCTGCGGCTCGCCGAACGCTACCGGCCCCAGCTCGAAACGGTCGCGGCCACCGACCTCGCGCGGGACGTGGAGTTCCCCCTGACCCGCGTGCTGGCGGAAGTGGAACGGGAGGGCGTCCACATTGACGCGGACGGTTTGGCCCAATACAGCGAAGAGCTCGCCACCCAAATCGCAGCGCTCGACGCGGACATCCAACGGCTCGCCGAGCGCACCTTTAACGTCGACAGCCCCAAGCAACTCGGGCCCATCCTGTTCGAGCACCTCGGCATCAAAGCGAAGGTCAAGCGCACGAAGAGTGGCCAATACCCCACCGGCGAAGAGGTCCTGATCAAGCTCGAACAGCAGCACCCCATCATCCCGCTCATCCTCGAGTACCGGAAGCTGAAGAAGCTGCGGTCGACCTACGTGGAGCCCCTGCCCAAGCTCATCGACCCGGGCACCGGCCGCGTCCACACGCACTACATGCAGGCCGTGGCCGCGACCGGACGGCTGAGCTCGAAAGATCCGAACTTGCAGAACATCCCCATCCGGACCGCGGAGGGGCGGGCGATCCGGAAGGCCTTCGTGCCGCGCGATGCCGACCACGTGCTGGTGGCGGCCGACTACAGCCAGGTCGAGCTGCGGATTGCGGCGGCGATGAGCGGCGATCCCGGGCTGTGCGAGGCCTTTCGGGAGGGGCACGACATCCACACGGCGACGGCGGCCCGCGTGTTCGGCGTGGCGTACGGGGACGTGGACCGGACCATGCGGAGCAAGGCGAAGGCCGTGAATTTTGGCATCCTGTATGGGCAGGGCGCGTTCGGTTTGGCCCAAAACCTGAACATCTCCCGCTCGGAGGCCAAGGAGATCATCGATGCCTATTTCGCCCAATTCCGCGACCTGAAGGACTTCACCCAGCAATGCGTGGACCGCGCGCGTGAAACCGGCTACGCCGAGACGCTCATGGGACGGCGGCGCTACCTGCCGGACATCACTAGCGCGAACACGAACGTGCGGGCATTCGCCGAACGCAACGCGGTCAATGCGCCCATCCAGGGATCCGCGGCCGACATCATCAAGGTGGCCATGCTGCGAATCCAAGCGGCCATCGAGCGGGAAGGCTGGGCGACGCGCATGATCATGCAGGTCCATGACGAACTCGTGTTCGACGTGCCCCAGAGCGAACTCGACACGGTGATTCCGGTCATTCAACGGGAAATGGAAGGCGCTGCCACGCTGTCGGTTCCGTTGGTCGTGGAGGTGAACACCGGAAAAGATTGGCTGGAAGCGCACTGATAAACAGCGGCTTGCGGGATTGCTTTTCCTAAACGGGCCGATGTTTGGAACTTTTTTGACGTTTGCGCGTAAAGGTGAGGACACGTTGCATTTTGAGCGACACAACTCAGATCCATGAAAACGCGCAAACCCTTTAACCTCACAGCTGTTGCCCCTTCGTTGGGCTTGGTGCTCCTCGTCGGAGCATTCGGCTGCTTTGGCAGTGACACCCCGGAGGAATCGCCGGCCGCTGCAGTTCAAACCGAAACGTCCCAACACGACAACGACGGCATGTCCGTTTCTTCGCGCACGGGTACGTTGAAGAAAATCTTTCACGCCGCTCCATCCCCCGTGGAGATGGCGAAACTCATCCACCGCAGCGGTGCAGCATTCGAAGCTTCCGCCTGCAACGCCCCCTCGGCTGGGGCACGGTACAACACAAGCGACCGGCAGGCGATCAACTTGGGTGTGTACGGAGCGGATTTGTCCTACTCCACCATCTTCGAAGAAAACGCGGCAAGCTTGGAATACCTGCAGGCCATCAAGGACTTGAGTGCGCAACTCGGCATCAGCGATGTCATCACCGACGATGTCCTGAAGGAAGCGGAAGCCAACCGCGGCGACCGCAAGGCCCTGATCCGCATCGTTTCGGAGACGTTTTACGACCTGAACGAGCGCTTGAAGTCGAACGGTACGGAAGACCTCGCAGGGCTTTTGGTCGCTGCGGGTTGGGTGGAAGGCATGTACCTCGCCACGCACCACATCGATCAAGCCCCGACCGAATTGAAGGCGCGCATCGCGGAACAAAAAATGACCCTCGATGACGTCATGCGCCTGTGCCGCAGCTACGAGGCTACGCCGGAATTGACCGCCTTGCTGACCCGCATGGAGGCCATCGAAGCCGCATACGAAGGCGTCTCAATGACCGAAGCCGATGGCAACGTCACCCAAGAAGGCGAAAACACCTTCGTCCTCGGCGGCGGAGACGAATACACCGCAGACGATGCGACCATCGCAGCCATCGCAGCTGCCGTTGCTGACGTCCGAACCTTTTGCATCCAATGACGCTTGTCAAACTCCCCATCATGAAATTTTACGCCCCCCTCCTCGTACTGGCCTTGGGCCTGGTGGCCACGTTTGACGCCTCCGCTCAATGCCGTTCGTTCACGAAAAAGAACTGCCTGACCGAGCTCGAAGGTTACGTCCAAAACGACAACTACAACAGCGCGGTGCTCATCCCCGGTGATGAAGCCGAACTGACCCTGACCTTCCTTGCTGGCACCGACTACCGCCTGCTCGTCTGCAGCCACCCCATCCTCGGGGAAGTGCAATTCGAAGTGCGCGATGCCCGCGGCAAAAGCTTGTTCAACAGCGCCAAAGCTGGCGGACGCAACCACGTAGACTTCCGGGTCGAAAAGTCGCAGCAACTGATGGTGCACGTCTACGTGCCCGAGTCCGACTCGGCCATCTTGCACGAGGGCTGCGTCACCATCCTCCTCGGTTCGAAAGAATGATTTGAAATACCCCTCCACCAACGGGATTGGACCTTGCCAGACTCCCTTTTTCGTTGGTGTTCTCCCATCCTAACCCAACACCCCGCCGCGGCGGGGTGTTTTTGTTGCCGGCAACCGCGTTGATCCAAATGATAAAAAGCCAAAATTCTACGACGAATCGCAGCAGAATCCGTATTTTTACTTTCTGATGAAGTGTTTGCGAAGCCTTGTATTGTTTATTGCAGCCTGCTCAGTGGCCCTGATGGGCTGGGGACAGCGCACGGAAGTCACCGGCGACAAGGTGTTCCAACAATGCCAGCAGCAACGGTTGATGACCCAGATCAAGGAGTTGAAATTCGCCCTTGGTGAACCCTTCATCCGTGCTGAATTCATGCAGAAGGAATCCACCTCGCAGCGGTCATACGACGCCATGCAGTGCGCCGTGCTCGAGCGGGCGGTTGAAGCCTTGATCCTGCGGGTGCTCGAAGGGGAAAGTGGCTACTCAGAAGCGGACTTTGCACCAGTCGTGGCCGGAAATGAACCGGAAGTGGTGTTTCGGACGTGCGGCGATGAGCTGCACCACCAAGGGGTCAATTACCGCACCGTGTTGGCGGGCGGGCAGTGTTGGATGAGCGAGCCCTTGCGCGCCGTCCAGTTTGCCGATGGCGCTCCGATGAATGAATTGCGGAGTCCGGCCGCTTGGCAAGCGGAGGACGCCGGTTGGTGCGTTTACGACAGCTTGCATCACCACGCTGAGATGGCAGGGTTGATTTACAATGGTTTTGCTGCACTTGCCGATGAGCACGGTGGGGTGTGTCCCGCGGATTGGCACGTGGCGAGCCAGGCGGATTGGGAGGCGTTGGAAGCCGCTTTTGGCCAAAAAGCCGCCGCCCTGAAGTCCCGGGAATGGGATGGAACGAACGCATCCGGAATGGACTTGGTCCCCGGGGGCTTCCGAGAAACCAATGGAGCATACGCGGCTTGGGGCTCCACCGCCGTGTTTTGGACCGCTGAACCCAGCGGAATGCTACACTCCGTCGCCAGCGGCAACTTGCCCACCACGCATTCCGCTCACCCCCTCAACACCGGGGCTTCCATCCTGTGCGTGCAGGACTGAACCCTTCGACCGGTTTTCGGAACATCGGCCCGGCGGGGAAACGACGCCCCCGCAGCTGCCAGTTGTGCTCCCTACAAACGAAAACGCCCGCGGTTGCGGGCGTTTTCGTTTACAAGGCAACATGCACGGGCATCACTCCACCACGAGGCGCGTGGTGCTCGGCACGCCATCCAAAGCTACCGATACCAAGTAAGTCCCCGCTGACCACCCACTGGCCGGCAGTTCCACTTCGTGAACGCCCGCGGGAAGGTCGCCTGTGAGCGGCCGCGCCACTTCCCTGCCCTGCAAGTCCCGCACCACCACGTCCACTTTGTGGGCCACCACCGTACGGAAGGTGCATTGCGCCCCACCTGCTGTCGGGTTGGGGAACACGGTCAGCGGCAAGCGCCCTGTGGCTTCGAGGTTCGCCACATCATTGACTCCCACCGCTTGGATGTTGATGTCGTCGAGGAACAAGTTGTTGCCCAACCGGCTTTCGAACTCGAACAACATGCGGAAGTTCTCTGTCAAATACTGCTCATACGGAAGGACCAGGGTATAGGTGTTCCATTCCTCCGGTCCGACGGGGGCGAAGGGAAAGGGATGGGGATCTGCCGATGGGAGGTCGGTGAAGCCGCGGTGCATGCGGCGGAGGGACCAGGTTTGGCCACAATCCGATGAAGCGTACACCTTCAGGCGGTCATCGGAATCATCCTCGTCCGGATCCGTGCCCTTGTAGGCGTAGGCCCAACTGTACGTGATGTGGATTTCCGTGGCACCCGACATGTCCATGGTGGAAGAGATGAGCTGGTCGGTGGCCATTTCCGCATCGACCGCGAAGTTGTTCATCTTCAAGCTGTATTCCCCTGACAGCGCTGCCGTCGACGTCACCGCCCACGTCACGCCGTCACCGGTTTCATCCAACACGGACCAGTCCATCTCGGGCACCTCGCCCGTCTCGAATCCTTCGCTGTAAGGCAAGTCCATGGCGTTGTCTTCGAGGACGTGGATGAAATCCGTTTGGATGCCGTCCGCGGTGGCGGAGGCGTTGCTCGCCGTGAGCTTGACCGTGTAAAAACCCGGTTGGCTAAACGTGTGCCAAGGGTCTTGGTCGGTGCTCGGTGCGCTGCCATCTCCGAAGTCCCATTCCCACGCCGTCACCCCGTGGTAGCTTTCGTCAAAAAACTGCACGCTGTCCCCCGCGCAAATCATCCGCCGGTTCGCATCGAATTTCACCTCGCACAGGATGTCCACCCCATCGGTTCCCGTGGCCACGAGGTTGCTCGGGGTCCACAACTGGTTGCGCTGGGCCGTGCTGCTGTACATGGCTGCACGCATGCGCTCGCGCTGCCCGTCGGTGAACATCCGGCCGCAGTAGCTGTAATCCATGTAGTTCTGCACGTTGTCCAGGGACCCGCAGGTTTCGCCGTTGAGGTTGCACGTGACCCAGCCCATGGTGAGCGGGGTGTCATCGACGTTGTCGTCTTGGTCGCAGTTGCTGTCCAAACCGGGTTCGTTCCCGTTGCCCCACGTGTGGCGCAAATTCATCCAGTGCCCGGCCTCGTGCGTGAGGGTGCGCGAGCGGTACGTGTTGCTGGTGCCGATGTCGCCGGTGTAGTCGTGCTTCAAGACGATGCCGTCGATGTCCGCGTTCTGGAAATTGCTCACGGCCCCCGGGGTGTAGGTGTAGCCGGCTGCCCCGTTGGCGTAGTTCACGACCCAAACGTTCATGTACTTGTTCCGGGGCCACTGGATCAGGTCCTTCACGGCGTCGCTGCCATCGTAAGTCAGGTCGCTGACGATGCGGTTGATGCCGGAATGGCAGTTGCCGTTGGGGTCACGCTGGGCGAGGCGGAGCTCGATTTCAATGTCGGAGGCGATGTCGGTGAAGGCGGACACGATTTGGTCCGCATCCTCGTTGAGCAAGCGGAGATCGCGGTTCGCCACTTCGATGGCGCTGTGCACCTGCTCGTCCGAAATGTTCTCCGGGCCGTTGTTGTGGATGATGTGGAAAACGACCGGAATGACGATCAGCTCGTCGCGGTTGCCATCCACGAAATCGGCAGTTTCCTGCTCCAGCCGGGCGTCCGCGCGTTCGAATTGCGCGCGGGCTTCGGGCCGCTCTTCGAAGAGGCGCTCCATGGCTTCGGTGGTCCCGCAGGTCTTGACGTCGTCTTGGGTTTGGGCCCAAATCGGCGCCGCGCAGAGGGCCGCAGCCGCGCAGAAGGTGATGGTGCGTGTGAACATGATTTCAATGCTTGCTTGCCTTTGCAATTTACGCGCAAACCCTCGGATTCTTGGTCACCGCCGCGTCAGCGCTTCCACTGCTTGCGGAAATTCCATTGCAAACTGAAAAACAGAGCGGTGGTCAGTGGCTCGAGGTCCCCGTTCGGAAAGAAGGGCGAAGGCATGCGCACGTGTTGAACAACGCAAGAGGCCGTGAGGTTCCGAGCGGCGTCGAACGTGACCGTTGGCATCGCGATGAGTGCGCGTTCTTCGGGGGCATAAAGGAGCGCGGTTCCTGCGCGGAATCGGGGGCCGATGGGGACTTGGATTTGGGCCATGGTGGTCAGGCCAAACGGCAGCAACGCCCACGGCTGCTGGGTCTGCGCGGCCGATCCGGTCAGGACCAGCCCCCCGGCCCCTGGAGTGCGCAACACCGCCAGCTGGGCGAAATTGCCTGCGCCCCACGTGGCTTCCACGCCCACCGTTCCGCTCCAAATGGCCGAATCGCCCCAGGTCGGCGAGGCTCCGAAGGCGGTGGCCTCGCCTTTGAAGGCGAGCGGCCCCCAGCCGACGCTTCCGGCCGCGCCGACTGCGGGGGCGCCCTCGATGTGCGCGGCCAGGATTTGGCCATCCACCCCTTTCAAATTGAATCGAA
>JALQTD010000139.1 GCA_023264155.1 Flavobacteriales bacterium | reverse complement strand
GCCATTGCTAATGGAATCGCTTGTTTGTAAATAGACCCCACTTGACCATTCACATAGGTCGGGTTGTCATTGTTGTCTAACACTTGAACCTCGTACTTCTCTTGCAGAAATACACCGCTATTAGCCCGTGACTGGTTAGATCCACGAACGTCTGCCGGAGATCTCCACTCTAGGTGTAGCTGAACGCTTCCGAATACTTCTTTTGTTCTGATGTCACCTGTTCGATCGGCCACGGTCACCCTCGGCGCGGACTACAACCGGCAGGCCTACTACAGCCTGGTCGACGACTCGCTGGTCGGGATGCACAGCCGGTACGCGTGGGACGTGGCGGTGGCGACCGGCGACGCCCCGACCTTGCAGCTGAATGCGGCGATTCCCGGCCTGCGCATCGCTTACACGTACGCGGATTGGGAGGTGCCGGCGGAGCCCGAGGGCCTCGAGTGGCTGTATGATTTGCCGACGGGCCGCGAGGCGGATTTGGCCGTGGGCCTCGATCATGTAGGCCAAACCCTGCTCCTCGACCGCGGCCTCGCCGCAGACGGCACCCCCCGCGGCTTCAAAAAGCTCGCCCTCACCCTGACCGACTCCACCTACGTCCTGCGCGTCGCAGATCCCGACGGCTCCAACGAGGTGTCCTTCCCCGCCGTCCCCGACCCCGCTTACAACCTCGTCACCTGGTCCCTCGACGACGGCGCCGTCCAAATCCAGCCCCCCAAGGCCACCTGGGACCTCCTCCTCACGCATTACCTCCACGTCTACGATCCCGAGACCGACCCGTTCCCGTACCAAGTCACGGGCGCCCTCCTCAATCCCGCCGGCCAGCGCGGCGCCCGCCTCGACGGCATCCCCTTCGACCAAGCCGCTCCCGCCCCGCTCACCGACGCCCTCGACGTGATCGGCTTCGACTGGAAGTACTACGATTTCGACCTCGGCTACGTGATGACGCCCGACCTGTCCTTCCTGGTCGAATGCGGCGACGGCCAACTCCGCGCCCTGGCCTTCACGGGCTTCACCGACCTCGACGGCAACAAGGGCACCCCGTCCTTCACCTACCGGCTCTTGCCTTGAACGGATCAGGAACCCTCACCGGCCAACCCCCTCGAGCTTCAGGAGGGTGATGTCCGGCTTGATGAAGTGCCGGTAACGCACGACGTCATCCCGGGTCAAGTGCGGGGCGATTTCCAGCGGAATCAGGGCGCGCTGGACTGCGGAATCCCCATTGACGCGAAAAAGCCACTGCGTCCGCAGCTGCTTTGGAGGAGCAGGTTCGCCAGCATCCGGTTGAGCCATGCGCAGTTGAATCGCCACCACTTTGCCCTTATTTGTCGGGAACGATAGGATGTCTTGGATTTGGTAAGATTCAAAGGTTGCCTGGCGGGCCCAAGTGGACGCCGTAGCATCTCCATTTTGAGGCGTCTGGAATGCGTAATACCCTTCCTCGCCTTCGAAAAGTTCATGCCAAGCGGCCGTTTTGTCGCGCGAGGGCAGAATGGAATCATACCGTTGCATCAGGTTTTGGGCCAAACACCCTGTTGCAGCGATGGATCCTGTCAGCGTCATGTGCTGATTCCCGCCGTACGTATTCTCAAAGTAAGCGGGCTCGTCGGCCAAATCCGACAGCTCCTGAAGATTCAAGTGCTCCACCCCGGGCATCCGCTCGGCCCACGCCACTTCCCTCCGTGACGTCCACTCGGCCATGTGCGCCACATGCTCCTTGTACATGGGCAAGCTGAGCAGTACCAATTCGATGCCGCGCTCGGCGCACAGTTCAGCAATTGCGTCCCCTGCTGTCAAATTCGCTTCGCTCATGGTCAACTCATTCCCGTCCACCGGTGCTCCATCGTCAACGTACTTCGTGAGCAAGCTATCGGTCAGGCCCGTTGTAAAACGCACGAACCGACCGAGGAACAAGCCTTCCAAATCGGGTCCGTCAATGGCCCGCTTCCGCCGGAAGTTCGAATTCACGCGCTCCGGATCCGTCCAGGTGTAGTGGTGGTTCAGCAGGGTGGGACTCAACGCAGCAGGGAGTTCGTCATAACTGAACAGGTCCCACGCTGATTTCCAATGGATGCGCCCTTCGTTTCGGGCCCGATATGCCCGCACCTGATCGACAAAATGCGTCTTGCCTTCCATTCCGGGTTCCGAATGGTCGCACCCGTAGGTCTCGAGGACAATGACCTTGGGTGAACAATAATTTAGGGCTTCGCGGATCATCCACTCGCTGTCTGCCCAGTTCGTGCCGTTGTTGGCCAGGACGAATGCGTTGGCTCCGAGTTCGGCACTGAGGTGCTTGGGGTTGATCCCGGTATAAGAATGGCTGTTGCCCACGATGAGCACGTCGAGTGGAATGCTATCGTGATGCAGTTTTCGGAGGGCCTCCCAGCGTTTCTCAACGTGCGGGTTGTTGTTCAAGGGCGCTTGAAAAAGCCAAATCCCGTCACTCACCAACACCCCAGCCACCACTACTGCAGCCACCGCCATGGCCCGCAGGCCGAATTTGAATGGAGAATCGTGTGTCATGGCTTTAGAATTGGAAGTAGATGAACTGGGCATCGTCCAGATTAACGCCGTAGATGCCAAACAACACGATCGCCCAACTCACGACGGCATACCCTGCCCAGCGGATCCACCGCGGGGGAGACCAGGAAAGGGGTTTGGCTCGGAATTCATGCCATTCGCCCCAGGCATCCACCGCCAAGACGGCCACAATGCTCCACCACGCGAGGCGCCATTCGGCCTCCGTCGTTCCCAGCAACTCCACTGCCGCCGACCCGCCACCGCGCATCAAAGCCTTCAGCATCTCCGTGGCGCCCTCCCAGCCTTGTCCACGGAAAAACGCCAACGAAAGGCACCATCCCGCTGTGACCACCACCGGTGCTACCACCCGCTGGACCCTCCCCTTGAACCGCGTCAACAGGGGATCCACTGCGATTAAGAACAGCCCATTTAATCCGCCCCAAATCACAAAGTTCCAACTCGCCCCGTGCCACAACCCACTCACGAGAAACACCACCAGCACATTCCGCCAAGTCCGCCACTTTCCATTCCGCGACCCGCCCAGCGGGATGTACACATAATCCCGGAACCACGAACTCAAACTGATGTGCCACCGTTCCCAAAAATCACTGAAACTCCGCGCGAAGTAGGGGCGCCTGAAATTTGTCATCAGCTCAATCCCCAGCATCCGCGCAATTCCTATGGCGATGTCGCTGTACGCACTGAAGTCGAGGTAGAGCTGCAGCCCAAAAAACACCAACGCCAACGCCGCATCCCCTCCCGCGAGTTCCTCAGGTGCCGCGAAGTACACATCCACCCACCCCGCCAACCGATCGGCCACCACCACTTTCTTGAACATTCCCCACAAAGCAAGCCGCATTCCCGAACTGGCCAGCCGGTCGCTGAAAGTACGTCGCTTCAACAGCTGAGGCAGCAGCGCGCTGGCCCGCTCAATCGGTCCGGCCACAAGTTGCGGGAAGAAGCTGACAAAGGCGGCAAAGCTGATAAAATCGCGCGTCGGCTCCAGCCGGTTGCGGTAGATGTCGATGCTGTAGCTGAGGGTTTGGAACGTGTAAAAACTGATCCCCACAGGCAAGATGATTTGCAGCGTACTGGCATGCATTTCCACCCCCACTGCGCTCCAAGCTGTGACCCAACTGTCAATGAAAAAGTTCGCATACTTGAAATACCCGAGCAAGCCCAAATTCACAACAAGCGACGCCGCCAACCACCCCTTCGCCGCTCCCTTTGCCCCATCCCTCTTCCGCGCAATCTGCAGCCCCGCGAAGTAGTCCACTACCGTAGAAAAGGCAATGAGTCCCAGGAACCTCCAATCCCACCACCCGTAAAACAAGTAGCTCACCCCGAGCAAGAAAGCGTTCTGCAACTTGAGCCCGTGCTGCCGATCTGTCCATCGGTTCATCAGCCAGTAGGCGAGGAAAACGGCGGGGAGGAAGAGGAGGAAGGCGATGGAGTTGAAAAGCATGGGGTCGGGGATTTGGCTTCTTGCGATTGCTTCTTTGTTGATTTTAATTTGTTTACGATTTCGAATGAATGAAAGTTACGGGATTCGTGTGCCTTCTTAGCGTCCACGATCATGCCATTCGTGCAGTGCCCCAAAAAGGGTGGGCAGGGTGCCCTGGGCATACATGGCTGCCCATTGGTTTCTCCGTAACTTGCCATTTTTACCACCAAGCAGGTACCATAAAAAGGGCGAGGACCCTCAGCAACGGAAAATCAGGTTATGAAGAAGGCGGTTATGGTTTACGACATGAACACGAGTTTCATGCGCCGGGACATGGACATTTTCAGGGAATCGGGGTTCGAGGTGATGGCGTGCGAGATCCGGCCCACTTCTTTTTTGGCCTTTGCTCTGACCATGTGGAAGCAACTGGTGATGTTGCTTCGGTATCACGATGCGGACACGATTTGGCTGGTCCAAAGCGCGGGCTACATTTCCGTCATGCCGGCCCTCATGTCGCGCATCACCCCCATGAGTTGCATGGTCATCGTCATCGGCACCGATGGAGCGAATTTGCCGGAAATTGACTACGGCCACCACCGCAAGTTTTGGCTCAGTCGCAGTGCGGGCATCTCCCTCCGGAACTGCGGCGGCATTGCCACGGTACACCATTCCCTGGAATCAGCGGATTACAGCTATTTCGATGTCAAGCACCGGAAGCAAGGGTTTCGTGCTTTCGTCAAGGGCGTCAAAACGGAAGTGCGGGAAATTGTTTACGGCTTTTCCGGCGAGAAATGGGGTGCGGACATCGCCACCCACGAGCGCAAGCCTGATTTCCTGACGGTCTTTGTTGCCACGTGGGCCAAAGCGGCGATTCGCAAGGGGTTTGACCTGATTCTGGAAGCGGCCGAACGGATGCCTTCGAAGAACTTTCTCATCGTCGGGGAGGCACCGGAAGGCACCGTTTTGCCCCCGAATTTGAAGGTGCAGGGCAATGTCGACCAAGTCACCCTGCGTAAAATCTACAACGAGCACCGGTTCTACCTGCAGCTGTCCGCGTTTGAAGGGTTTCCGAACACCCTCTGCGAGGCCATGGCGTGCGGTTGCTTTCCCATCGGCTCCAATGTGGCGGGGATTCCCGACATCATTGAAGACTGGGGTGAAATCATCGCTCGGAAGGACGTGAATGTGCTCATGGCAGCCATCGAACGCGCGGAGCAACGGACGGCAGCAGATCCGGATTATGCCCAAAAAGTCAGCGACGGGCTGTTCTCTCGCTTCTCGTGGGAACGCCGGCGCAGGGAGCTCGTGGGGTTCGCACATGACATCATGAAGCGGTAACGCACGCAGTGCGCATTGTCCGGAGTGGGACGGCTTTAGCTTAACTTGCGCTTCTCGCGGAAGTAGGCCCCGATTTCTGTGATGCCCAACCTTGATTCACCTCGATGAAGCGCGTTCTAATCTTGACATACTACTGGCCGCCTTC
>JALQTD010000138.1 GCA_023264155.1 Flavobacteriales bacterium | reverse complement strand
ATGTACAACGTGTAATCGCCGGCAGCGGTGATCGTGGCAGGCATCGGACCGTTTGCAGCCTCCCATCCCAACAGGTACCCAGGCGGCGTGATCACAGGGGGGACATCCAACGCTGCACCGTCACAAAGTTCCAAGTCCGCGAAAGGGACCTCAAAATCCAATTCCGCAACGTCCACAACAAAGGTCGCCGTCACTGCATTTCCGCAGGCATCCTCCCACGTCACCGTGTATTCGGTCGTTGCTACGGGGCTCACTTCCACCGTGCTGCCGGTTGTGCTGGACAAGCCCGTGCTCGGTGACCAATTCACGTTCACGAGCGCATCCGGAAGGTTGACCGTGGACGATTCTCCGGGGCACAATACCAGGTCTTCGAGGACCACCTCCTCCGGCTCGACCAATTCTGCTTCGCAAAAACGGTGTTCGTTTTCTTCATGTTCGGTGCAAGCCACGAAGCCCCAAATCCCTTCGCTGTCACCGATGATGTCCGGAATGTCCACAGTGGTCGCAATGCGCAAAAAGCAATCGAAGTAGACCTTCAGGCTGTCGTCTTCGGGATCCCACGTCACCCGAAACGTATGGTCTTCGTCGTCTTCCACGTTCGAGAAATCGGGCAGGCACGGAACCGGATCGAACAGGCAGGAAGGTTCGTCGTGGTCGGGATCGCCGTCGCGCATCACCGCCAAGTGGTCCCAATTGGGGTCGTCGGCAGAACCGTTTTCATCTGTATCGATTTCCACCTCCACACTTTCATCGATGTTCCCGTATCCCAAATACTGTCCGTCGTTTCCGGGCATGCTGTTCGGTTGCAAATCGTTGCTGTCTTCATTGCGAATGACCCAGGCCATGCCGTCCCCCCCGTTGCCGTTGGAGTCCCCCAAATAAACGGTGCACACGATGTCGAAAGGTTCGGTCAAATCGAGCGGGACCGTGGCCCACGCGGCTCCGATTTCATTTTCATCGTCTTCGGTCAGCCGGTAACAACCTCCTCCCTCGTTGCTGGCATCTCCTTCTATGTTGAACTGAGCATGCAAACCGGTGGTGGCCACAACGAAAAATGCAAGCAAGCGCAAGCGCGCTTTCCCAACTGGATGGTGCGGTTTCAATCTTGTAGGCTTAAATGGCAATTGAGTTACGTCTCAATTCGCCGAATCCTTGGCAAGTTCGGGCATTCTTTTTGTTGCCAATGTGACCGCAGTGTGGATTTGGGCGGCATCGGCATCCCAGTGCAAGGCCTGTGCAGCAGTTTCGCAGGCCGGCCGCCATTCGGTTGTGGGGCGGCGCAGCAGGGCCTGAAGGGCCTCGGCGAGGGCGGCGGGCGAAGGGTCGGGCAGGATTTGGCCTACCTGAAACGTCTCCACGACCCGCTGCACCTCCGGCATGGGCGTCGCAATCACCGGAATCCGCGCGTGGATGTAATCGAACAGCTTGTTCGGCAGGCTCATGTAGAAGTTGCCGTGGTGGCCCAAATCCAGCGACAGGCCGACATCTGCCGACGCCGTCAACCCCGCCAACTCGTCAAACGGCAAGCGCGGCAAGCAGTGCAGGCGCCCCCCCCACTGCGCTTGCTGCGAGCGCGCCCAATCGAACTCCGGGCCCGCCCCGACCAAGACCAAGCGCCACCCGCTGCCGTAACCGAGGGCTTCCACCGCGAGCTTGGCTCCCCGGTCGCGGTCCATGAACGCGCCTTGGAGCAGGGCAATCGGCTGGTCCGTCGGCACCCCATACGCCGCCCACCGCTCGCGATCGGGGGCCACGGGCTCAGCCCGCTTGACCGGCATGTTCCGCACCACCAAAGGACGCCCAAAGCGTGCCTTCGGGTAACGTGCGGCATAGGCATCCGCGATGCCGTCATTGACGGTGATCACGGCCCGCTGGCGTGGCAAAACCCAACGTTCCAGCGCCAGCCACACGCCCCGTTGAAACGGCCTTCCAGTCAAGCCCTCCGCTTCGGTAAAAAACTCGTGGCTATCGTACACCCGCGGCACCTTGCGCAACAGGCCCACAAGGTGCGCCGGCAACAGCGTGTCCAAGTCGTTCGCCCAAATCAAATCCGGCCGCCGGGTCGTGAGCAATTTCCACAAAAACACCGCCTGCAATGCGGCATAGAAGAGCGGACCTCGTTGAAAAGGCAGCTTGAAACGCCGCGTATTGGCCGACCACGCCACTTCCACGGAATCCGGCAACCGCCGCCCCCACACCTCGACCTCCCATCCGTTCGATTCCAGCGTGGCCACGGTTTTCCGAACCCGCTGATCGAAGCTCAGGTCATTCGAAACCAGCACCACCGCCCGGCGTGCCGCCATTACCCCTTCATTTCCTCCCACACCTTCCGCAGCGTGCGTTTGGTATAATTCGGGAAATCTGCGTCCATCATCCAACCGAAGTAACCCGGATTCACCCGCAGCACATCCTTCGCGCGCTTGCCCTTGTGCTGGCCAAAATTGAACAACACCTCCCCCTCTTCGTCGAAAATGAACCGGCCCACAAGGTCCGCAAACGGCTGGCGCTGACAGAACGCGTGCAGGGCGTCCATCTCCGTAGGAACGGGTCCCACCGGTTCTCCCATGCTGTCGAGCACCGTAGCATCTTGGTACCGGTGCAGCTGTTCCCACAAGATCTCAAGCGTCGCCTCGGTGTCCGGCAACGCCTCGTGCGCCCCATCCAGCTCCTTGCCGCAATAAAACTGAAACGCCGCCCGCAGGGTCCGCTGCTCCATCTTGTGAAAGATGTTTTGCACATCAATCAAATTGCGGCCCTCCAACCCAAAATCCACCCCCACCCGCAAAAATTCTTCCGCGAGCATGGGAATGTCAAAGCGGTTGCTGTTGAAGCCGGCCAAATCGCAGTTGTCCAAGAACTGCACCAAGTGCGGCGCAAGCTGCTTGAACGTGTGCTTCCCTTCCACATCGGCATCCCACACCCCGTGGACGAGGCTCGCCTCGCGCGGAATGGGCATCTCCGGATTCACCAAGATGCGGTGTTCGCTTCCGCGTTGCGCCGGTTTCTTCACCACGGAACCGTCCGGCGAGACCTTGATCATGGCGATTTCCACAATCCGGTCCTTGCCTACGTCGGTCCCGGTCGTTTCCAAGTCCAGCACCACCAGCGGGCGCTTCAAATTCAGTTGGGACCAATCCATGTATCCTGTGTGTTAGTCGATGGTGCGGTTGGGGTCGAAGGACTCCAAATAATCGGCCACCCGGCGCACAAAGCTGCCCCCGAGCTGCCCGTCCACGACGCGGTGGTCATAGCTGTGCGAAAGGAACATCATGTGGCGCACCGCAATCACATCCCCTTCCGGCGTCTCGATGACCGCTGGTTTCTTGCGGATGGCGCCCAAGGCCAAAATCCCCACCTGCGGTTGGTTGATGATCGGCGTCCCCATCACGTTGCCAAACGTTCCCACGTTGGACATGGTGTACGTGCCGCCGGCGATGTCATCCGGTCCCAACTTTCCGGCGCGAGCGCGGTTCGCCAAGTCGTTGATCTGCCGCGCAAGTCCGACCAAGTTGAACTGGTCTGCGTGCTTGATGACCGGGACGATGAGGTTGCCCGAAGGCAAGGCCGCTGCCATGCCGAGGTTGATGTCCTTCTTGATGATGATGCGATCGCCGTCGACCTGGGCATTCACACCGGGGAAATCGCGAATGGCCTTGATGATGGCCTCTGCGAGGAGGGGCGTAAACGTCAACTTCTCCCCTGTTTTGGCCTCAAAAGCGTTCTTGTTCTTCTGCCGCCATTGCACGATTCGCGTCACATCGGCCTCGACAAACGAAGTCACGTGGGGGGAAGTGGCCACCGAACGGACCATGTGCTCGGCGATCATCTTGCGCATCCGGTCCATCTCGATGATTTCGTCCGAGCCGCTGACGCTGACCGCCGGAGCGGCAGGTTTCGGAGCAGGGGCAGGAGCAGGAGCTGCTGCCGGGGCCACCTTCGGGGCCGCAGCAGGCGCTTGTCCACGCTGCTCGAGGAACCCGAGGATGTCCTTCTTGGTCACCCGGCCCTCGCTTCCACTGCCTGAAATGGACTCCAACTCCGCCGTGCTCACGCCTTCAGCAGCCGCAATGCTGCGCACGAGTGGCGAGTAGAACCGGCCGCTCTCACTGACCCGCGGCGGCATCCCGTTCAAGGGCGCCTCCAGCGCCTCGACCACCTCCGGCGCGGGCGTTGGCGCCGAAGCTGCTGCGGGTGCTGCCGGTGCAGGCGCTGACGCCTCTCCACCCACTTCGAACCGCGCGATGGGCGCGCCTACTTGGACCACGTCGCCCTCCGCCACTAGCCATTCCACGAGCACCCCGTCCTCCGGCGCGGGCACTTCGCTGTCCACCTTGTCCGTGGCGATTTCTACAATCGGCTCATCGGCTTCAACGGACTGCCCCGCTTGGGCAACCAGGTTCGTGATTGTGGCTTCTGCCACACTTTCGCCCATCTTGGGGAGGAGGATTTCAATCGTTGCCATATCGTTGTATTGCGCGGTGCAAAATTAAGGCGTTGCGGACGACGGACAGGTCTGTTGTCCATCGATAATCTCTTGCGTAGGCCAAATCCGTTCTCTGCCGCACCCGCTCATCCCCCGACTCCGACCGCGCCAGCACGGCTTTCCGCATGGTTGGCAAGCCTTTGCGCGGCGTCGAAAACCCCACCCAGGTGTGCCGCCTAGCGAGCACGTCCCAAGCCGCACGCCCCCACCCCGGTCGCCCCAGCGCCCACAAAACCGGCGAAGCCACCAACAGGACGCCCCCGGCGAGCACATCAAACAGCCGTTTCTTGCGGCGGGATTCCGGCATGTGGATGGCCCGCTGAACGTCCACCACCCCTTCGACGCCTTCCGGGCCGCCGGGGCCAATGAGCGGGCTGCCAGGGGACCACGCAATCCGGAACTGCACGCCCGATCCGCCCGATCCGGTCATGGCATCGATGATGGCCGCCGCCGACAAATCCCTGCCGTTGAACACCACCTCGTTTACTCGGTGGATCCGAATGGCCTCCGGGAGGTCCGCCAAGCTCCCGACCACGGCCACGCCCTCCACCGCCGGCCCCTCCTCCCGCTCCGGCGTCAGGGCCCAAGTGCCCGTCACGCGGCCGGATTCCTGCAACACGGGAAGCAACTCCGAAAGGGCAGCACGGGAGGCCACTACAAGCCGCCTCCGTTTGACCGCGTGTCGCCAGCCCTTCCGGGCGAACACCGAGCGGATGCCGATGAAGGTGATCCCGGCCCAAACGGTTCCGAGGAGGAGCACCGCTCGGGAAAACTGAACGGTTTTGGGCAGCAAACCATAGCCGGCCATCAACAACAACCCGCCGACCCCCACGCCCCGCAAGACCGCCCCCAACCGCCACGGCCGGTCGTACCCCCCGCTCCACGCCACGGCCCCCGTCCAAACCGCGGCATAGACCGCAAACGCCGTCGCCGCGAGCCGCAAATCGTACACAATGCCCGTAAATTCCGAATAGGCGCGCAGCAACGCCATCAACC
>JALQTD010000137.1 GCA_023264155.1 Flavobacteriales bacterium | reverse complement strand
GCATCGGGGTGGGGCACGGCGAATACGGCTTCCGCGAGTTCACCCACGAGCGGGGCGTCTACCAGCAGCTCCTGCCGAGCGCGGCCGAGGCACTCGCCCCGCCCTACACGGACTTCAAGCGCCGCCTCATCGCAACGGTGCTGCGCTGGCTGTGATCACTCCACCCAAAGCGGACGCACCACGGTGCCGTCGGTCAGGAAGTACGCGCCGGGTGCCAAGTTGAGGGCGCGCCGGAAGGTCGTGGCAGTGGGAGGGACGGGCCATCGCTCCAGGATTTGGCCTTGCGCATTCAGCACCTCCAACGCCACCGTCCCCGGGCCCCACGTCAGCTGCACCCAATCCCGCGCAGGTACCGGGAACACCTGCAAACTCGGCGCCTGCAGCCCAGGCAACCCCGTCACCACCTCGACGCAATCGCTCACCCACGTGCAGTTCCCCACCGACACCGAACAGGCATATTCCCCGCTCGGCACCCCGGTCAATTCCGCCCCGGTCGCCCCATCCACGAGCTCGCCCGCGCACGTCGACCATTGGAACGTGGCACCGGCCGGCGGCGACACCACCTCCCATCCCGCGGCCGTTTCCGCCAACTCCACGCCACCTGCCGCCACCTCGAGGTCGAGCGTCACCACCGAATCGCAGCCATTCGCCGCCTCCAAAATGAACGTGTACAACCCCGATTCGCTGTAGTCGAGGCCGTCCGGGCCGAGGAAGCTTTCCCCCTCACAGATTTGGGCCACTACGCCGACTGTGGCCACGGGAAGCACCGTCAAATCGATGACAACCGTTGAATCGCAGCCCCCCACCGACGGATGCACCTCCGTCACCTCCCCCGACGCGGTGTACACGTTTCCAGACGCATCTGTGAAGCTGCCGCAAGCCGTCACCGAGAGCTCCGTCACCGGCGCCGGCAGCAGCGTGAAGTCCACAACCACCAGCGAATCGCAGCCCTCTGCCGTGACCAGCGCATCGGTGTAGATCCCCGAAGCCGCCAGTTCCAATCCGCCAGGCGAAACCATCGCGCCGCAACTCTGCCACACGATCGTATCACCGAGCACCGGCGCATAAGTAAACGTGGTCGTAACCACCGAATCGCAGCCGGAAGCCGCCTCCAATTGCTCGACGTACGTGCCCGATTCCGTCACCGCGGTTCCGTCCACCAACGACCAGGCTCCGCAGGACGTCACCGATTGCTCGGTAAACGTGCTGCCCGAAACCGGCGCCCCGTCCACCCAGTTGGAGGCCGTCCCCGTGTAGCTGAATCCGTTGAGGTTGCCGTCGTAGTTGTTCGCTTGGTCTTCGACGGTGTTCACCCCGACGTTCATGCCGCCGGCCGTTCCGTGGTTGAAGTTGTAATAGAACATGAGGCCAGGCGCGTCGTAACAGATTTCGGTGTCCATGAGGCCTGCGATTTGGTTGGAAGTTTTGGCGTAGGCCCAAATCCGCACCTCGTCCACACTGCCGTTGAAGTAATTGACCCCGTCGATCCGCCTTCCGATCCGCACTTTCGTCGACGTGCCGGTATTCATCGGCGTGGTCAAGTTCCCTTGCGCTTCCAAGCTTCCGTCCACGTAGAGCCGGTACTTGTTGTTCCCGCCGCTCGGGTCATACACGGCCGCCACGTGGTGCCAAACCCCATCGTTGATCGGCGTGCTCCCGCTCAGCCCCGAGCCGCCTACTTCAATCCTCAATGCGTTGCTCCACAAGATGTTCATCGTGAAGCGTCCCCCGGTGACAAACGATCCCCAATCCACCAACGTATTCTGCAGCCCGCCTTGGTTCGGAATGCAGTTGGCCGTGGTCTTCACCCAACATTCCACCGTGCGCGCACCCGTGCCGGAAATGCCGTTGTAGTTGGATTGCACGTAATCGTTGACGCCGTCGAAATGGAGTCCGTTGGGGCCCTGGCTCAGGGCGATCAGCGGCAAGGCCAAGACCGACAGCAAGTTCAAGATGCATTTCATGCAGGCCAAATTAACAGCTATTCACCAAAACCAATTTCCATCCCTTCGTACCTTTCACGCCATGCTTTGGAAGCGCTTCCTCTCGTACAGCCTCTTGGGGCTCATGCTGTTGGTGCAAGCCCATGCGGCGTTGCCTCATCAGCACCATGAGGAGGGAGGAAGCTGCGGCGCGGTGTGCCACGAGCACACTGATGATTGCTCAGAGGCAGGTTGGTTGGAGTCCCTCCTCCACGAGGTGCACGAGGTGCTCCACCAGCACGCCGCTTCCATGGATTGCGAGGAGGATGCCAATGTGCTCCGCCCGGCAAAGGATGAAGAAGCCCTTGAGTTCGCGGCTGAGTTGTGGATCGCTCCTGTTGTGGTGCATGCCGTTCAGCGCGCCATCGAAAAGCCCCGGCCGCTCGCCGACGGCCCACTGACGCCCGGTCACCGAAGGGGAACTCCCCACCGGGGTCCCCCAAGCCGAGGTTGATTCTTGCGCCTTCGGGCGCACATTCATCCTCGTCTTCTCGGCCCTTTCCGGGCCACAACTTCAATTTCCATGTGGAAACAACTCATCGGGGCGGGAGCATTTTGCTTCGGCCTCTGGTTTCCTGCTCAAGCCCAGACCCCATCGGGATGGACCGCAGAGAAACTGATGCAATACGTGTTTGAACAGCACGTATCGCGGGCGTCGGCCGATTTGATGCCGGCCATTCGGCGCCAACAAGAAACCGTTCGATTTCAACCCGCGCCACTGCAGGCCGGGGCATTTTACCTAACCCCTCCAGGCGGAAGCGCGTTGCCGACGTACACCGAATGGCAAGTGGACCAGTCCGGGGTGTTGCCGCCCGTGGCTGCTGCACGCCGGGAGGTCACCGATGCTGCCGAGCGGGCAGGCAAGGCGGATCGCGACCTGTTCTTGCAGTCCCTTTGGTGGGAGGTGGCGGATCACGTCATGGCTTGGCTGGCGTTGGATGCTGAGCTCGAAGTGCTGGACCGGGAGGTGGCTGCGTTCGAGGCGGTGCATGCGGCGGTGTCGGCCCGGTTTGAGGCGGGCGAGGCGACGGTGATGGACGTGGAGCAGGCCCGTTGGGGGGTGGCGAAGTCCACGACGGAGCGGTCGGACCTGAAGGCCCGTCGGGAGTCGCTGCGCCTGCAGATTGCGGGGATGTGCAAGGGGGATAAGCCCGTGCTGGTCGTCTCGCCGGGGCGGTACGAGGCGCTTGGGCCGTTGGAGGTGCCGGCGACGGGATGGGCGGAGGAGGCTGCGGTGGAGGCTGCGGCGGGGTATGCGGAGGCGGATCGCGTGCGGGCGGAGCGGGAGCGCTTGCCGGAGTGGACCCTGGGCTACAATGCGCAGGGCGTGACCGGCGAGGTGTACGGGGGCGTGTTCGCCGGGCTCGCCATTCCGTTGCGCGGGGCGCGGAGTCGGTCGGAGTTGGCGGCCTTGGAGGCGGCGAAGGTCCGGCACGAGGGGGCGCAGCGGTTGGCGCAAGCGGCGGCTGACCGAGCGGTTTGGAAGGAGCGCTATGACGCGCTGTTGCAGGTCCGGCCGATGTGGTCGGAGGCCTTGGCGGACGCTGGGGCGGGATTGGATTTGGCCCAAACTTCGGGTCACCTGACGGTGGTGGAACTCCACCAATTAATCAATGCTCGGTTCCAAGCTGAGCGCGAACTCATTCACCTTGACGAAGAACTGCGGCGGTTGCGTGCGCGGCTGCTGACGTCCATCGAAATGCCACAACCATGAAGGCGATTTTTTACATCCTGACTGCTGCTGCGACTGTTGCGCTGGCGGCCTGCCATACCCACGACCACGATCATGACCACGATCACGGTGACCACGCGCACGACCACGGTGACCATGCGCATGCGGACGAAGCCCACGGCGAGCGGTTCGAGTGGTGGGGATTCACGGACACCCGTGAGGTGTTCATCGACGCCGCCGTTCCAGAGCCGGGGGCTGACCACGCGTTGTTCGTCCATTTTACCCGGCTGTCGGATTTCGAACCGGAGACCGCGATGAGCGCAAGGGTCGAATTCAAAGGGAGCAACGGCGAAAGCGCGCAGGTGAAGGGCGAGGTGGTCCAGGCCGGCATTTGGCGCGTTGATTGGAAGGCGCCGACGGCTGGCCGAGTGGACCTGACCTTGTGGTGGGCCACGGCGACCGAACAAGGCCAAACCGACCTCGGTTGGATCGAATTCAGCCCGCAGGGCACCACTTGGGAAGGCTGGAATCAGCCCGACGAGGCGGTGGGCTTCACGAAGGAGCAAGCGTGGTCCGTGCCCTTTGCCACGGCAGAGGTGCGCATGGACACGGTTTGGAGCACCCGCCAATTGGGCGGCAAGTGGATGCCCGCGCCCGGCGAGGACCGGGTCGTGACAGCCGGGGCCTCCGGTACTGTGCGGTGGTCAGATGGGGTGGCCGTGGCCGGCGCTTCGGTGCGCAAAGGCGAAGTCATCGCGCGGATCGAGGTCGCCGATCAGGCCGATCGTGGGCTGGCGGCGGAAGCGGCCGCGGCGGAGGCCGAATGGGGCGCAGCAAGTGCAGCCGTGAAGCGGTTGGAGCCGTTGCACGCGGCCGGGGTGGTGACGGCCGGCGAATGGCAGGAGGCGGTGGCTCGCGCGTCCGTGGCTGAGGAAGCGTGGGAGCGGTTGCAGGCCATTCGCGCGGAGCAGGCGTGGGAGGTGCGTTCCCCGGTGGATGGATTCGTTCGGGCGGTGCGCGCGGCGTCGGGTGAATTCGTGGGGCCGCAGTCGGCCTTGTGCGTGCTGACGACCGACCGGGAACAGTGGGTCGAGCTGACCTTCAATCCGGATTGGAAGGAGGAGTTGCGGTCGGCCCGCAGCTTGCGGGTCCGGACGGATGCCGGGTGGCTGCCGGGTCATTTGGCCTCGGTTGCAAACCAAATCCACCAGCCCAGCGGCCTGCTCAGCGCCTACCTGGTCCTCGATGAGGTCGTGCCCGGTGCGCAACCCGTGGCCGGCCGCTACGTGCAAGTCGAAGCCGAATGCGGCGAAGGCCAGCCGGCCCTCGTCATCCCCACCGCGGCGCTGCTCGAACAATACGGGCAGTACGAAGTGGCGGTGCAGGTTTCCGGCGAGCAGTTCGAGATGCGCCCCGTATCCATCGGCGAGCGCAACGCGCGCTGGACGGCCGTGGTTTCCGGCCTCGAAGCCGGGGAGCGCGTGGCGACGACCGGTGCGTACGGCGTGCGGATGGCGTCCTTGAAAGGTTCCACCCCGGCCCACGGCCACACCCACTGACGCCATGTTGCAACGCATATTGAACGCCGCATTGGCGAACCGCATGATCGTGCTGTTGGGCGCGGCTGTGCTGATGGTAGTGGGCCTGCAGGTCACGCGCCAAATGTCCGTCGACGTCTTCCCCGACCTCACCGCCCCGACGGTGACCGTCATGACCGAGGCCCACGGCCTGGGAGCAGGCGAAGTGGAGCAGCTGGTGACGTTCCCCATCGAAACGGGCATGAACGGAGCGCCTTCGGTGCGCCGGATCCGCTCGTCGAGCGCTGCGGGGATCTCGATTGTTTGGGTCGAGTTCGATTGGGACACGGACGTCTACCGCGC
>JALQTD010000136.1 GCA_023264155.1 Flavobacteriales bacterium | reverse complement strand
CAAACTTCGCAGGCCACTCCGCAAGGCGAGGAGGTAACCCGCGACGGCCAAACGTACTACAAGATTGCAGCGGTGGACCGGATGCGGCCGTTCTTCATGAGCATCGTGAGCCATTCGGATCACTGGATGTTTTTGGCCAGCAACGGCGGACTGACCGCAGGCCGGGTCAACAGCGATTTCGCCCTGTTCCCCTACTACACCGACGACAAGATCACCGAATCGGCGGAGCATACGGGCAGCAAGACCGTCATCCTGGTCGAGCACGCGGATCGGCAGCTGCTGTGGCAGCCCTTTTCGGACCAAAACCGCGGCGTGTACCGCATCGCGCGCAACCTCTACAAAAACGCGTACGGCAACAAGGTCGTTTTCGAAGAAATCAACCACGACCTCGGGCTGACCTTCAGCTACGATTGGTCGTCGAGCGAACGCTTCGGCTTCGTGCGGCAAGCGCGGCTCGCCAACGACGGGGCTAAAGCAACCCGGGTCAGCGTGCTCGACGGCATCCAGAACGTCCTCCCGTACGGGGTGCCGGAAGGCCTGCAACGCGGCAGCAGCAACCTCGTCGATGCGTACAAGAAATGCGAGCTGGAACCGGGGAACCTCGGGGTGTACGCGCTGAGCGCCATCATTTCGGACAAGGCGGAGCCGAGCGAATCGTTGAAGGCGAACGTGGTTTGGTCCATCGGATTTGACCAGCCCACCGTCCTCCTCTCCTCGCGGCAAGTGAACGGCTTCAAGGCGGGCGAAGCGCTCGAAACGGAGGCCGATGTCAAGGCCGAGCGCGGCGCCTACTTCATCCACGAGGCCTTCGAACTCGCGGCCGGAGCCGGCAAGGACTGGATGATCGTGGCGAACCTTGGGCAATCCATCCGGGGCGTGGTGCGCCTGAAGCGCGACCTGCAACAGCCCGCGCTGCTGCTCGGTGAAGTGCGGGCGGACATCGAAGCGGGCACCGACCACCTCATCGAGTTGGTGGCCGCAAGCGACGGCCTGCAGCTCACCGCCGACCGCCGCCGGAACATCCGCCACTTCGCCAATACCATGTTCAACATCATGCGCGGCGGCATCTTCGACGAGAACTACACCATCGAACGGGCGGACTTCATGGCCTACATCGACCGGGCGAACCACAAGGTGTACTTCAAGAAGGAGGCGTTGATGGCGGGATGGCCAGAGCAATTCGACCTGTTCTACCTCCAAGAGCAGGCGGGGCAAGACGACGACCTCAACTTCCAGCGGCTCTGCGCCGAGTACCTGCCATTGAAATTCAGCCGGCGGCACGGCGACCCCAGCCGCCCTTGGAACCGTTTCTCGATCAACCTCCGCAACGAAGACGACGGCTCGAAAATCCTGGACTACCAAGGGAACTGGCGCGACATCTTCCAAAACTGGGAAGCCCTCGTCCACGCCTACCCCGAGTTCATCGAGGGCATGATCTTCAAGTTCCTCAACGCCACCACCTTCGACGGCTACAACCCCTACCGGGTGTTCAAGGATGGCTTTGAGTGGGAGACCATTGAGCCGGACAACCCGTGGTCGTACATCGGCTACTGGGGCGACCACCAAATCATCTACCTCCTCAAGTTCCTCGAATTCCTCCGCGACTACTACCCGGAGAAATTGGAGCAGTACTTCGAGAACGACTCCTTCGTCTACGCGAACGTCCCCTACCGGATCAAACCTTACGACGCGCTGCTCGAAGACCCGAAGAACACCATCGATTTCGACCACGCACGCGAGGAGAAAATCGGCTTCAAGAAGGAAGAAATCGGCGGCGATGGCGCGCTCCTCCGGGAAGCGCACGTCTTCATCTACAAGGTGAATTTCGTCGAGAAAATCATGGCCACGATGCTGGCGAAGGTGGCGAATTTCATCCCGGAGGGCGGCATTTGGATGAACACGCAGCGCCCGGAGTGGAACGATGCGAACAACGCGCTGGTGGGCAATGGCGTGTCGATGGTGACGCTCTACTACCTGCGCCGCTTCCTCGTTTATTTCCAGGAAGTTTTAGGCCAAACCCGCCACGACGAGGTCCACATTTCCGAGGAACTCCTCGCCTGCTTCAACCGCATGCACGCGGCCCTCGGCGACCAAGCAGCCCTCACGTCCGGACCCGTTTCCAACGCCCAGCGCCGGTCCCTCCTCGACGGCCTCGGCCGCGCCGCGAGCGACTACCGCCAGCAGATCTACAACGAAGACTTCTCGGGCCGAAAGGCGGCGCTGCGGTTGGCGGATTTGAAGGCGTTTGTGGATTTGGCCTTGCAACACCTCGAGCATTCCATCTGGGCGAACAAGCGCGCGGACGGCCTGTACCACGCCTACAACCTGATGACGGTGGAGCCCGACGGCGGCATCGCGATCACCCACCTGCCGGAAATGCTCGAAGGCCAGGTCGCCGTGCTCAGCTCCGGGCTGCTCGACGCCTCCGAAAGCCTCAGCGTGCTCGACGCCCTGAAGGCGAGCGCCCTGTTCCGCGAAGACCAGTACAGCTACGTGCTCTACCCGAACAAGGAGCTGCCGCGGTTCTTGGCGAAAAACAACCTCGATCCTGCGGCCGTGTCGGCCAGCCCGCTGCTCGCCCAGCTCGTGGCCGATGGCAACTTCGAAATCGTGACGAAGGACTGCATGGGCGGCTTCCACTTCAACGGCAACTTCAACAACGTCAACGCCTTGAAAGCCGCTCTGCGCGCGCTGCCCCGGGCGTACGAAGGGCTCGTGGCGTCGGGCGCCGCTCAGGTCGAAGCGCTGTATGAAGCGACCTTCAACCACAAGGCGTTCACCGGCCGTTCGGGCACGTTCTTCGGCTACGAAGGGCTCGGATCGATCTACTGGCACATGGTGTCGAAGCTCCGGCTCGCCGTGTTCGAAGTGACGAAGGGCGCCCTCGAGCAGGGTGCGTCGGCCGAAGTCGTCGGGCGACTGTTCGACCACTACTTCGAGATCAACGCCGGCATCGGCGCCCACAAGTCGCCCGAACTCTACGGCGCCTTCCCCACCGACCCGTACTCGCACACCCCGGGCGGCAAGGGCGCGCAGCAACCGGGCATGACCGGCCAAGTGAAAGAGGACCTGCTGTGCCGGTTCGGCGAACTCGGGGTTCGCGTGGCCGACGGGCTGCTCCAATTCGACCGCGCCCTCATGCACGAAGGCGAGTTCCTGACCGAGGCGGCCACCTTCGAATACGTGAACGTGCGGCAGGAGCGCCGGACCATTGCGCTGGAGGCGGGGAGTTTGGCCTATACGGTCTGCCAAGTGCCGGTGGTGCACCTGCGCGGGGACGCTGCCTCGATTGAAGTCACCTTCACCGACGGCCGCACCGAGCGCATCGCAGGCAACGCGCTCACCCGCGAACTGAGCTGTGAAATCTTCCGCCGCTCGCACGCCATCGCCCAACTCACGGTCACCGCTTGATTCATGTGGCCCATTTCACTCCCCCGCATCGCACGGCATGCCCGCAGAACGGGCTTCCTTTTTATACTTGCGCTGGCCGCTGCTTGCGGGACCCCAAACGAACCCCAAACCATGCACACTCCATCGGCATCTGAACTGTTGGGCAACCCCGATTACCCCGCCATCTCCTTCGGCGGCTACCGGAGCGTGAGCCGTTCTGAGCAGCCGACCGTTGCTCAATTGAAGGAAGACCTGCGCATCGTGCACGCCCTTGGCATCCGCTTCTTGCGGACCTACAACGTGCAACTGCCCCACGCCGCGAACGTGGTGAAGGCCATCCACGAACTGAAGCAGGCAGACCCGGCCTTTGAGATGTACGTCATGCTTGGGGCTTGGATCGACTGTGCGGGCGCTTGGACCGATGCCCCCAACCACGCCGAGCAGGATTTCGACGCGAACGAAGCCGAGGTCGAGCGGGCGGTGGCGCTCGCCCAGCAGTACCCCGACATCATCAAGGTGCTCGCGGTCGGCAACGAAGCGATGGTCCACTGGGCCGCCTCGTATTTCGTGGAGCCCGGGGTCATCCTCCACTGGGTGAACCACTTGCAGGCCTTGAAGGCGGACGGCACGTTGCCGGCGGACCTGTGGATCACGAGTTCCGACAACTTCGCCTCGTGGGGCGGCGGGGGCGCGGAGTACCACAAGGCGGACTTGAATGCCCTGATCGAGGCGGTGGATTATGTGTCGATGCACACGTACCCGTTCCATGACACGCACTACAATCCGGTGTTTTGGAAGGAGGACGAGGGGGACGAGGAGGGCGTGGTGGAGCGGGCGATGACGCGGGCTTTGGCCTATAGCCAAAACCAGTACCAGCAAGTCGTGAACTACGTCCACCGCATCGACCCCGACAAGCCCGTGCACATCGGCGAAACCGGCTGGGCGAGCCTCTCCGACGGCCTGTACGGTCCCGAGGGCTCGCGGGCGGCCGACGAATACAAGCAGGCCCTGTTCTACCGCGGCATGCGGGACTGGACGCAAGGCGCAGGCATCAGCTGCTTCTACTTCGAGGCCTTCGACGAGCCGTGGAAGAGCGCAGCCAACCCCACCGACTCGGAGAACCACTTCGGGCTGTTCACGGCCGACGGCGAAGCGAAGTACGCGATGTGGCCGCTCGTGGAGGAGGGCGTTTTTGACGGCTTGACCCGCGGGGGCAAGGCCATCCGGCCCACCTATGCTGGAGATCGGGCGTTGCTCGACCGGCACGTATTGAATCCTGCACCATGATGCCTGCTCGCACGCCCCTGTTGCTGTTGCTGGTTTTGGGCCTGTTCGCTTGCACGACCGGCCCGCAGCGTGAAGTTTGGGTCGAGAAGGGTCGGCTCCATACAGCAGCAGGTGAGTATTCCATTCGGGGGGTGTGTTACCACCCGGTGCCCATCGGAACGGATGAGCGCAGCTTTGAAACGCTGACGGCGGATTTGGCCTTGATGCAAGACCTGGGGGTCAACACCATCCGCGTTTACGAGCCCATCGCGGAGGAGGCGGTGCTCGATGAGATCCACGCCGCAGGGATTTCGGTGATTGTGGGCATTGGATACAACCAAGATGGTTTCTACGACTTGCAATCGGGCACCTACCTCGATTATGTCGAACGGTTCAAATCGCATCCCGCCATCTTGCTCTGGGAACTGGGCAACGAATACAACTTCCACCCGGAGTGGTTCGGCGGGTCCATGGACCCGTGGTACGCGGCCCTGGGCGAAGCTTCAGCGGCCATCCAAGCACTCGACCCGCACCACCCGGTGTCCACCGCCCATGGGGAATTGCCGGACAAGGCGCTGATTGATGAATTGACCGACATCGACCTGTGGGGGTTGAACGTGTACCGCTGGGATGTGTCGTATACCGCAGCGATTGATTTCGCCCAGCGGAGCGACAAGCCCATGTACTTTTCAGAAATCGGAGCGGACAGCTACATGTCGACTGCCGCGTTGGGTTATGCGCAAGGCGTGAACCAACGGGCTCAAGCCGATGCCACGCGCAACTTGTTGGCACCGCTGTTTTCGGACTCGGTGCCGTGCGCCGAGGCCACGGTGTTCTCCTTCACCGACGGCTGGTGGAAAGCAGGGCGAGCGGATGTGCAAGATGCAGGCGG
>JALQTD010000135.1:5168-5654 GCA_023264155.1 Flavobacteriales bacterium | reverse complement strand
CAGAACGGTCCAGTGATGTGCACGGTAGAGAACACTTGGTCGGTGCAGCTCATGTCCACGTTGAACGTGGTGACGTACAAGCAAGAACCGTCGTCCTCCGTGGCTGCGCCATCGAAGTTCACCGCGGCATCATCGGTGCATCCGGGAACGGCATTGGGGTTGCAGGACGTGCATGATCCGTACGTTTGGTTGACCGTGGTTCCAGCAACTACTAGTCGGTTAGCATAGCCCACATAGTCCGTGATCGGGGCACACGTGGCGCCGGCAGCCATGTCGTCGACCAAGTTTTCTTGGTTCTCGAAGTTGTCGATCATGTACTTGTACTCGGTTTCGCCCACAGGCAACCACAGCTCACCGGAATAAATGCCATCTCCGTCATCATCCGTCATGTCGTTGTAGCCGTCGCTCGCACACCATCCGCAGAAGGGACCTGTGATGTGGACGGTGCTGTAAGCACCTTCGTAGCAGTTCATGTCCACGTGGAAG
>JALQTD010000135.1:0-5158 GCA_023264155.1 Flavobacteriales bacterium | reverse complement strand
GGCGTAGAGGCAAGATCCGTCATTTGCCGTAGCGTCGGCGTTGTAGTTCGCGGCTGCTTCGTCCGTGCAGCCCGGGGTGCCGTACTCGCAAGAACCATCATCGGTGGTTGCGTTGGGGTCGTAGTTGTACGCCGTATCGTCCGTGCAGCCTGGGATGTCCGTCGGGCAAGCGTCGCAGGAATTGAAGCAACGCACGGGTTCGCTGAACGAGTCGCTACCTGCTACCGTAACAATCCGGTTGGTGAAGCCACCCGTGGTCAAGGTGCAGGCGCCGTCAACAGCGGGGTCGAAGATTTCATCCCCTCCCCAGCCCCCGTTCAGGAACTTGTATTCGTGCTGGCCTTGTGGCAGTGCCAAGGTCACGGTATAGATGCCGTCGCCGTCTTCGTCTGCCATCGGGGTGCAGCCGCACCATCCGTCGATGGAACCTCCGGAGATAAAGACTCCGGATGCAGCAACGGTTTCAAAGTTCATGTCCACTTGGAACGTGACCTGGGCTTGGTCGCCAGGCGCCTCACAGGTGCCGTCCGTTGAACACTGACCGAAGCACGTGCTGATCACGGTGTCACCGGTAACGGCGGGCAAGAAGCGGTCGTTGTAGTTCGCAGCGTCTCCACAGGACAAGCCTGCGAGGTTTTCTTTGCAGCTCCAATCGCCGCACGCTCCGTTGGTGAATGCGTAGTGTCCGCTGAAACCCTCGGCGACTTCGACCGCGATGGAATAGATGCCGTCACCGTCGGGGTCGGTCATGGGGTTGTCTCCCGGGACGCCAAAACTTGCACCACCAGCGAGGAACACTCCCGTGGGAGCGACGTCCTCGTTGGCCATGTTCACGTTGAATGTAACGGTGTACGTTTGGGCCCATGCTCCGACCAAGGTCAGGCACGTCGACAAGGTTGCGAGCATCATGCCCTTCGCCTTGGTTGAGTTAAGCTTTATCATGGTGTTACTTGATTTGGTTCGTTAAATTACGTAATTGCTTCGACGAAAGCGAATTATTCCCCTGCACAACAACTGCACAACGTGTACGGTTCACACGTTTTCAGCCTCATTGATAGACGCGGACGTAATCCACGGCCATGAATACCGGGAACAACGTTGACTCATCGGGGTATCCGGGCCAAACCCCGCCAACCGCCACATTCAAAATGAAGAAGAAGGGGTTGTTGAAGGGGTATGGTTGACCGTTCATGTTGGCCGGTGAGATGGAGAAGTATTCCTCGTTATCGAGGTACCAACGGATGGCATCCTGTTCCCATTCGATGCTGTAGACGTGGTATTCATCATTGAGCGTACCTGGGAACGGGACGGCCGTCGACCCACCGAGGTAGGTGTGCTGGCTCGGATCAGCTCCCCAGTGGGCGGTCCCATGGGCCCGACCAGGATCGGAACCGATGAGCTCCACGATGTCGATTTCGCCGCAATCAGGCCAACCGATTTCGCTGAAATTCGCGCCAAGCATCCAAGCAGCGGGCCAAATGCCTTGGCCGATGGGGAGCACCGCGCGGACGTCGATTCGCCCGTACTGGAATTCTTGCAGGTCGATGCTCTTTAGGCGCGCGGACGTGTACTGATCGCCCGCAACTTTTTCTGCGCGGATGATGAGGTTCCCTTGGTCGATGTAACTGTTTGCGTCATCGTTGGTGTAATTCTGCAGCTCTTGATTTCCCCAACCCGAAGCCCCCAAGTCGTACGTCCAATTCGCAGGGTCGATTTCTGGGCCATCGAATTCATCGGCCCAAACCAACGACATCCCCGGGTACGAAGTCGGGGCGTCGTAGCCACCGCTTGCAAGGGGAATCGTCGAATCATCGTTGCGGATGGTTCCGATGGCCACTTGCACTTGGTCCTTCAGGTACCCATTGACAGGGTTGCTCAAGGTCACTTCGAATTGCTCGTCGGGCTCCAAGAAATCATCGATGGTGACAGCGACGTTGATGGGCAACGCGGTTTCACCGGGTTCGAAGCGCAAGGTCCCGGATGAGGCCACGAAATCTTCGCCTGCTTCCGCTGTGAGGCCATTGACGTCATAACTGACCTCCACGGCTTCGGTGGAGGCGGCGTCTAAGCGCACCTCAAAAGAGAACACGCTGTTGGCTTCATTTTCGAACGCAGTGCGATCGGATGCGAAACGGATTTCGACCAATTCGGCTTCACCACCTCCATCGCAGGAGGAGCAACTTGCGGCGCAGAACGCCAATCCGAAGAGCAGGAATCGGTTCATAATGCAGAGAACGTCAAGGTGAAGTACCCGTCGCCAGCAGTGCAATCACCGTTTTGGATGCGTCCGTGCAGCACGAGGGTTTCTTCCGTCAACTCAACGATGTCATAGACCGGACCTGAGTCCCAGACGCCCATGAACCAGCAGGAAGGCAAAATGATTTGGTCCTCACCCGATGTCCCTGATCCTTCGAGGAAGGTGTAGGTCAACTCCGGCACTTCCAATGCGCTGACAACATACCCCTCATACGGGTTCACTGTACCGCCGTTGTTCGCATACACGTAGTCGCCATCGAACGTAAATTGGTAGGTGTCATCGTATTGTTCGGGCACCAATCCGCCCGCCGTGGAGGTGTACCATTCGGTTGAATAGGGGACGGGCCCCACGGAGATGGCGCCAGCTACGGATGACCACGACCAGGTCTTCTGTTCATCGCAGCCGGTCAGCAAGGCGAGGGCGCCCTCGCACGGCAGTTCAGCGGTGTTCTCGATGTTGATCGTGGCGGTTGCTTGGGCCATTCCGCCGGCGTTGTTGACGCTGTAGGTCACTGTGTACTCCCCAGCTTGCGGGTAATAAGCGGTGTCCGTTTTCATCGTAGAGGTCAAGCCGTTTCCGAACTCCCACAAGTGCAAAAAGCCGTCGTTGCTGTTGCTGGTGAAGACGACGCGGTTGGAATCATTTTCCACAAATGCCCACGAGAAGTCCGCCTCTGGACCTGCCGGCAATTCGATGCCTTCTGTTTCATAAGGGCGGCAGCCGAAGAGGACTGCTGCTGCGAGGGTTGCAGCTCCGATGGTAGGTAAGAAGCGTTGCATCAGTAACCGGGGTTTTGTTCGATGAGTCCACCAGACAGGGTGATTTCTGCATCAGGAATGGGGAAAATTTCGTGGGTGCCTTGTTGGAAGCCCAGTGGTCCAAGCACGTCTGCTGCTCGGCCTTGGCGGACCAAATCGAAGAAGCGGTGTCCCTCAAGGCCCAGTTCCACCCGACGTTCGTGGTAGATGGCATCGAGCAGTTCGGCGCCGCTCGCCGTTACATCAGGCAAGATGTCGGTCGCTCCGCCGCGGGCCCGCTCGCGCACGGCGTTCAATGAGTTGCGAGCCATGTCTTCGAAGCCATTGTGGTAAGCGGCTTCAGCATGCAAAAGCAGGACATCGGCGTAACGGATGACCCGGTCGTTCGATGGACCGTTGGGGTTCGGGTCACCGAAAGGCGCCTCGTCTGCTGCATTGGTGAAGTACTTCTTCGGATAGTACGGGTGAGGGAAGCCCGTCGCGTCGAGGGTGAACAAGCCGCGATCGCCCATCACGTCGCCCTCTTGGAACACGGTGGCAGCCAAGCGTGGATCACCCGGCTCGAACTCGTTCACGAAGTCTTCTGTGGGCAGGTTGAACCCGTAGCCCCCGAATTGCCCCCGTGCCCGTTGGAACACGTTGGTGAACGTTCCTTCGAGGGAGTTGCCCCAGTTGCCACCGGAAGCGTTCATGAATTGGATCTCAAAGATGGATCCGGGGCCATTCTCGCCTTCGAGCGTGAAGATGCTGCTGTAGTCGGGAGCCAACGCGTATTCGCCGGAACCGACGATGTCTTCGGCAACCGGGAGGGCTTCGCTCCAACGGCCTTGGTAGGCATAGGCTTTCAAGAGCATGGCATTCGCTGCACCGCGCGTGGCGCGACCGAGGTCGTTCAACGACAAGGCGCTGCGCACGGGCAAGTCGCTAACAGCCTCGGTGAGGTCGGTTTCGATTTGGTCCCAAATTGCCTCAGCGGTAGCCCGCGGCTGCTGGTATTCGCTCGGTGCCAAGTTGTCCAGCACCAAGGGCACCCCGCCAAACGTGGTGACCAAGTTGAAGTACCAATAAGCGCGAATGAACTTGGCTTCAGCGAGGTACCGGGCCTGCTCGAAGCTGTCCATGTCGATGTTGGGGATGTTCGCCAATGCGAGGTTGCAGTAGGCGATTCCGCGGTAAGCCGCTTGCCATTCGCCGAGCAGCATCCGGGCATTTGATTGGCCTGTGAATTGCTCGAACAGGAACAATTCCGGCTCGTCACCGTCGCCCGAACCGCCTTTGTCGGCGTCATCCGAAACGATGTCACCGAAGTACCAGCGGAAATGGGTGGCGAGCTGGCCAGAGCCTTGCAACGTCGTCACCTCTTGCTGGAGGGGGTTGTAGCACGCGACAATGGCGGCCTCGGCATCGCCGGCGGTTTGGTAATAATTCGCAGCCGTGGAGCCAACGAGCGGCTCGGCGTCGAGGAAAGACTGCTTGCAGCCCGCGAAGGCCACGGCTCCGATCAGAAGTAGGGTAGTGGGTTTCATGCGGGTAGGATTAGAAAGTTACGTTCAAACCGGCCATGAACATGCGCGGGCTTGGGTAAAAGCCGCGGTCGATGCCGATTTCGAGGGTTCCGCGGCTTCCGATTTCGGGATCGAGGCCGCTGTACTTCGTAAAGGTGAACACGTTGGTGCCCGCGAGGTAGACCCGGCAGCGCTCGATGCCGAGGCGCTCGAGGACCGCATCGGGCAGGTTGTATCCGAGTTGGACGTTTTTGATGCGCAGGTACGAACCGTCTTCCACGAATCGGTCCGAGACGCGGTTGTTCCGGTTCGGATCGGTATGCGACAGGCGCGGAGCATCGTTCGTGCTGCCTTCACCCGTCCACCGTTCGAGAGCGCTCACGGGCAAGTTGGTCATGTTCAGGTCGTACCGGAAAATGCCGTTGTAGAGGTCGTTTCCGTGTGAGCCCTGCAGGAAGATGTTCAAATCGAATGGCCCCTTGCTGCCGTCAAAATTCAGGCCGTACGTAAAGTCCGGATGGGGGTTGCCAATCATCACTTTGTCCAAATTGTCCAACGTGCCATCGCCGTTCTGGTCGACGAAAATGAGGTCGCCGGCAACGGCGTCCGGCTGGGCGGTGTTTGCGTCGGCCTCGGCT
>JALQTD010000134.1 GCA_023264155.1 Flavobacteriales bacterium | reverse complement strand
GCCGATTGGGAGCGCAAATATACAGCGAGGTTTGTTACCGACAAGCACTCCCGGTGATTTTTTTTCGGGGAATTTTAGCCGAGGTAGGCGCGGTACATCCAGACCAGCTTTTCCTGCTCGCGGATGTAGTCGCTCATCAGCGCGCTGGTGCCTTCATCGTTCGCTTCCGATGCGATTTGGAGCAAGGCCCGCTCGCGCACCAGCAACACCGAAAACGCAGCGACGCAATGCTTGACAGCTTCGGTCCCGTCGGTGACGTCGCGGACCACAGGCACGTCGGAATGCTTGAGGAAGTCCTCAAACGCGTGAAGGGGCTTCGCGTCGAGGGTGAGGACGCGCTCGGCCACCTCATCGATCTTGAGGATGAGGTCGTTGTAGAGCTCCTCGAACTTGAGGTGCAGCTCGAAAAAGTTGCGGCCGCGGATGTTCCAGTGGAAGCCGCGCGCGTTTTGGTAGAAGATGTGCAGGTCAGCGAGGAGCTGATTCAGGCCCGTCGAAAGGGTCGTGGCTGCGGCGCGATCGAGGCCGATGGGGAGGTTACTGTCCATGCGGCTAAGTTCCGCATTGCAGGCCAAATCCCGGCATCAATTCCCTCGATGTCCCATTAATATGCCCGGGCGAACAGGACGCGGCGTGCCGACGGGGCTCCGGTCCGGACGCACGCACCGGGTTCGGTGTCGCCATCGAGCGGGATGCAGCGAATGGTCGCCTTCGTCTCTTGCTTGATGCGCTCTTCCGTTTCGGCGGTACCGTCCCAGTGGGCGCTCACGAACCCGCCGGTGTCGAGGGCGGCGACGAACTCGTCCCAGGTGTTCACGACCGAGGTGGTGTCGGCGGTCCGGGATGCGGCCCGCGCGAGCAGGTTGTCCTGGATTTCAACGAGCAGGCCTTGCACGTGGGCGACGATGCCTTCGGTCGGCAGGAACGCCTTTTCCTTCGTGTCGCGGCGCGCAACCTCGATGGTGCCGCCTGCGAGGTCGCGGGGCCCCATGGCCAGGCGCACCGGCACCCCCTTGAGCTCGTACTCCGCGAACTTCCATCCCGACCGCTTCGTATCGTCGTCGTCCAACTTGACCCGGATGCCGGCCGCCTTCAGATCGGCGGCGATGCCGGACAGGGCTTCGACGATTTCGGCCATTTGGTCCGCTCCCTTGTAAATGGGCACCAGCACCACCTCGATCGGCGCCAACTTCGGCGGCAACACCAACCCGGCGTCGTCCGAATGCGTCATGATCAGCGCCCCCATCAACCGTGTGGACACGCCCCACGACGTCGCCCAAACGAGCTCCTGCCCGCCCTCGCGCGTGGCGTATTTGACATCGAACGCGCGTGCAAAGTTTTGGCCCAAAAAGTGCGAAGTGCCCGCCTGCAGCGCCTTGCCATCCTGCATCATCGCCTCGATGCAATACGTGTCCTCGGCCCCGGCAAACCGCTCGCTCGCCGTCTTCACCCCCTTCACCACGGGCATCGCCATCCAGCCCTCCGCAAAGTCCGCATACACCTCGAGCATCTTGCGCGCCTCGGCCACCGCCTCCTCCTGCGTCTCATGCGCGGTGTGCCCTTCCTGCCACAGGAACTCGGCCGTCCGCAAGAACAGGCGCGTCCGCAT
The DNA here is from genome assembly GCA_023264155.1 of Flavobacteriales bacterium. Taxonomy (GTDB): domain Bacteria; phylum Bacteroidota; class Bacteroidia; order Flavobacteriales_D; family Sanyastnellaceae; genus JALQTD01. The sequence continues at coordinate 4,134 of JALQTD010000134.1, read as the reverse complement.
CTCCCACCGCACCACGTTCGCCCACTGGTTCACGAGCAGCGGCAAATCCCGGTACGACTGGATCCAATCCTTGTACGTGTTCCAAATGATCGTCTCCGAGGTCGGCCGCACCACGAGTTCCTCCTCGAGCTTCGCGTCCGGATCCACCACCACGCCCTTGCCGTCGGGGTCGTTCTTCAGCCGGTAGTGCGTGACCACCGCGCATTCCTTGGCGAACCCTTCGACGTGCGCCGCCTCCTTCGACAGGTAGCTCTTCGGGATGAACAGCGGGAAGTAGGCATTCACGTGACCCGTCTCCTTGAACATGCCGTCGAGCACGTCCCGCATGCGCTCCCAGATGGCAAATCCGTAAGGCTTGATCACCATGCAGCCCTTGACGTCGCTGTGTTGCGCGAGGTCCGCCTGCACGACGAGTTCGTTGTACCATTTGCTGTAATCGGTGTCGCGGGAGGTGAGCTTGGTTGCCATTTGGTATGCTTTTTGCAGAATTTAGGCCAAATCCCCTCACAGCGTGTGAGCGGATTCGCCCCGCAAAACTACCGAAATTCCTACCTTGCATCTAATGAATCGCACAATATCCCTCCGCCGTTCGCTGCTGCCGGTCCTCGCTGGCGGGTTGCTCCTCTCCTTTTCAGGCTGTGCACCGGGCGGGCTCGGCGTCGTGGCCGGGCTCGAAACGGATGAGGCCTACTTGCGACGGGGGGAGGAATTCGTGACGGATGAAGAGTATTTGGCCTTCGCTTACGAGCAGGCCGGGGTGAACGAAGGCGATGACTATTACGACGCGGACCGGGCAGCGATGAGTGCCCGTTCAGGTCGGGAATTCACGCCGTTTGCCAACTCGATGGTTGGATGGGGCTCCCCCTACGACCCTTACCGGTACAACAGCTTCGGCGCCTATGGCAACGGATGGAATTCCCCTTACGGAGGTTACGGATACTCACCCTACGGCTACAATCCTTACGGCAACACCCCGTTTGGCTACAATCCTTACGGCAACAGCTTCGGTTACAACCCCTACGGCACCTACGGCTACAACCCGTATTCCATGTATGGCTACAACCCCTACGGCTACAACCCCTATGGATCGGCATGGGGAAACGGAACAGGTGGCTGGTATGGCAACAACGGATGGACAGACAACACCGGAATCGCCTTCAGTGACGGTCCGCGCGTGCCCTTGTTGAGCAGCTCGGGCAACAACTCCAACCAAGGCCCCACCGGGCTCCTCGTCCAACCCCGGCAACAAGCTGTTGAGCCCCTCGTCACGCCCCAAATCATGGAGCAAGCGCTGGGCCGCCATTCCGAAATCGATGTGGCCACGCCCCCTGCCCCCGCCACGGAACGCCGCACGGCATCCCCTTGGGAGCGCATGCTTGCATCGCCAAGCATTCCCGACGAAGTCCGGGAGCCTTACACTGCACCGGCCACAACACCGCGCTCCGAGCCCTCGCCGAGCAGCCCGAGCCGGTCGGTTACCCCTTCTTCTCCCAGCCGTTCCACCGCGCCACCAGCGACCCGACCTTCCGCGCCTTCCCGTCCTTCCACCTCCCCTTCGCGCCCGGCAGGCGGCGGTTCGCGCGGTTCTTCATCACCCTCTCGCAGCGGGCGTGGCGGATGAGGCAGTTCCTGGCATTCCTCCTTGGGGCCGGATTGGCCGCTCCCCTTTTTGCCCAAAACGAGTCCGACATCCTGCGCTACAGCCAAACCGAAGTATTCGGCACCCTGCGCAACATCGGAATGGGCGGCACGGCTGGGGCCGTAGGCGCGGACCTTTCATCGGGTTTCAGCAACCCCGCCGGGTTGGGCCTTTATCGCCGCGGTGACGTCGGCTTCCACTGGGGCTTCACCGGTGCCACCACCCGAACGAATTACGGCGACTTGACCCAGCGCGGTTCGAACAGCAATGCTCCCGTGAGCAACGCCGGGCTCGCCATCACCTACCCCAGCATCCATCCCGATTGGCCGTTTGTGACCTTGGCGGTAGCCTACCAAAAACGCGCCGAGTTCCACCAGCAAATCACCTTCGACGGCGCCTCCATCGGCGGCAGCTTGTTGGACGTATTCCTCGACCAAGCACAGGGCTTTTACCCCGCCTCATTCAACGCGTTCCAAGCCAATCCAGCTTGGGAAAGCTACCTGTTGGATCCAGACCCCACGGATCCGGCCTGCGAAACCTGCTACGTTTCCGCCATGGACGAGGCGGGCGGCGCGCGGGCGAGCAAGCGCATTGACCGAACGGGTACGCATGCTGAGACCGCTATTTCCTTCGCCGCCAACTTCCGCCACCGCCTCTACTTCGGGGGCAGCGTGGGCCTGCCGCGGGTGACCTTCTCCGAACAAACCCGGCACGAAGAAACGCCCCTCACCGACACCATCGCCCTGACGGGCTGGTCGTACAGCGAGCTGCTGGACATCGAAGGTTCGGGGGTGAACCTGCGGTTGGGTGCGATTTGGGCTGCCGCCGATTGGATGCGCGTGGGCGTGAACTATGCTACGCGCTCCCGGCTGAGTTTCCGAGATGGCTTTTCGACGCGCGTGAACAGCGCGTTCAACGACGGCACGTCGTACGAGTTCAGTAGCCCTTTGACGCAGTTCGAATACATCATTTACACCCCGGCCCGGCTCTCTGCGCAAGCCGTCTTTGTCATGGGAAAAGCCGGGCTCGTCACGGCGGAATACGAACGAACCGATTACGGTCAGGGGGAACTGCGGGCTGCGGCCTTTGCGGGGCCCACCGCTTACGATTACGCGGCTGAAAATGAAACCGCTGCTGCGATCTACACGGTGAGCCATGCCGCACGCATGGGGGCCGAGTTCCGGATTGCCCGCAACCACCGTCTGCGTCTAGGGGCCGGCATGGCGCCCAGCCCGTACAGCCTCGCCGCTGATGTGCAAACGGACGCCACCCGCTACCACGGTTCCATCGGTTGGTCGTACCGCAGCGAAACGTGGTACGCCGGATTCAGCTACCTGATGACGGTTTGGGAAGAAGACCTGTACTTGTGGGGACTCAACACCTTGCCCCCTGCCGCCCTTTATCGCCAAAACGGCCAGTTCACGCTCGGCGTGGGCGCACGGCTCTAATCGGCGTAACAGGCGTAACAGGCTTGAAAGGGCGTGAATCGGAAATCAGCTCCATGAAAAAACCCCGGGCGATGCTGCCCGGGGTTTTTCAATGGAATCGCGTGGACCATCAGGCCGTGACCTTCGCGAGCTCCTTGTCGATGACTGCTGCCATGCGCTCGCGCTCCTCGGTCGCCAACTCGTGATCGACAAGGATCCGGCCGCTGTGCTCGTCCACGATGATCCGCTTCCGCTGCGCGATGTCGATGATGCGCTGGGGTGGAATCTTGATGTACGATCCGGCGCTGGCATCGCGCTCGACTGGCACGATGGCGAGGCCGTTCTTCGCAGCGCCGCGGATGCGGCGGTAGCTGGCGAGCAGGCGGGAGTCAATGCCTTCAGCGAGGTGATCGCTCAGCTTAGCGAGTGCGTCTTCTTCAGCTTGCGTCTCGGCGATGATGGCCTCGAGCTCCGAACGCTTCGATGCGAGGTCTTCCTCTTTCAACTGCAACACCTCCACGATTTCCTGCGCCTTCGCCTCCACGTCTTCGAGCTTCGCCTTGTTCTCGCGGATCCGCTTTTCGCAGAGTTCGATTTCGAGGGTTTGGTACTCAATTTCTTTGTTGAGCGATTCGAATTCGCGGTTGTTTCGGACGTTGTTTTGCTGCTCCGTGTACTTCGCGATGAGCGACTTGCTCTCTTCGATTTCGTTCTGATACGCCGTGATGCTTTGCTTCACGTAGTCCACATCGCCTTGGGCTTTTTCGAGTCGGGTGCGGAGGCCTTCGATTTGGTCCTCAGCGTCTTGCACCTCCAAGGGCAGCTCCCCACGCAGGATGCGAATGCGGTCAATGCGGGAGTCGATGATCTGCAAATCGAAGAGGGCGCGCAGCTTGTCTTCGGCGGTGGTGACTTTCGTTGTTTTCGCCATGGCGGGTCAGAAAATGTGGACAGGGTTTGGATTCTCCTGCGTAATCAGGAGGGCAAAATTAGGGAATTTTTCCGTGAAATGCTCCTTTAAATAGCTATAGACCAAATCCGTGACGCACCATTCACTTTCGTAATGCC
>JALQTD010000133.1 GCA_023264155.1 Flavobacteriales bacterium | reverse complement strand
TGACATCCCGCTCCTTGATCACTTCGCGCTCGGGGAACGTGGCGTTGAAGGTGATGTCCGCCAGCAATTCCAGTGCACGTTCCAAGTGTTCCGGTAAAAACGACGCCACCAGCCACGTGTCCTCCTTCGACGTGTAGGCATTCACTTCGCCCCCCACGCTGTCGAGGCGGTTGAGCACGTGATACGCCTTGCGCTTCTTCGTGCCTTTGAACAAAGTGTGCTCGATGAAATGTGCCGCACCTGCTTCACCGGGAAGTTCGTCCCGCGAACCGGCGTTGATGACCAGGCCCAAATGCGTCACAGGCCGATCCACTTGTTTGTGAATGACCCGGAAGCCGTTTGGAAATTGGGCGGTGCGGAACTCGTCCGCCAGCGCTTTTGCGGCGGCCGATTTCACCGGGGCGGTATCAGAATGGGAGGTCGTCTGGGTCCTCGTTGCTCGGCTCAGGCGCAGCCGCCATGGGCTTCACATCGGCCATGGCCGGAGCCGTGGCGCCCTCGCTGGCCGCTGGAGCCCCAGGCGCCGCACCGTCCGCTGCCTTCATGCGCCACGCATTGAGGTCGACGTAGTAATTGCCGTTGTATTCACGGCCGCGGATGTCGAAGCCGACTTCCACGATTTGGCCTTCTTGAAACTGATCGAGCATCTCCACCCGCTCCTTTGTCAGCGTGAACTTGACGTCCTGCGGATACTGCTCTTCAGAGCGCACGACGAAGTCCCGCTTGTAGAAACCGCTCGGAAAATCCTGCCGATCCATCATCTTGATCAGCGTGCCTTTCATTTCATATGCCATGACACGAAATTACTGCGAATTGAGCGGGTTTACGGGCGCTTTCCAGGACAAATTTTGAACAACTCACCCCGCGTTCCACGCGAGCAAGGTCATCCACGCTTCCCGCACGGCGCCCCGCTCCAGCTCCTCCGCTGCTCGGGCGTGCAAGGCCTGCTCCAGCGCGGCCGGATCGTCCTCCAACTCCATGTACAGGTCGCTGAGTTCGATGAGCTTGTGCTCGTTGACATCGGTTTCGTCCGGCAGCTCCGGCAGTGCCGCGAGTTGAGCCAGCGCATTGCGGTCGAACAGCGCACTCGTGCGCACTTCATCGGGCAGGGCATCGAATCCGACGCCGGGAGCGGCCAAGGGTTTGGCCACTTCAAAAAGCGCTTCCCCAGCGGCCCGCACGTACCAATTGCCTCCACAACGTCCCACCAAGTCGAGCAAGTGCGCATCCGGCCGGCCATCGGGCCCCATCACCTCCTTCCGCACATGGACGCGCGTGATTTCGCAAACCACCAATTGGCCTGCCCCTGGGCCATCGCCCAACGCATCCACCCGCATCACCTTGCACTCCAGCTGCACCGGCGATTCCGCCACCCGGAACGGCTGAACCGTCTCCGAAGCCACGGGCGTCAAGCCCGCCTTCTCGAACTCGCTCACACCCTCCGGAAAATCGCCGCTCGCCAGCGAACACTGCTGCACCATGGCGTAATCGACCAAGTTCACCACCACCTCGGGCACCTCCAACACATTTTCCAACGTGTGCTTCGTGGTGTTGTCGCGGCCTCGGCGGGCCGGACTGAAGATCAGCACCGGGGGATTCGCCGAAAAGACGTTGAAGAAACTGAACGGCGCAAGGTTCGGACGGCCCTCGGCATCGACGGTGCTGGCAAACGCAATGGGCCGCGGCGAAATGCCATCGAGCAGCAGCGGATGCAGCTCCCGGACCTCAAGCGACGCAGGATTGAAGGTAATGGTCTCCATTCAGATTGGGTGGTTTTCGACGCGTTCGACGCTGTCCATGACCTTGGCTTTCAAGGCGTCCTTGAATTGGGCCAAACGCCCGAGCAGCGCCTCATCACCAGCCGCCACCACCTGCGCCGCGAGGATCCCCGCATTGCGGCCTCCATCGAGCGCCACCGTGGCCACCGGAACACCGGCAGGCATTTGAAGGATGGACAGCACGCTGTCCCAACCGTCGATGGAATTGCTGCTCTTGATGGGCACTCCGATCACGGGCAACGGCGTCACCGAGGCCGTCATGCCCGGCAGGTGCGCAGCACCTCCCGCGCCCGCGACGATTACCTTGAGTCCGCGTTCTGCTGCCGACGCGGCATATGCCATCATGCGCTGCGGCGTCCGGTGCGCAGAAATGACCGTCATCTCAAACGGGACTTCGAGTTCCTTGAGCACCTTCGCCGTGAGTTCCATCACCGGTAAATCGCTCGCCGACCCCATGATGATTCCGACGCGCGCATTCGCTTGTTTGTCCATGGCGCAAAGATAGCGGTTACCCCTTGCGGCGCTCGATTTCGTCGCGCAACTGAGAAGCCCGTTCGTAATCCTCCCGGGCCAATGCCTCCTCCAACTCCGCCTGCAGGTCACTGACGCTTTTTTCGGCCGCTTCTTCCGAATCATCCGCGATGTCGTCATCGAAATCGAACTCCAACTCAACATCCTCCGGGGTGATGCCGACCTCGGCAAGCACCGCTTCCTCGCAATAAATCGGGCAATTGAACCGGTACGCAAGTGCGACGGCATCACTGGGACGGGAGTCCAATTCCTCCACGCGCACGCCATCCGTGATGACCAGCCGGGTGTAGAAAATGCCCTCCACCACTTTGTGGATCACCACCTCGGCCAAATCCAAATTGAACATCCCGAAAGCGGACTTGAACAAATCATGGGTCAACGGACGGCTCGCCCGCATCTTCTCCAATTCGATGGCAATCGCTTGTGCCTCGGTGCTTCCGATGACGATGGACATCTTCCGGTTGCCCTCGCGCTCCCCGAGTACCATGACATAAGCTCCGGAGGAGGATCCACTGGGCTCAATGTTCACGATTTCCATGGGTACTTTATTCATCCCCTGTTGCTTTGTTGGCCTTGATGGAGGCCGTCATTGAACATCCTGGCACCGCTTTTCAGGCCCCAAGGGCTTTGACTGCAGCAGTGAGTTTCGGCAGCACTTCAAAGGCATCCCCCACAATGCCGTAATCGGCGGCTTTGAAGAACGGGGCCTCGGGGTCGGTGTTGATGACGACGATGACCTTGCTCTGGTTCACTCCCGCGAGGTGCTGGATGGCGCCGGAGATGCCCGCGGCGATGTACAGGTTCGGGCGGATGGTGATGCCTGTTTGCCCCACGTGCTCGTGGTGAGGGCGCCAGCCGATGTCGGAAACGGGGCGCGAACACGCCGTGGTCGCACCGAGCGCTTGGGCCAATTCCTCCACGATGCCCCAATTCTCGGGGCCTTTCAATCCGCGCCCCGCTGACACCACGCGTTCCGCTTCGGGCAGGGGCACTTGGCCGTCCGTGCTCGAGGGATGGAAGGACTTGACCTTCACACGGGCCTCTCCCACTGCTGCGTCGAAGGCCTCGACCGCTGCTTCGGCACCGCCTGAAGCCACCGAGAACGTGTTGGGAGTCAACGTGTAGACAACTTGATTCGTGGTGGCTTCGATTTCCGCCGTTGCCTTGCCGCTGAAGACGTTACGGGGAGCCGCGCCGTCCTGGGGCAAAGCCGTCACGCCGCTGATCAGTCCGGCTTCGAGGTGGACCGCTGCAGCTGGAGCAGCCGCCTTGCCGATGGCATCGTGTGGGAAGACCACGGCGGAAGCGCCCTGGGCTGCTGCGGCGACGAGGCGCGCGATTTGGCCTGCATCGTGCAACTCCGCTGGGTAGTGCAACACCTTCTTAATGCCGGTTGCACCCAAGCCACCATCGCCTTGCAAGGCGCCATGCACCACGGCGACCGCTTCTGCGCCCGTGGCATCCGCCATCGCAGCGGCAAATGACGCTGCTTCCAGGCTGCTCTTCGTGGCCAGCCCGTCTTTGAGGGTAATCGATGCAATCATATCAAATGGCTTTTGCTTCTTCACGCAACAAACGAATCAACTCTTCTGCTTGATCGGCAGGAATCATTTTGCAGGCCCCTTTTTCTGGTGGCAACGCGAACACCCGGACCTTCGTGGTGGCATCGGATGCACCCGTTTCCACGTTCAAGGGCTTGGTGCGCGCGCTCATGATGCCGCGCATGTTGGGAATGCGTTGTTCGGCCATGCCCTTTGCAGCGCTAAACACCGCGGGCAGTGCCACTTCGACTTCCTCTTCACCTCCTGTCACTTCGCGCATGGCTGTGGCCACGCCATCGGCCACATCCAACTTGGTGGCCAGTGCCACGTAAGGCATGTCCAACAGGGCGGCGACCATGCCGGGAACCACCGCGCCGTTGTAGTCGATGGTTTCCTTGCCACACAGGATCAAATCGTATCCCTTGCCCGCGGCGTGCGCTGCAATCAACCGCGCCGTTTGCATGGAATCCGTGGGCTTCGCGTCGATGCGCACCGCAGCGTCTGCTCCGATGGCCAGCGCCTTGCGCATCGTGGGCTCCGTAGAGGCGTCCCCGACCGTCAGGATGGTGACCGATCCGCCACCGGCTTCCTTCAGTTCCAGGGCGCGCACCAAGGCGTACCACTCGTCATAGGGATTCACGATGAATTGCACCCCGTCCGCGTCGAATTCCGTGTTGCCGTTTTTGAAGGCAATGCGGCTCGTCGTATCGGGTGCTTGGCTGATGCAGACCAAAATGTTCATGAGCAGTGAAATTGTGCTGCAAAGTTAGGACGTAGCCGACCATTTCAACTGCATTCAAGGCACTCATTACCTACCTAATTAATAGTGCACGGATGCGATGTGCGGGGACTTAATTTGTTGCCGTACCTTTGCGCACCAAAAAAATGAATCCACACCATGCGTGAAGTTCAATTCCGTGAGGCCGTCGCCGAGGCGATGTCCGAAGAAATGCGCCGCGACCCCAGTGTTTTCCTGTTGGGAGAAGAGGTGGCCGAATACAACGGGGCCTACAAGGCTTCCAAGGGAATGTTGGATGAATTCGGGCCTGAACGGGTGATTGATACGCCCATCGCCGAGTTGGGTTTTGCGGGCATCGCAGTGGGCGCGGCGATGAACGGTTTGCGGCCGATTGTGGAGTTCATGACGTGGAACTTCGCCATCCTTGCAGCGGACCAAATCATCAACCACGCGGCGAAAATGCTCCAGATGTCCGGAGGCCAGTTCAACGTGCCCATCGTGTTCCGGGGGCCGAACGGCACCGCCGGCCAGCTCGCGGCCACCCACAGCCAGAGCTTCGAGTCCATGTACGCCTCCATCCCAGGACTCAAGGTTGTGACGCCGTTCACGCCCTACGAAGCAAAGGGACTCCTCAAGAGCGCCATCCGCGACAACGACCCGGTCCTGATCATGGAATCGGAGAAAATGTACGGTGACAAGGGCATGATCCCCGAAGGCGAGTTCCTCGTGCCCATCGGAAAGGCGAACGTCCGCCGGAAAGGCGACGCGGTCACCATCGTGTCGTTTGGCAAGATTTTGAAGACGGTACACGAAGCCGCCGATGCGTTGGCCGCGGAAGGCATTGAAGTGGAGATCATTGATTTGGTCACCATCCGCCCGCTGGACATCGACACCATCGTGGAGAGCGTGAAGAAAACGAACCGCCTGATCATCGTGGAGGAAAGCTTCCCCGTAGCGAGCATTGCCACGGAAGTCACCTACCGCGTGCAGCGCCACGCATTCGACTACCTCGATGCGCCCATCCGCCGCCTGTGCCAATCCGACACGCCTTTCGCCTTCGCATTGCCGCTCATCGATGAAGCCCTGCCGCAGGTCAAGGACATTGTTCAAGCCGTCAAAGACGTCTCTTACGTAAGTTAATAGTAAAACCAAACGGCGGCCCAAAGGGGGCCCGCACAACT
>JALQTD010000132.1 GCA_023264155.1 Flavobacteriales bacterium | reverse complement strand
CATCAGCTCCGCGAGGTCCTGCGCATCCCGCTTCGTCCGGCAGAACACGACCCCAAACAATTCGGCGTCGAGGTCGAGGAAACGCATCAGCGCCTCCGCCTTGTCCGTGTGCCGCACGAAGGTGAACTGGTGCTCGATGTCGGTGTTGACGGTTTGGCTCGGATCGACGCGCACTTCGAGCGGCCGGTCCATGTAGCGCTTGATCAGAACGCGGATCTCCTTGGGCATCGTGGCCGAAAACAGCCAGGTGCGCTTGTCGGCGGGCGTTTGCTCCAGGATGGCATCGAGGTCCTCCTTGAACCCCATGTTCAGCATCTCGTCGGCCTCGTCGAGCACCACGAATTCGACTTGGTCGAGGTGCAACTCGCCGCGCTTCATCAGGTCGAGGAGCCGGCCGGGGGTGGCGATGACCACGTGGGTGGGCCGGCGGAGTTGCTGGATTTGGTTCCAAATGTTCGCTCCGCCGTACACCGCGACCGTCCGCAAGCCCCGCACGTTCTTGCCAAACAGTTCAAGCTGCTGGGCAATCTGCTGGCCGAGTTCCCGGGTGGGGGCGAGGATGAGGGCTTGGACGTGCGGCTGGTCCGGGTCGATGTGCTCGAGCAGGGGCAGCCCGAAGGCCGCGGTCTTTCCGGTGCCCGTTTGGGCGAGGCCGATGAAGTCGCGGTCGCCGCCGAGCAACATCGGGATGGCTTGGGATTGGATGGCGGTGGGCTCCTTGAAGCCGAGGGCTTCGATGGCTTGGAGCAAAGGGGCCGAGAGGCCGAGGGAGTCGAATGAATTCAAAAGCACAGAATCAGGCGCGAAGGTACGCCGTTTCGCGAGGGGGCTGACATCAGCTTCCCGAGCGTTTTTTTTGCTTATCCTTGTTGCAAATCCCTTACTATGAACCGATTCATTTTCCTCCTGATGGCGTTGGCTGTGCTCATTGCGCTGCCGATGCAGGCCCAAGATTTGGATGAATCGACGGAGCGATATGTTCGGCTCATCCTCAATGATGGCACCATCAAGGAAGGGCTGTTCGTGAGAATGGACGATGAGGTGGTGGTATTGGTGCTGCCAGATTTGGGCCAAACAGTTTTCCCCAAACACCTCATAGAAGCACTGAGTGATATCGAGCCGGCACTGCAGCGCTCAAACGACGGTGCCGGCCGCGCCTTCGACATCAATCCGCAATCGAGCCGCTATTTCTTCGCGCCTTCCGGCATGCAGCTCCGTGCAAACGAAGGCTACTTTCAATCCAACATCGCGCTCAACTCCGTTAGCTATGGCCTCACTGACGGGTTCACCCTTGGGGGCATCGTGTCCTTCCTCGGTGGAGGTGGAACCATCAAGGTTGGCACGCCCATCGGCGAGAAGGCCTACGTGTCCGTCGGCGGCATTGGATTCTCGGATTTCTATGGCATCCTGGGCCAACCGATCGGCTTGGCTTTTGCAAACGTGACCTTCGGAGACGAAGTGGCGAACCTGACGGTTAACGTGGGCTTTGGCAGCAAAACCGACCAAGGTTCCGTTTACCGCAACATCGCCGTCGATACGGTTTACATGGATTTCGACTTCACTGAATACCGGCTGCTACCAGCAGAACGCGCTCCGGTTGAAGGGCGTCCGTTGATCGTCAATGTGAGTGCAATGACCCCGATGACCCCGTCGCGTTGGCTGATTACAGAGAATTATTTCATCCGGTCTACCCAACGTGTAGGGGATTATATCGATTACACAGGGATGGGCTTTTCTTATTTCGGCAATGGCGACCCTTTTGACGCGCTTCCTACCGAAAACAACCTCAGTGAAAACGTGGACCGGTGGGGCATCATCTCGTTGGGCATCCGCAGCTTGAACCGCCGGACGGGTTGGTTGTGGGATTACGGGTTGGTGGGCGTGTTCAACAACAGCGGCGACGGGTTCGCGGCGCCGTGGTTCTCGTTCACGTTAGCGTTCTGAGCTTAGCGCTTGCCGAGCATGCCCCGCCACTTCATGCGCCATTTGGCCAAGGTCTTCTTCGGAATGACCCCGCGCGAAATGAGGGCGAACAGCACCAGCCACGCCAATCCTTTCAGGAGGAAGAACATGAAGCCCGCAATTCCGATGGTCTTGAGCCATTCCATGGTCGGTGGTGTTGCGCGGGGCGGCGGCGCCCCGGGCTGCAAAGTTAGGTCGCAGGCGTCCGGCAACCGGCGCAGCCTCGGCTTTTTGACACTTCCGGCACAAATGTCCTTGTGGACCGTATTTTCACGGTCATGATGGGGATGTTGTTTTTCGCCAGTCTGCTGTCGTGGGGGCCGCAGGAGGGCTGGCCGGATTCGCTGCACGTGAACGCCTTGCCGCACTTGAATGTCCGCCACGCGGCTTCAGGCCAAATCGCTTTCCAGCTCCCCGACGGCACCGCCATCGCCTCCCACCGGCTCGCCCACACCGCCCGCTTCGACACGATCAAAGGCCTCTCCGGCGAGTGGCTCACCCTCGATGACACGTTGGCCGTGTTCGATGCCTACCTCTGGGTGGCCGATCCTCCGCGCGTGGAGGAGTTGGAATCGGAGTACGGCCTGTACACCGAGTTGGAAGGCATGCAGGCTTACGGCGCTCGGGTCGTCGACGGGCTGCACGTGCCGCGTTTTTACACCCTGTACGAGGACTACGGCGGGCCTTCGGGGGAGGCGTTTGGCCTGGAGGCTTACTGTACCCCTGGCCAAGCGCTGCAGTGTTTCCGTCGTATCCTCCGCGCCCAGTTCATGCACGAAGGCCGGCTCGAGCAGCAACCGGAAGTGGCAGCCCACCTGGAATCCCTGCTCACCGACCCGTGGGATGGGGAGGAGCCGCTCGTGTTCAGTTGGGGTGGGGAAGGCGGCGGGTTCAGCTGGGTGCTGAAGTTGGTGGATGCGGATCGCGGGGTTTACGGCATCGAGTTCTCCATGGGGAGCTGCTGAGCGGGGGCGAACCGGAGGGCGGGCCGGCCGAGGAGGGCGCGGACCGAGGCATGGACGAGGGCGGGGGGGATGAAGAGGAAGAACAGGGCCACCATGCCGGTTTCGTAGGCGACCGAGCTGTCGGTGTAGGGCTTGCCGTGCTTGCGGGAGCGCCGGGCGCTGAGGGGCAGGCCGATGTAGTTGCCGACAATCATGAGTTGGATGGCGGCGACGATGACCCGCGCGGTGGGGCGGCCGTAGGCGGCGAGGAGGGCGGCGTGGGCGGCGCGGTCGGGGCGGCAGCGGGTGTCAGCGTAGTGTTCGGCGAAGAGGAGGGCCTTCGCTTCGTGGGCGTGCGGGGTTTGGCCTTCCCCCGTCAGCATCCCGTGGATTTCCGCCTCGCTAAGCCCCATTTTCAAGGCCAAACCCGAGTGCACATACGAGCACACCGCACACGCGTTCACCGCCGTGACGGCCAACTGCACGCGCTCCAGAAACGCCTCGTCCACCCGCTTCGTCCGCCGGTTCCAAGCGAACACGACCGCCGCCCGCATGCCGTCCACGAGCGCGCCATACAACTCGCCCACCGTCACCTTTCGCGAATAGCTCGTCCGCTCCGCGATGGCTTGGGGCACAAATCCGTTTTTCATCCTGCAAGGCTACGCCGAGCGCGCAAGCCTGAATGTGACTTGACTCGCTTGTAGGTTGCAGCGATCCGGTCGGCTCACCGGCTTTTCGTCCACCGGACGGTGCCGAGGTTCACTCCATGCACGTCAAATGCCGCCGCCAAGTACACCCCCGGCGCCAACGATTGCACCCCAACAGCCTGTTCCGCCGCCAAGCGCTCGCGTGCGACCAGCCGGCCCGAGAGGTCCCGGATTTCCACCGTGGTGTACTCGGGAAGGTCCGCAAACCGGAGCATGTCAGTGGCAGGGTTCGGATACACGGTCCAACCCTGTGGCGCCTGTGCGTTGGCCACGTCGTTCGCCGCCGGATCCACCACGAGGAACTGCCCCATCATGCCCTGGTCCTCGTGGACGAGCATGTGGCAGTGGTACATGTAGGGGATTTCTGGGTCGGCAAAGTCGCTGAACTGGCAGATGAACTTCGCGCTCTGCATCGCGGGGATGAAGACGACGTCTTTGCGACCGCGCTCCTCCACGGGCGGGGCCACGCCGTTGCGTTCGAGGATGTAGAACTGCACGTCGTGGATGTGGAACGGGTGCCCGATGGGGCTGCTGTTGGTGATGTTCCACACCTCGATGTTGTCGAGCGGAATGGTGTAGTTGATGACCTCCATGTCGAAGGGCGCGCCGTTGATGATGAAGCCGCCGTTCAAGGCATTGGGTCCCATGGAGAGGGGGTTCATGAACAGGTTGCGCTGCAAGCTAGCATCGGAGAAGGCGAACGGGTTTTCGTTCGAGGGGTCAAGCGTGGTGGGGATTTCGAAAACGGCTGCGGCGGGCGTGGGGGCGTCGACGCTGACGCTGAAGAGCTCGAAGTCGCCGCCGTTCATGGGGTTCGGGTTGTAGCCGGTCAGGGTTTGGCCCGCGCCCATGCCGGGCTGGGATGCGCCGTAGACCGCGTTGGGCAGCTCGGAGGCGTAGCTCATGAAGGCAAAGCTTTCTCCGGCCAAATCCGAGCAGTCCACCAACACTTCAGCCCGCTCGCCCGGCGCCAATCGCAACCGCGTGAGCTCCACCGCCTCAGTGAGCAGCCCGCCGTCGGTGGCCATGAGGTGAAACGGGGCGTCGCCGCTCCGGCCGACGTAGAACACGCGTTGGGACGAGCCGTTCAGCAGGTGGAGGCGGACGACGGAGGCGGGGACGGAGAGGTGCGCGTCGTAGGTCGCGTTGACGCAGAGCAGGGTGTCGCTGTTCGAATGGGCGATGATGTCGCCGGCCGCGTTGAAGGCTTTGGTCTGCAGGACGATGGGGAACTCGTCTTCGCCGTAGGTGCGGGGGAGGGGGAGGGCGAGTTCCTCGGCGTCGCGCACCCAGATTTGGCCTGCAATCCCCTTCGAGACGTGCATGTCCGTCATCATGTGCAAGTGCGGGTGGTACCAATACGTGCCCGCCTCATCCAGCACGGTGAACTGCGGATTCCACGTCTCCCCCGGATCGATGATGCTGTGCGGCCCCCCGTCATTCGCGGGGCTCACGTGCATGCCATGCCAGTGCATCGTGGTCGACTCCGTCAAGCCGTTCACGACCGACCAGCTGACCGCATCGCCCTGCTCGACGATCAAGGTGGGGCCGAGGATGGGGCCGTTCGCCCCCAGGCTCGCCGCCACGATGCCGCTCCCGAAATCGTGCTCGCCCGGTGCGAGGGTCAACACGGCCTCAGGCCCCTCGATGGCTGCGGGCAGCAGCATGGGGTTTTGGGCGATGAGCGGGCAGGCGGCGACGAGGCCGGCGAGGAGTGCGGTCAATTTCATGGCATGCAAGGTAAACCTTTCGTTAAGGATGGGAAGTGACCTAAATCGCGCTCATCAAGGGCTCGTTGGTTGGCTGCCTTCGTCTTGGGCGCAGCAGCGGCGCAGGCGTTGATCGGCGCTGAGCGGGCGGCGATACGGGGTACCTTTGCGGCATGGATTCGCTTTCGCAAATCGTGCTCGGGGCCGCGACCGGTGAGGCCGTGTTGGGGCGCAAGGTGGGCAACCGGGCGCTGTTGTGGGGGGCAATCGCCGGGACCGTGCCGGACCTCGATGTGCTGGGGGGCTTTTTCCTGGATCCGTTGGCGAACTTGGCGTTCCATCGGGGCGTGACGCACGGGGTGCTGTTTTGGGTTGTGGGGGCGCTGCTGCTGGCGTGGCCGGTGAGTCGGAGGTCGCAGGTGGGGTACGCGGGGTGGGTGGCGATGTTCTTCGCGACCTTTGCCACGC
>JALQTD010000131.1 GCA_023264155.1 Flavobacteriales bacterium | reverse complement strand
GTTAGCCATGTAAACCGGCATATGACTGTAGAGCTGCGGCAGATAATCCAGCACTGACAGCTCCTTGAGCATACCTACCAGCAACAACACGCCGAGGAAGAACAGGAGCGACGTGGCGAAGCCGATGCCACGGGCGGCCGTGACTTCCCGGTCCTTCAATGCCGGCCGCACGAACAGCCAGAACTGCCGGAAGACGAGTGGAAACGCGATGACCAGGCCGCCGATGGCCGACACGAGGATGTGCGTGGTGAAGTTGCCGAGCATGGTCGTGTTGATCAGCTCGTACCCGATTTCCTGCACGCACAACGCGTCGCCTGCTCCGACTTGCTCAGAAAGCCAGCACCACGCGCGGTAGCTCACGAAGTCCGGGTTGCGCGGGCCGAAGAGGACGGTGTCGAATAGCCATTCCTTCGCTACGAACAGGGCGATGCCCCCCGCGAGGATGGCGGCAGCGGCATAAAACAGGCGGCGACGCAGCTCCTCGAGGTGGTCGAGGAACCCCATTTCCTTTTCGTGGCGCGCTTCGTCGAGTTGGTCCAGTGGCATGCGGCTGCAAAGATGCGGCGGAAGGGGCGGATTTCGCGTTAAAAAATGCCCTCGCGCAGGAGGTCATGGAGGTGGACGAGGCCGAGGTACCGCCCGCCGTCGTGCACGATGATTTGCGTGATGGACGCGGCTTCCATGATTTGGAACGCTTCAACCGCGAGCTGATCCGAGGCCAAAACCCGCGGCGCCCGGCCCATGACATCCGCCGCCTTCGCCCCCTCGATCCCGCCCCGCTCGAGCGCCCGCCGCAGGTCGCCGTCCGTCACGATGCCCACGATGGCTTCGCCTTCCAGCACCACGGCCGCCCCCGTCCGGCCCGCGCTCATGGCCAGGATCACCTCGGCGAGGCTGTCCTCCGGCCCCACGGCCGGCCGGCGCTCCGGATCCACCAAATCCCCGAGCGTCGTGTACAACCGCTTGCCCAGCGCCCCGCCCGGGTGGTACGTGGCAAAGTCGTCCGAAGTGAACCCCCGCGCTTCCATCAAGCACATGGCGAGGGCATCCCCCATGGCCAGTTGCGCGGCCGTGCTGGCGGTGGGAGCGAGGTTGTGCGGGCAGGCCTCCCGTTCCACCGTCGTGTCGAGCACGAGGTCCGCGTGCTGCGCCAGGAAGCCGTCGCGCTGGCCGGTCATCGCGATGAGCGGGTGCCCGAGCCCCTTGATGAGCGGCACGAGCGCCTTGATTTCCGGGCTGTTCCCGCTTTTCGAGATGCACAGGATGACGTCCCCTTTTTGGACCAAACCCAAATCCCCATGGATCGCCTCTGCCGCGTGCATGAACCCCGCCGGCGTCCCCGTCGAATTCAGCGTCGCCACGAGCTTGTTCGCGATGTGCGCGCTCTTGCCGATGCCCGTCACGATGAGCCGCCCGGGCGCTTCGAGCACCTGCCGCACCGCCTCGATGAACCCCGCCTCGATGCGTCCACTGAGCGCGGCAATGGCGTCCCGCTCCGACGCGAGGGTTCGCAGTGCGCGGGTTTTCAGTGCGTTGGCGTCGAATTGAGGGGGCGGGGTGGGGGGCATCACAGAAAAGGTTAAAAAAATGCAGCGGGATTTGGCCTTGCAGCTTATCTTTAGGATGCAAAGTTAGAACCGAACGGTCGACCGCCGGTCAACGCCAAACCGCCAGTATGAGCATTCAGGACATGACGCCCACCGAGGCGCTCAGCCATTTTTTCGGATTCGATGAATTCAAAGGGGAGCAGGAGGCTGTTGTCCAAGCCGTGTTGAACGGGGAAGATGCGTTTGTCATCATGCCCACAGGCGGTGGCAAATCCATGTGCTACCAACTGCCAGCGTTGATGTTGCCGGGCACGGCCATCGTGGTGAGTCCGCTCATCGCCCTGATGAAGAACCAGGTGGACGCCATCCGCGGCCACCACGAGGACCGGGCCATTGCGCACTTCCTGAATTCGAGCTTGAACAAGGCCGATGCCCAGCAAGTGAAGGACGATGTGGTCGCCGGGCGCACGAAGTTGCTGTACGTCGCCCCGGAAAGTTTGACGAAGGCCGAGAACGTGGAGTTCTTGAAGTCCATTCAGCTCAGCTTTGTGGCCGTGGACGAAGCCCACTGCATCAGCGAATGGGGGCACGACTTCCGGCCGGAATACCGGCGCATTCGGAGCATCGTGCAGCAAATTGCCGATGTGCCCATCATCGCCTTGACGGCCACGGCGACCCCGAAGGTTCAGGCGGACATCCAGAAGAATCTCGGGATGCGCGACGCGAAGTTGTTCAAAGCGTCCTTCAACCGGCCGAACCTGTACTACGAAGTGCGTCCGAAGAAGGACGCCTTGCAGCAAATCGTCCGGTACGCGCGCAACCACATTGGCAAGAGCGGCATTGTGTACTGCTTGAGCAGGAAGAAAGTGGAGGAAATTGCGGAAGTGTTGCGGGTGAATGGCGTGCGGGCTTTGGCCTACCATGCGGGGATGGACGCGAGCACGCGGAGCAAGATCCAGGACCAGTTCCTGATGCAGGATGTGGACGTCATCGTTGCCACGATTGCCTTTGGCATGGGCATCGACAAGCCCGATGTGCGCTTTGTGGCGCACCTCGATTTACCCAAGACCATTGAGGCTTACTACCAAGAAACGGGCCGCGCGGGCCGCGACGGGGGCGAGGGGCATTGCATTGCGTTTTACAGCCACAAGGACATCGAGAAGTTGGAGAAGTTCCTGCAGGGCAAACCCTTGGCCGAGCAGGAAGTGGGCTTCCAACTTCTGCAGGAAGTGACCGCTTTCGCCGAAACGGCCATGTCCCGCCGGAAATTCCTGCTGCATTATTTCGGGGAGGAGTTCGATGAGGTCAACGGGCCGGGGGCCGGCATGTGCGACAACATGCGGCATCCGAAGCCGATGCGCGACGGGCAGGAGGACGTGCACATGATCTTGGGCATGGTGATGGAGCACCGGCAGGCCTTCCGCATTCCCTTCTACACGGGGGTGTTGTGCGGGGAGGCGAACCGCGAGATCGTGGATTACCACGGAACCGAAAGTTCGTTTTGGAAACGGGGCGCTGAGCACGATCAGCGGCATTGGAAGGGGGTGATCCGCCAAATGGTGGTGCTCGGGTTGCTGCGGAAGGAAGTCGAAAGCTACGGGACGCTCAAGCTGACCGAGGCCGGCGAGGCGTTCTTGTCGCAACCGCACGAGGTGCTGCTGGCCGAGGAACGCGATTTCTCCGACGTGGATTCAGGGGATTCGATGACCCAAACCCGCTCGCACAACCACGGCGGTGCGGCCGATCCGAAGTTGCGGAAGCTCCTCGCCGATTTGCGCAAGGCCGAGGCAGACCGGTTGGAATTGCCTCCTTACGTCATTTTCCAGGAGGTGTCACTCGATGAAATGGCCATCCACTACCCGTTGACACCGGACGAATTGCTGCGGATTACCGGGGTCGGGTCGGGGAAGGCGAAGAAGTATGGGGAGCCGTTTTTGGCCTTGATCAAGCAGTATGTGGAGGAGGAGGGCATCGAACGGGCGGATGATTTGCTCGTGCGCTCGACGCAAACCCGTGGAAATTCCAAGGTGCAGATCATCCAACGGATTGACCGGCAGACGGAGCTGGAGGATTTGGCCCGCGAACTGTCGATGTCGCAGGAGGAACTCATCACGGAGCTCGAAAGCATCGTGGCGGCGGGCACCAAGGTGAACCTTGATTACATCCTCGATGACTTGCTCGGTGAGGACGGCATCGAGGAGCTGTTCGATTTCTTCCGGGAAAGCGAAGACGCCAGCACGGATGCGGTGGTGGAGGAGTTCGGTGATGTCTACACCGAAGAGGAGTTGCGGCTGGCCCGCATCAAGTTCTTGAGCGAATTCGCGAACTGATCGTTACTTCCCGCCGAACAACTCGACGCCGGCCTTCCAGCCCATGCGGCCGGCGGCGTAAAGCATGAACAAGGCGAAGACGAACTTGACCACGGTGGGCGACAGCCGGAGGGTCCATTTGCTCCCGAAGTAAGCACCGATGATGAAGGTTCCGGCGAGGATGGCTGCGTATTTCCAATTCCACTCCCCCGCTTGGGCGTAGCTGAGCACGGCGAGGATGCCGATGGGCGGCAGCATCATGGCGAGCGAGGTGCCTTGGGCCATGTGCTGGCTCATGCCGAGGAAGTAGACCAGGGCGGGCACGATGATCATGCCGCCTCCGATGCCCACAAATCCGCTGACCACGCCGGCGAGCAAGCCGATACCGAGTAAAATAAGGAGGGTGGTGAGGTCCATGAGCGGAAGGGGTTAGAAGTCCAAACTGAATGAGAAGTTGAAAACGCGTTTCTGCCAGCGGCCGTCGTCCACCCCGAAGCCCCAGTCGGCCCGCATCCAATACCCCGCGAGGCGGGTGCGCACTCCGAAGCCCATCGCCCAGAGGACGGGTTCGTGGTTGTTGTCGATGGTGACGGTGATGGGGTTGGCTTCGACGGTTTGGAAGTTGAAGCCGTTCTCGTCGGCATAGGGGTGGGTGCCGTTCCAAGCGGAGCCGCAGTCGAAGAAGCCGACCGCCTGCAGGTGCCGCAGGAAGTCGGTGGCGATGGGGCGGCGGGTGAAGGTGGTCACCAAGGGCAAGCGCAGTTCGGCATTGATCAGGGCGAGGTTCGAACCGTTGCGGGCGTTGTTGCGGAATCCGCGGAGGGGGGTGATGCGGGTTTGGTAGGCGTATGGGACCGCCGGGTCGATGGGGGTGCCGGCGTTGGGGGTGAGCGACAGCACGTTGTCCACTCCTCCGAGCAGGTGGAGCAGGCGGTCGCGCCCGATGGACCAATCGCCCGCCGCCCGGAAGGCGAACAGGAAGTCCCGGTAGATGGGCTGGTAATGCCGGAAGTCGAACCCCACGGTGCCGAAGGTGGCGGCGGCCGCGTCGGTGTCCACGTAGTACTCCGCCCACACTTTGTACCGCGTGCCGTCCCGCAGGTTGAGGTCGCGCTCGCGGGTGGCATCGTGCACATAGCTGAGCACACCGCCGATTTGGCTTGTCAGCACATTCGGCAAGGCCAAATTGTACGCATCGATGGTCAAAAATGCCGACCGATCCAGCCGGTACACCCCCGTGAACCGCACGCTCCGCACCTCATCGAACGGATAGGAAAGCTGGTACCGCAACGCGTGAATGTGCGTCTCCACGAGGGAACGGCCATCGGACGACACCCGTTGCTGCCCCTGCCGCGACAAGCTCACCGTCCGGTCGAGCCGCCCCGAGAGGTCCGAATACGAAAAGGCATACTGGCTGTTCCCCAAGTTGCCTGAAATCCGGAACCCGGCTACAAACCGCCGGTCTTCAAACAGGTCGCTCATGCTGACCCGCGTCAGCCCACCGAGTCCTGGCTGGGCAGAAACGGCGCCTTCATAGGGCTGGTAAAACGCCGAGCTGAAGGTGTTGTCCAGTTGGGAGGTGATGGATTCGATGGCGTAGTTCAACCGGTAGTTGCTGGCCTTCGGAAGGGGGCGGGGCGCAGGGGGCGCGGTGCTGTCGGCCGGGCTTGCTTCCGAGGCCACTTCCTCCTCGGCTGCCGGCTGGCCGAGGGCGCCGAACACGTAGTTGCGGTAATCCACCTCGCCCACTCCGGGCTGCCATTCCCAATCCTGTTCCCAGCCGCTGTTCGCACCGCCGGGCCGGTTGCTTTCCCGGTCGGAACGGTGTCCCTGGCCACCCGACCGCAAGTAGGGATGCCCCGAGTGGGCTTGGGCGTAGAGGACGCCTTCGTTCGGCAGCAGCGTGTAGCCGAGCACCGGCGTGCGCAGGGATTCGAGCAACTGGGTTTGGGTAAAAAACCGGTAGTGAATCGCCGTGTCAATGGATTCCACCACGCTGTCGCGCCAGGCCAAAACCCGGTCCTGCTCCT
>JALQTD010000130.1:5683-5957 GCA_023264155.1 Flavobacteriales bacterium | reverse complement strand
CTGTGAGCCCGTTGTCGCGCAAGGTGATGTCGGTGAGGGTGTTCGCGCCTTCGGTGTTCGTGGTGCCGGTGAGCGAGATGCCGTTCTGCACGCAGTTTTCGGCGGTGATGCCGCTCAGGTGGATGTTGGAAGTCCCCGGCTGGATGTGGATGCCAAACACCGCTTCGCCCGCACCGTCCACCGTGAAGTCCTGCAGGGTGCAGCTGGCCGCCGAAACCGCTAGCACGTAAGCGCCCTGAAGTTCGTTGCAAGTCAAGACGGTTGACTCCTCCGA
>JALQTD010000130.1:0-5673 GCA_023264155.1 Flavobacteriales bacterium | reverse complement strand
GATGCGCCCCGCAGGGTCAAGGACTTGTTCAGATTCGCGGTAGCGCCCAACACGTGGGTGCCCGCTGCGATTTCGATGACATCTCCTGCGGCTGCGAGGTCAATCGCCGCCTGGAGGTCGAAGTGGCCGGTGTTTTGGGTGATGTTGTAGGCGATGCCGAAGCCGTCACATGCGGCCTCGAACGGCTGGAATCCAGTTGCCACATCGCTGTCGCTGTCGTCCGTGAGGTAGGGGAAAGGCTCGATGCTCGCCCCTTCTTTGTTGAATAGGCGCCCGTCCAAGGCGTCGTTGTCCGCGATTTCGTCTGCTGCTGAAGAGCCAAGCCAGTTGCATTGTGCGACCAACGTTCCACCGTTTGCAGCAGGCACGTAATTCGCAATCCCGTAGCCGAGTCCTGCCACTCCGTTGTGAGTGAACGTCTCCGCGGCAAACCGGTTTTCCTCGACCATCACCGTTTCGACGAACCGGTTGTTCTCAAATTTCAGCGCCTGAAGGTCCATTCCGCCTCCGGAGCGATCGGCGAGTTTGGTGGCTGACAAGTCGGTAACATCGTTCCGACGAACCCAAGCTGACTCCGTGTTGCCCTCCAAGCCGATGCCGGTCGCAATGTGCCCGCTCAGCCCAGAGATTTCGTTGCTGGAGATGATGGCGTCCACGACTTTTCCCGTCGAAGTGAGGTAGCCGCTGCCCCCGCCGGCATTGATCAAAATGCCATAGGCGATTTTGCCCGTCGGCCAGGCGCCGCTGTTCACGCGCACGTCGCTGATGCGGTTGTTCATGATGTACAGGTCGGCGAGCTCCCCGGTGGTGGTCGATTGCAGGAATGAAATCGCCGAAGCGCTGCGACCGGTGAGGTTCGTGCTGCCGATGTGGTCGATGCAATTGTGCTCGATGAACACACCTTCGTCCATGGCCGGCGCATTCGCGACGGTGTATTGGATCGCGTGGGTGTTGCTGGAGGCGGGGGTTGCCGACGAGTTGATGTCGTGGATGTGGTTGTATTGGATGGCCAAATCACTGGTCCCGCCACAAACGATGGCATATTGATACGCCGGCGCAGTGATCTCAAACCCATTGATACTCACGCCGTCCGCCGTCACTTGAATGGGCAGCCCGCTGCTCGGGGCCAAAACCGCTTCCACCTCCCGGTCATCACACGCCGTATTGAAGCCCGGGCCTCGGAGTTCTACGGCCTTGTCGAGGACGAGGTTTTCGGAGTAGACTCCGCCGCCCACCACCACGATTTGGCCTGCTTCTGCGTCATCCACGGCTTCCTGGATCGACATGCCATCGCTCACAATCCAGTCCGAATTCACCAGCGATTGCACGGTGGAAGCCATGTTGTACCCACCCTGCAGGTCAAGCGCGCTCGCCACGGCAGCGGATTCATCCGGTGCAAAGAAGGTGTACTCCTCCGAGTCATTGTACGCTCCTCGGAATTCGTCGTTGTAGACCAAATAGTTCCATCCCGTCACAGTGATGTCCGTATTGAATAAGTCACCTGAGGTGGGATTCAAATCGTCTTGACTGAAGACAGCCCCGTCGATCGCCAAGTTTTCACCGTTGATGGTGATGTTGCTCGAACCGCGACCGCCCTCCGGGATGAACCGGGAGGCATAGACAGCGATGCTGCCCCACAGGTTGCCGGTTCCGCTGAATCCATCGACGGTGACGTTTGAACAGCCCGAGAAGGACAGGCCGTTTCCTCGGGTGGTGCCGCTGGCGCTCAGGTTTGTCAGCGAAACGTTGTCTAGGCCATGGAAGTCGAAGGGAGTGCGTTCTGCAGCCCCGTCGATGGCGATGTTCTCCATGACCAAGCCCGTATTGATGGCGGGCACGGAATTGGAGCCAGCCTTCACAGTGAACCCGATGTTGTTGTTCGCATTCGGGTCTGGGTCAGCAATGGGTCGAATGGTCAGGTTCCCGAGGGCGATGTTGTCGGCATCCGTTTCAATGACCCGGGCGGTCAGTGGCATCATGCCCGATGCGTCGAGAATGACTCCCGCCATGCTTTCGCCCAGGATGGTGACGCTTTTGTTCACGTTCAACGTCGAGGCCAAAGGATAGGTGCCGTTCTCAACATCTATGACGTCACCTGCCGATGCCGCATCGATGGCGTCTTGGATGGACAAACCCTCAATGACTTCGTAGCCCAAGTCATTCAAATCGAAAATGGTGGTTCCAGAAAACGCACCGCTCTCGGCTAGTGCGGAAGCTGTGGCGTGGACGGCCGTTTGCGTGCCTGCATTGTGCAATACGAGGCCGTCAGCATCCCGTGTGGAGTGGACAACATGGCTGAATGTGGGCGGAACCGTTACATCTGCGCCATCCGATGGGGTGTTTGAAATGGTGCCGGTCCAGGTGCCGCCTGACTGCAACAAACCATCTTGTACTGAAATGCTGCCCATGCCATCTGAGAGCGTCAGCGTGCCGGAAAACACGATATTGGATGGAGCCTCGAGTTCGGGCCATTGGTACGGGCTGTTCGCGGGGAAGATGCCCACGTCACCCCATGCATTGCCGGAAGTGGTCAAATTCGTTATGTTCACGTTTGCCGAGCTGGAAATGCTCAGGCCAAACCCGCTTGTTGCGCCCGTTGCCACGATGTCAGTTAGCGTGGCCCCCATGACGCCGTTGAGGTCGATGGCGGTGCGTCTGGTGCCTTGTATGGCGATGTCCGTGTAGGAAAGGTTTTGGCAAATGGAAGCGCCGGCACCGGTGTTGTTGCCCGATCCCGCCTTCAACGCAAACTGTTGGTTGACGTCCGCATCGCCAACAATGGTCATCCCACTTAAGGAGACGTTGTTCGCGGTGATGTAAATGCCCCATGCATTGAAGCCGCCGATATCGATGGTAGTTAGTGCACTGCCGGCGCCCTGTATGGTCAGGGATTTATCGATGGTGATGGTCCCATTCGGAGCCAATGTGCCTGCATCAATGGCGATGACGTCCCCGCTGCTCGCAGCGTCAATCGCTGTTTGCAGATCAGTAAAAGCCGTGCCTTGTGTGGAATTGTTCACTTGTGCCCAAGCGCTTGCAGGCCAGGCGGCGAGGCAAGCGAAGAACAAGGCTGCGCAAGCCAAATGTTTTCGTGTGTAAAAAATCGAGCTTTGCATGGCGTTTTCCGTTTTCTGATGATTGTATAACTAAATTCAGCGAACGGAAAGTAGGGGCTGAAGAATGCAAATTGTGTAGGAGTTGCGTTGCAATGCGTGAAACGTTTTCAATTGAGCACGAAATCATATGAAATGTGACCTGTGAATTGTGTGAACACGCACCTAATGCAACATAAAATAAGCCATTTGCCTTTCGTTTGACGACTACTTTTCGTCTGTGAAAAGGGGGTGTCAATTAACACAAGTGACAAATGAAGCTGTCTAAGTTGTTTCGGTTTTTTTTTAATGAAACGGCTGGTAATGAAGCAAAACCTCTGCTCGGGAGCATCGGTGTCTGGCAGCGGTTGAATCGCGTGCAAATTGAATTCATGGATGCCCTGTCGCATGGCAAGTCACGACACGAGTTGTGCAAATTCATTGATGAGTTGACCGATCTCTTGTGCGAGATAAATGACCGCATTTTCGCCATTCCTGGAGCAGAGAAGTTGAACTCGCGTGAGTTTCAGGTGCTCTTTTTGATGCTGCAAGGCACGAGTTCGAAGGAGTTAGCCCAACACCTGGTGCTTTCACATTCATATGTCAACAATGTGCGGAGCCATGTGCGCGCCACGTTGAACGTTCCACCGGATCAGCAAATCGAGGATTTCCTTCGGCAGCATATCGAGCGCGACGGTCAAAATTGGGCGAAGAATCGCGGAAGTGACATGGGCGAGCTAGCGATGGCGTTGCATGCTTTGAAGGAGGCTGCGGGATGCGATCATCTTGACGGGGAATGGGTGGGTTCGAACCGTTCGGAATTGGAGCGTTGTACAGCAGAAATGCAAAAGTGGCTACCACAAATGATGCGCTTTGAGACTGAATTTGAGGATGAGCGCATCAACAGGGAGCGCTTTACATCCAGGGAATGGCAGGTGGTTCAACTCATTGTTCGGGGCCATTCCTCCAAGGAAATCCGGGAGATTATGGGTTGCTCCCGGTCGAATGTTTACCGCTTGCGCGGTGCAATCCGTGAGAAGCTCGTGTTGCGGCGGTCAGAATCCTTGACGGCCTTTTTGATTCGCAATGCGAAGCATTGAGGCCGGGCGTCAACGCAGCCATCCGGTGATGGAGAGCCGGACTCGGTGGGTGATGCGCACTTCGTGTTCGAGGTCCGGGCTGGGGAAGATGACCGTTCGTCCAAAAGTGGGCGGTATGATCTCAGGTCCTTGCTTTCCGTAGGTCACCAATTCGCCGCCATCGCTGGGCTGCCAGTGCTGGTTCAAGTAGGTGATGACGGAGAATTTACGCGCGTCTTTGTTTTGGAAATCATCCACGTGCCGGGCGTAGAAGGCCCCCGGCGGATAGGAGGCGTACATGAATTCCCGCGAACGAATGCCCGTGAAGCAGGTTCGGTTGAGGTAGGTAGAAAGGGCGTCGATGTGCGCGAGGTAGGCGGATTCGCTGGGGTCGCTAGGGTGGTCGGACCACCACCGGATGTTGTCCGATCGGATTTCAGTGTGGACTTCGGCTTGGCCTGCGGCACCGATGGCTGCCGGGCGCAAGGCTTCCTCCTCGCGCAAATCGGTGAGGCGGTGGAGGAGGTGGCTTAGGATTTGGTCTGGGAAAAGGCCGTCAATGACAGCCCTGCCTTGCTCCAAGATCTGCTGCACAACGCGTTCGAAACGCTGCTCAACGGGAATCATGGCTCAGTGAAATTGAATGCGCAACAATAGGCGAAATTTCAATGCAAACGATGTGTAGAGGGTTGAGTGGTGGCCGCTCGTACAATTCCCAAATCCGCTTCTACGATACCGAAGGGCACCTCGACGTAGGATACAGCGTCCGGTGCGTGAAGGAATGATGCCGTTCCGGGCGGTTTTCGGGTTATTTTTGCACCTCGACTCGAAACAGCCATGATCAACATCTCCCTCCCCGACGGTTCGGTCCGCCAAGTGGAAGCCGGCACGACGGCCCTCGACATCGCCACGAGCATCAGCGAAGGCCTCGCGCGCAACGTGTTGGCCGCTGAGGTGAACGGCGAAGTCCGCGACCCGCAGCGCCCCATCGAAGGCGACGCCACCCTGAAGTTGCTGACATGGAACGACGAAGAGGGCAAGCGCACGATGTGGCACAGTTCGGCGCACCTGCTTGCTGAGGCGCTGGAGGACCTGTACCCGGGCGTGAAGTTTTGGGTCGGGCCGCCGTTGGAGAATGGCTTCTACTACGACGTGGATTTCGGCGAGCACACGTTCACAGACAAGGATTTTGCTGCGGTTGAGAAGAAGATGCTGGATTTGGCCAAACAGAAGAACCCCTACATCCGGAAGGAAATGGGCAAGGCCGATGCCATCGCCTACTTCACCGACAAGCAGGACGAATACAAACTCGACCTGCTCGAAGGCCTCGAGGACGGCACCATCACGTTCTACACGCAGGGCAACTTCACCGACCTCTGCCGCGGGCCGCACATGCCGCACACCGGTTTCGTGAAGGCGGCGAAGGTCATGAGCGTGGCCGGAGCCTATTGGAAAGGCGACGAAACGCAGAAGCAGTTGACCCGCGTGTACGGCATCACGTT
>JALQTD010000012.1 GCA_023264155.1 Flavobacteriales bacterium | reverse complement strand
CGAGTGCGCGCGCCTCGTAGCTGCGCAGGACGATGCCGCTGCCGAACTGCTCGTAGAAGTTGCCGATGGTCACGTCCACCCCGGCATCGCGGTCGGCGTAGCGCGCGTAGCGGTAGCCGAGGCCCGTGCCTTTGAAGCGCCCGGGGAAGCCTTGGATGGCGTTCAGGTAGGACTCGTACCGCATGCCGGCGCTGAAGTTGCCGCGTTGGTACAGGAGGTTCGCGTAGGCGTTGTAGCCGGTCTTTTCCGGCGGCACCACCGCGTTGATGAGGCTGTCCTCGGCGTAGGATTGCCAGAGGATTTGCACGTTGCCGGAGATGCGCCCGGGGTCGTTGTCTTCCTGGGCCCAAACCGCGCCCGCGCCCGCCACCCAGCACGCCAGCAACAAAGGGAGTCCGCGAAGCATCATTCGGCGAGCTTCAGGAGTTCTTCGTACAGCTCTTCCTCATCGCCGTCGGCGTAGTTGTTGTGCTGCCAAACGATTTGGCCTGAAGCATCCACGAGGAAGGTGTGCGGCACATTGATCACTCCCATCGCCCGCGCGAAATCCGAATTCGGGTCGAGCAACACGGTATAATCCCACATCGCACTGTTCACATACGGCGCCACCCGGTTCTTGCTCCGCTGGTCATCGATGCTCACCGCGACCAGCTCCACGCCCGTCTCATCCTGCCAATCCGGGTACAGCTCCAAGTAGTTGTTCAATTCCCGCTTGCACGGGCTGCACCAGGTCGCCCAAAAACAAAACAAGGTCGGGCCATCGTGTTGCCACAATTCCCCCGTGTCCACGGTTTTCCCGTCCAAATCCGTGAGTTCCACGGAGGGGACCGTCTGTTGCGCATCAGCCGACAAAACGCCGGCCATCAAGAAGGCGGTCACTGCAAATGCGGTCCGCAAGAAGGGAAGGTGTTGCTTCATAATCGTCATACAGGTCGGGCGAATGTACGGAATTCCGTGGATGCAGTCCCGGTCTCGCCGTATCTTGGCCACCATGAATCGTACCAAAACCCTCCACCTGCTCACCGCCGCGTGCTGCACGCTGTTGATCGGCACGGCCGCTGCCCAGGTTACCTTCGTCAACGCACCCGACACCGTCGTCGGCTACCTCGACGTCCCCGAGGACGATGAGTTGTCCGAGCATTTGGACGTCCAGAACACCTCCGAAGACACCTTGGTGCTCATGCTGACCCGGCTGTACGTCGATACGGTCTCGCCTTACAATTACCCTTATTCCTTCGGGTCGGAAGGCGCTTACGACCGCTTCTGCTGGGGCCCGCTCTGCTACAATTATGGCTCGGATAACTCGTCAACGAATGCGAACTTGTTGGTGACCATGGCCCCGGGCGAGGTGAACACCACGTTGGTCGCGGATTACTACTACAATGGCGTGGCGGGCGCGTCCACGTTGCGTTACTGCTTGCACGGGGTGGAGCAAGATCCGGAGGCGGGTTCGTGCCACGATGTGACTTTCCGCGTGGACCAAAACCTCTCCGTCCCCACCCCCGAGTCCCTCCTCCCTGAACTGACCTGCACCGGACCGAATCAGTGGTCCTATCACCTCGTGACCGCCGAGCGCGGCGCCTTGGAAGTCCACGACCTCATGGGCCGGCTGGTCTGGCGTCAACAGCTCCTCAGCCCCACCGGCACCGTGAACCTCCCCGCTTCCGAATGGAAATCCGGCCCGTACGTCCTGGCCCTCGATGCGGAAGGGACCCGCACCACCACCCAGGTCTTCATCACCGGCCGATAACCCGCGTAACCTTGTGGCCTTCGGCCGCGTAAGGAACCTTCGCCCGAGCATGGTCCCATGACCTGCCGGGCGCTTTGTTGCACACTCCACGAGATTTGCTCACTTTTGCGGGCTCATGAATCCATCGATTAAACAAGAGGCGCTGGACTACCACGCGCGGGGCCGGCGAGGCAAGATTGAGGTTGTGCCGACCAAGCCGTACAGCTCGCAACGCGACTTGAGTTTGGCCTACAGCCCGGGAGTGGCCGAGCCCTGCCTTGCCATTGCGGAGCGGCGGGAGGATGTGTACAAGTACACCGCGAAGGGCAACCTGGTGGCGGTGATTTCAAATGGTACGGCGGTCCTCGGATTGGGCGACATCGGTCCCGAGGCGGGCAAACCGGTCATGGAAGGGAAAGGGGTGCTTTTCAAGGTCTTCGCTGACATCGATGTGTTCGACATCGAGGTGGACGCCTCCGATGTGGATGCGTTTGTCAGCACGGTGAAGGCCATTGCGCCCACTTTTGGCGGGATCAACCTCGAGGACATCAAGGCGCCTGAAGCGTTTGAAATCGAGCGGCGCTTGAAGGAGGAGTTGAACATCCCCGTCATGCATGACGACCAGCACGGAACGGCCATCATTTCGGCCGCTGCCCTGTTGAATGCCCTTGAACTCGCGGAAAAGCGATTGGAGGATGTGCGGATTGTGGTGAGCGGAGCAGGGGCTGCTGCGATGTCGTGCCTCGACCTCTACGAACAGTTGGGGGTGCGGAAGGAGCACATTGCGGTGTTCGATTCGAAGGGACACATCCACACGGGGCGCACCGGACTCGATGCGCGCAAGCAGCATTACGCCACCGACCACGCTTTCGCCGATTTGCACGAGGCGCTCCGCGGGGCGGACGTGTTCCTCGGGCTCAGCAAGGGGGGGCTGTTGACGGGTGCGGATTTGAACCTGATGGCCGACAACCCGGTGGTGTTCGCCTTGGCGAATCCGGAGCCGGAGATCCCGTACGACGAGGCCATTGCTTCCCGGGAAGATGTCATCATGGCCACGGGCCGTTCGGACCACCCGAACCAAGTCAACAACGTTTTGGGGTTCCCGTACATCTTCCGTGGGGCGCTTGACGTCCGCGCGACGGGCATCAACGATGCGATGAAGTTGGCCGCGGTACGGGCCATTGCCGAACTCGCGAAAGAGAACGTTCCGGATGAAGTGTCGTCGGCCTACGGCCACCAATCGCTGTCATTCGGGCGCCACCTCATCATTCCCAAGCCGCTTGACCCGCGCTTGATCACCACGGTGGCGCCGGCGGTTGCGCGGGCCGCCATGGAATCGGGCATCGCCCAAGAGCCGATCTCGGATTGGGAACAATACGATGCCCAGCTGCGTTCGCGCATCGGACACGACAACAGTTTCTCGCGGACCATTGCCGAGCGCGCCCGCAAGGCGCCCAAGCGCGTGGTCTTTGCAGAGGCAGACAACTACAAAGTCCTCAAGGCCGCCGAACAGGCAGTGGACGAGGGCATTGCGACGCCCATTCTCCTCGGACGGCGCACGAAAATCGAGGCGTTGATCGAGGAATTCAACCTCGAACTGAGCGACGTCGAAATCATCGACCCCCGGGCCGATGAGGTGGCGGACGAGCGGGCTGAATTTGGAGCGGCACTGCACGCGGTGCGCAAGCGCAAAGGCCTGACCGTTCGGGAAGGCGAGCGCCTGATGCGCCAGCGGAATTACTACGGGGCGATGTTGGTGAAGACGGGCCGGGCGGACGCCCTGATCAGCGGTTTGACCCGCACCTACCCGAATGTCATTCGCCCTGCCCTGCAAGTGCTCGGCAAAGCGCCCGGCGTCACGAAAGTGGCCGGGATGTACATCGTGAACACCAAGCGTGGCCCGATGTTCTTCGCGGACACCACCGTTAACGTCGATCCGACCGCCGAGGACATCGCAGCGATCACCGTGTTGACCGCTGAGGCGGTGCGGAAGCTGCGCATTGTGCCCCGCATTGCCTTGCTCAGCTATTCGAACTTCGGTTCGTCGGGCGGGGTAGGGGCCCAAAAAATGGCCGAAGCCGCCCGCATCCTGCGGGAACGCCACCCCGACTTGATTGTCGACGGCGAGATCCAGGCGAATTTCGCGTTGAACGAGGAGTTGCTCAGCGAGTCGTTCCCGTTCTCCACCTTGCACGGTCGCCAGGTGAACACCTTGATTTTCCCCAACCTGAGTGCCGGCAACATTGCCTACAAGCTGCTGCAAGAAATGGCCGGTTTGGAGGCCCAAGGGCCGGTTCTGCTGGGCATGCAAAAGCCCTTCCACATCCTGCAAATGGGGTCTTCGGTGCGGGAGATTTTGGACATGATCCGCCTGGCCGTGGTGGATGCACAAAACAGCCCCAAGTCATGATCCATCACCTCCGCGGACGCCTCATTGAGAAGCAGCCTACGCACGCCATCGTGGAGTGCAGTGGGGTGGGCTACTTCGTTCACATCAGCTTGAACACGTTCGAGCGGCTGGGAACGGGCGAGGACATCACCTTGCTCACGCACCTGGTGGTCCGGGAGGATGCGCAGTTGCTGTACGGTTTTGCCGACGCGGCGGAGCGGGAGTTGTTTTTGGCCTTGCTCGGCGTGAGCGGGGTGGGGGCGAGTACGGCCCGCATGATCTTGAGCGCCATGGACGCGGCGACGGCAACGACCGCCATCCAATCCGGTGATGTGGCCGCCATGAAGGCGGTTAAGGGCATCGGAGCGAAGACGGCCCAGCGCATCATTGTGGACCTGCAAGACCGGTTGGGTGCGTCCCCAGAAGCGGTTGGAAAAATGGCGCCGGCGGGGCACAATAATGCACGGACCGATGCGTTAACAGCCCTGACCACGCTGGGCTTTGACCGAGCCCGGTGCGAACGAACTTTGGACGCTATCATCTCCGAGTCCTCGGCGGCTTTGCCGGTGGAGGGCTTGATTAAATTGGCCTTGAAGCGATTGTAATATGGGAATGCTTCGCATGGAATTTGGCTGGAAAGGCCTGTTGAATCGCGCTGCGGCAACGCTCTTCGGGGTGCTTGCTATCAGCGGCATGATGTCGGGCCAAACCGATTCCACCACCATCGATCTGCCCTTCCCATTTGGCGGAGAAAACCCCTACAACCCCACGGAATCGCCCGCGGGCTTCGACTTCGCGTGGCCGTCGAACATCCAGTACCAAGTGGTCTATGACGAGGCCACGGGCCAGTACGTGGTGCAACAGACCATCGGCGACACCCTCGAGTTCCGCCCTGCCACGTACTTCACGCTCGACGAATACCTCGACTTCGACATGGCGGGGAACCTGTCGGAATACTGGGACGAGCTGCAACTTGAGGAGGACGAGGCGGAACGCGGATTCGCGCCCAAGCTCACGGTGGACAACGATTTGTTCGAGAGCATTTTTGGTTCAAATGAGATTGAAATCAAGCCCCAGGGCTCAGCGGAACTCACCTTCGGCTTCAACATGTCGAACACGGAGAACCCGCGGATTCCGGAGCAGCAACGCCGCATCACGACGTTCAATTTTGACCAGCGCATCCAGCTGAACATCGGGGGTAAAATCGGGGACAAGATCGACCTCGGCACCCAGTACAACACCGAAGCCCTCTTCGATTTTGAGAACCAAATGAACATCGGGTTCCAAGGCGAGGAGGACGACATCTTGAAGAACGTCGAAGCCGGTCACATTTCCATGCCGTTGCCCGGGACGCTCATCGCGGGAAGCCAGAGCCTGTTCGGGGTCAAGCTCGAAACGCAGTGGGGCCGCCTGTACAATACGACGGTGCTTTCGCAGCAGAAAGGTGAGCGCAAGGAAATCGCGGTGGAAGGCGGGGCCCAAACCCAGCCCTTCGACATCCGGGCGGACGATTACGAAGCGAACCGCCACTTCTTCCTCTCGCAGTATTTCGTGGACGCGTACGACAACGCCATGAAGTCGCTGCCCGTGCCGAATTCGGGGGTGAACATCACGCGGGTGGAAGTGTGGGTGGTGAACATGCAGGCCAACACACAAGACGTGCGAAATGTGTTGGCGTTCACGGATTTGGGGGAGCACGAGCAGTACATCTCGACGAACCTGCCGGTGCAGCAACTCGTGGACGGGTCCGCTGTGGAACCGACGGCCTTGCGCAACCCGTCCAATGCGAACAACGAGCTGTTCGACTTGATGGTCGAGAACCCGGACGTCATGGGCTTCACAGGGGCGATTGCTGCCATCGGCAACCTCGGCTTGGGGTTGGACCAAGGGGTGCACTTCGAGCGGGTGGGCAACGCCCGGAAGCTCGCTGCCACGGAATTCACTTACAACAGCCGGCTCGGCTTCGTCTCCCTGCGGCAGGCCCTGAACAATGCGGAGGTGTTGGCCGTGGCGTATGAATACACGTTGAACGGTGAGACGTACAAGGTGGGTACGCTGTCGCAAGATGGATTTGTGGCGCCGGATGCGCTGATTTTGAAGATGCTGAAGTCATCGGTGACGCAGGTGCGGCTGAGCAACAACGACCAAGCACCGCTGTGGCGGACGATGATGAAGAACGTCTACTCGATGCAGGCGTTTGGGGTGTCGCAGGAGGAGTTCCGGTTGGACTTGTGGTACAACGACCCGTCGACGGGGGTGGACCTGAACTACATCCCTCGGGAGCCGTTGGACGGCACGTTGCTGCTGCAATTGCTGGGCATGGACCGGCTGGACATCAACGGGCAGGCGCAGCAGGATGGGGTGTTCGACTTCGTGGACAATGCCGCGACGATGGGGGGGACGATTGAAAGCCAAAGCGGCCGGATTTTCTTCCCGTCGACGGAGCCGTTTGGGTCGAATTTGAGGCGGGAGATTTTGGAGCGGGTGGATGATCCGGATTTGGCCCAAGCGCTCATCGAAACCGTGGTGTTCCAAGCGCTTTATGACAGCACGAAGACGGCGGCGCAGCAAATTCCGGCGCTGAACCGCTTCCGCATCAAGGGGCAGTTCCAAAGCCAGACGAGCTCGGAGATTGCGCTCAACGCGCTGAACGTGCCGGAAGGGTCGGTGACGGTGACGGCAGGTGGGGTGCGGTTGATTGAAAACCAAGATTATACGGTTGATTACAACCTCGGTCGCGTGCGCATCATCAACGACGGTTTGCTGTCCTCGGGTCAAACCATCAAGGTCAGTTTGGAGAGCAATTCGCTGTTCAACATCCAGACGAAGACGATGCTCGGGACGCGCTTCGATTACGTGGTCAGTGACGACCTTGTCTTCGGTGCGACGGCCTTGAATTTGCGGGAGCGGCCGTTGACCCAGAAGGTGAACATCGGGAACGAGCCGGTGAACAACTCGATTTTGGGTTTGGACTTCGCTTGGCAAACGGAAAGCCAGTTGCTGACGGAAATCATCGACAAACTGCCGTTCTACGAGACGTCCACCGCATCGTCCATTGACATTTCAGCGGAAGGCGCCTACCTCATTCCGGGGCACAGCCGGGCGGTGGGCGATCAGGGCAACGCCTACGTGGACGACTTTGAGGGAAGCCAAAGCGCCATCGACATCCGGTCGGTTTCGCGGTGGTTCCTGGCGTCGACGCCGCGCCTGCAGAACAACTTGTTCCCGGAAGGCCAACTCGAGGATAGCTTGGTGAGCAACTACAACCGGGCCCTCTTGAGCTGGTACACCATCGACCCGCAGTTCTTCCGCGGATCGGGGTTGACGGACGGGCAGGTTTCGGCCGATGTGAAGAGCGACCACCGTACCCGGGAAGTCCTGGAAGGGGAGGTGTTCCCGAACCGCGAGCTGCCCACGGGCACGCCGCCCAACACGCCGACCCTGGACTTGACGTTCCGGCCCGATGTGCGCGGACCCTACAACTACGAGGAGCCGGAGGGGGCAAACGGTATTTCGGCGGGACTGGCGGCGGATGGCAGCTTGGTTGACCCCGAGACGCGCTGGGGCGGCATACAGCGCGCGCTGACCACAACGGATTTTGAGCTGGCGAACATTGAATACGTGCAGTTCTGGCTGATGGATCCGTTCAACGACGATTCGGAGAACATTTCCGGAGGAGACCTGTACTTCAACTTGGGCAACGTGTCGGAGGATGTGTTGAACGATAGCCAGTTGAGCTACGAGAACGGCTTGCCTTCGGAAAGCAACCCGGACTTGCCGGTGTTGCCGTCGATTTGGGGGGTGTACCCGGATCCAGCCACTTTCAACGTGGTGAACGCGTTTGACAACTCGTCGGGGTCGTATGACCTGCAAGACGTGGGATTGGACGGCCTGCAGGACGCCCAAGAGCAGGAGCATTTCGCACAATGGCTCGAGTCGCTGACCTCATGGCTCGATCCCGAGGCGTATGCGGCTTACCAAGCGGACCCTTCCGCCGACAACTTCCGCTACTTCCGGAATCCGGAAGCCCAAGCGAACGAGGAGACCATCCTCCAGCGGTATGCCCGATTCAACGGTTACGAGAACAACTCGAACACGGGTTCGCCCGACGGCTACCCCATTACGTCCACGACGATTCCCAACACCGAGGACATCAACCAGGACATCACGCTGTCCACCATCGAGAGCTACTACCAGTACAAGGTGTCGCTGCGGCCGCAGGATTTGGGCGAGCAAAACATCGGGCGGAACTACATCACCGATTCGTTTGAACAAACGGTGACCACGGCGAACGATGAGCAGAAAACGGTGCGGTGGTACCAGTTCAAGATTCCGGTGCGCGACTTTGAAAACCGAATCGGGGGCATCTCGGATTTCCGGTCCATCCGGTTCATTCGGATGTTCATGAAGGGCTGGAGCGAGGAAGTGACGCTGCGGTTTGCGCGCTTGGAATTGATCCGGGGCGAATGGCGGCGGTACATGGAGTCGCTCGCAGGACCGCAGGAGCTCGAACCTGAAGATCCGGCGAGCACGGCCTTCACCCTGTCCGCCGTCAACATCGAAGAAAACGGCAACCGCGAACCGGTGCCGTACGTGACCCCTCCGGGCATCATCCGCGAGATCGACGTGGGAACGGCGAACCAGCGCCGCCTGAACGAGCAGTCGCTTGAACTCGCGGTCTGTGACCTCGAAGACGGCGATGCGCGCGGGGCGTACCGCAACATCAACTACGACATGCGGCGCTACCGCCGGCTCAAGATGTTCGTGCACGCGGAGGCGGGTCCGGACAACACGTCCCTTGAAAACGGCGACCTGACGGCGTTCATCCGCTTGGGCAGCGATTTCGAGTCGAATTACTACGAGTACGAGATTCCGTTGGAAGTTACGCCGTGGTTCACGGGCGATGACAACGCGATTTGGCCCGAGGCGAACAACATGGACATTGAGTTCCAAAAATGGCAGAACCTGAAAATCGAGCGGCCGACCGGCTACCCGATGTCGCAGGAATACGCGGTGATGGACGGTACGACGCGCCTCGCGGTGAAGGGCAACCCGAACCTGGCGAATGTCAGCATGCTCATGGTCGGCGTGCGGAACCCGGACATCGACACGAACCCGTGGGGCGAGGACGATGGGCTGAGCAAATGCGCGGTGGTTTGGGTCAACGAGTTGCGGCTGTCCGAGTTCAACGAGGAGGGCGGCTGGGCCGTGGTGGCGCAGATGAACGCGAAGCTCGCAGACCTGGCGAACGTCAGTGTGGCGGCGAACATGAGCGTGCCGGGCTTTGGCGGGCTTGAGGACCGCGTGCAGGATCGCCAGCAGGAGACGTTGCAGGGGCTCGATGCCTCGGGCACGATCCAGTTGGGCAAGGTGTTGCCGAAGCGATTGGGCGTGACCTTGCCGATGTACGTGGGCTTCAGCGAGCAGATTTCGACGCCGCAGTACGATCCGCTGAGCCCGGATTTGGAGATGGCGCAGCAGGAGGGGCTTTCCACCGAGCGGCGTGAGCAGGCCAAATCCGTGCAGCGCCTCCGCTCGGTCAACTTCTCCAGCATCAAGATCAATCCGCAGCTCGGCGGCGGTGGCGGCTCCAAGGATCGCAATGCGTCCCGCGGGGGCGATTCGGAAACGGTTTCCGCCTCCATGGGCGGCGGCGAACGCGGCGGCAGTGCCCGCGGCGGCGGCGGCGGCAGTGCCCGTGGCGGCGGCGGCGGTGGCGGCGGTGGCGGCGGCGGATCTTCGTCCGGCATCCTCCGCGTGTTCAGCTTCCTGAAGCCCGGCAACTTCACCGGGAACTACAGCTTCAACGAGACGTACCGGCGCGATGTCAACACGGAGTTCCAAATCAACCGTGAGCACCACGGCGGTTTGACCTACAACTTCTCGAACAACCCGCACCAATTCAAGCCGTTCGGCAGCATCGGTTTCCTGCAAGACGTCGCCTTCTTCAAGTGGCTCACGGATTTCAACTTCTACCTCGGCATCAAGCAGTTCACGGCTTCGACCCAAATGGACCGGCGCTACGAAACGAACCGGGTGCGGAACAACACCGAAGCGCTGCTCGGCGTCAACACCGGTTTGCTCATCAACACCCAGGTGCTGAAGTCGTGGAATTGGAACCGCAACTACACGGTCAAGTACGACCTGACCCAAGCATTGACCTTCGGTTTCGATGCCGGGGCACAGGCGCTGGTCGGTGAACCGGTGGGCGTGATCGATCGCGGAGACATCGGGGCATTCAATGCGTACCGCGATACGGTCATCAACAACTTGCGCGATGCGGGTGAGGTCACGACCTACAACCACTCCATCAACGGCCGGTACCGCCTGCCGTTTGACAAGCTGCCGTTGGTCAACTTCATGACGGGCGATGCCCAGTACGAAGGCACGTACCGGTGGGACCGGGCGCCGTTCTCGCAGGACACCATCGGGAACACGATCCAGAACTCCCGAAAGCTCAGCTTGAACTACCAAGCGAACTTCCTCAACCTTTACAACAAGGTGCCTTTCTTGAAGGACATCCTTTCGCCACCGCGTGCTCCGCGCCGGCCTACGCGCGACATCAACAACGAAGACCGCGATGGTTTTGGCAATACGGAAGAGGAGAAAATCAAGCTGGACATCAACCCCCTCGAGCACCTGCTGCGGCTGGTGATGATGGTGGAGAACGTGAACGCGACCTACAGCCGCAACGAGGGCATGCTCCTGCCGGGGTATGCGCAGCGAGCACGGTATGCCGGGTTCGACGATGATTTCAGCGCGCCGGGCTGGGAGTTCCTCGTGGGGAACCAAAACACGAACCTCCTCGGCGACCGGACCGGTGATTTCGCTGGTTTTGCGGCCGATCAAGGGTGGCTCGTCACCCAGCCGAACCTGAACCAGCAGTTCACCGAAACGTACACCGAGACGTTCAATGCCCGGGCGAACTTGCAGCCGATCAAGCACCTGAAGGTCGAGTTGACGGCGAACCGCAACGTCACCCGGAACTACACGAGTTTCTACCGGTACAACGAGGACTTGCAGGATTGGCTGAACGAAAGCCCGAATGAAACAGGCCAATTCAGCTCGACCATTTTCACCTGGCCGACCGCTTTTGCGAAGGACGACGAGAACTTCGACTCGGATGTTTGGGGCGACTTCTTGCTGAATCGATTGACCATCTCCGACCGCCTCAACGCTCAAGCCTATCAGCTCGATGAGCCCGAAGCGAACGGGTACTACCTCGGCTGGGGGCCGACGTCCCAAGAAGTGACCATCCCGGCCTTCATGGCGGCCTACATGGGCGTGGACCCGAAGGACGTGGACCTCGACGTGTTCAACACGCCGGTGGCACCCAACTGGCGCGTGACGTTCGACGGTTTCACGAAGAGCCCCTTCTT
Organism: Flavobacteriales bacterium; assembly: GCA_023264155.1. Taxonomy (GTDB): domain Bacteria; phylum Bacteroidota; class Bacteroidia; order Flavobacteriales_D; family Sanyastnellaceae; genus JALQTD01. Next base: position 19,205 of record JALQTD010000012.1, on the reverse strand, counting down.
CAAGCAGTACTTCAAGCGGTTCAACTTGAACCACAGCTACCGGTCGACCTTGACGACGAGCTACCTCACGAACCTGAGCTACGAGGAGGACGCCTTGACGGGGCTGCCGACGGCCTTCGACCAAAGCGATTTCGGCAACTTCATCACGTCCCGCCAGTTCAACACGGTGGCGATTTCGGAGCAGTTGTCGCCGCTCATCGGGGTGGACATGACGTTGAATGCCGCGAACGAAAGCGAGCCGCAGTTGAAGGTGGAGATCAAGCGGGATCGGAATGTGGTGTTTGGCCTGACCAACTACCAAATCACGGAAACGAAGAGCAACACGCTCGTCATCGGCACCGGCTACACCGTCCGCAACATCCCGAATCCGTTCCTGCGCACGCACGGCAAGCTGCCGGTTCAGATGCTCGATGAGACGGACCTCGTCATCCGCTGCGACGTGAACATCCGCGACAACTCGACCATCATCCGGAAGATGCAGGAACGTCAGAACCAAGTGACCGCCGGTCAAAAGCTCGTTTCCATCAAGTTCTCGGCGGATTTGGAGGTGTCGTCCAAGCTCACCTTGCGGGCGTTTTACGACCACCAAATCACCGACCCGTACATCTCCACGTCCTTCGCCACCTCGAACATCAATTCCGGGGTGTCACTTCGATTCAATTTGAATCAGTAACGTGTAATTTAGCCGCCATGAACATTCCAGCAGAACTGCGCTACACGAAGGAGCACGAGTGGGTGCGCCTCGAGGGCGATGTGGCCGTCATCGGCATTACGGATTTCGCCCAAGGCGAATTGGGAGACATCGTCTTCGTAGAAGTGGACACCGAAGGGGAGTCCTTGGATGTGGAGGAGGTCTTCGGGACCATCGAAGCGGTGAAGACGGTGAGCGATTTGTTCATGCCGTGTGCAGGGGAAGTGGTGGAGTTCAATGCAGCCATTGAGGACGACCCCTCCTTGGTGAACTCGGATCCTTACGGAGCTGGTTGGTTGATCAAGGTGAAGGTGGCGGATGCGGGAGCGGTGGAGGCCTTGATGGATGCGTCGGCCTACGGCGCCCACGTCGGCTAACCATGTACCAAGCGAAGGTCTCGGCCCAGCGCCCGCGGTTGCGGCACGCCGTGGTCCCGGTCTTCGTCGCCTTCCTCGTCGGCGCCTTGCACGCCCTGCCCGGGGATGAAATCGCCCATGCCTCGTGGCTGGACGCCTTGCAAGCGGACAAGTTCATCCACCTGGGCCTCTTTGCGGTGCTCGCCCACAGCATGCTCGTGGGGCTCGGAAAATCGGGGATGATGGAGCGTGGCCGTTGGTTCGTGCTGGCCGGGTGCGTCCTGTCTGGCCTGTTGCTCGAGTGGATGCAAGGCGCATTTTGCGCGGGCCGATATGCGGACGGGTGGGACGTGTTGGCGGATGCGCTGGGGGTCGGGGTGGCGTGGCTGAGTTTCCGGTGGGTGTACCGGGTGTGGCCGGGCGAGGGGTGATTTGGCCTGCTTTTTGCTCAGACCAAATCACGTATCGAGAACGTTAAATCGCATCGCCCACCATTCATTTTCCCTCCATCGCGTCCTCAATCCGGGAAGAATCCCTAATTTCGGGCGCACAAAAGCAAACGCATGTTGAGTCGTAAAACCCCGGAAGCCGATTTGGAAAACAAGCGCACCGCGTGGCGGGCCTTGGGTTTCATCGCTTCCCTGTCGCTCTTGCTGTCGGCCTTGGCGTGGACCTCGTACGACGTGGCCATCATCCAAGCCATTGATTTCGAGGCGGATTTGCTCGAGGACGAGGAGATTCCTGTGAACATCGTACAGCCGCCCCCACCCCCTCCACCGCCGCAACAGACCACGGTGATCGAGATCGTGGACGACGAGGAAGAAATCGAAGAGGAACTCGAAATCGAGGACATCGAACTCGACGAAGACACGGAAATCGAGATCATTGAGGAGATTGAAGAGGAGGTCGAAGAGGACATTCCGTTCATGGTCGTAGAGAACATGCCGGCCCTCGGCGATTGCAAAAGCATGCGCGGCGACGAGCGCCACCAGTGCACGCAGATGGAAATCATCCGCTACGTTTCTTCGAACACGAAGTACCCGCCCATCGCGAAGGACGCGGGCATCCAAGGCACGGTGTTCGTCTACTTCGTCGTCGGCAAGGACGGCAAAGTGCGGGACGTGAAGGTGCTGCGGGAAGTGGACCCACGCCTCGACAAGGAAGCCATCCGCGTGGTGGAGAGCTTGCCGGACTTCGAGCCGGGAGAGCAGCGCGGAAAGGCGGTGAGTGTGCAGTACACCATCCCGGTGAAGTTCATCATCCGCTGATCGCGAACCCCGCTTTGCGCAAGGCCGTGACGGCTTGTTGGAAACGCCCCTCGAGGGCGTTTCCGCGTATTATGACGTACGGGAGGTCCCACGCGGCGAGGCGGTGGAGGTAACGGTCGTGGAGTTCGAGGCGCTCGGCAAGGGTGGGGGAGGACCGGAGCGGGTCGGGTTCCCAAGGGAGGTCCGGAGTGGTCAGGACGTAGAGTGCGGTGTGGCGGGCGATGGCTTCGGCTTGGGGAAGCGGGTGGTTGAAGCGGACTTCGCTCCAGATGGAGAGGACGACCGCGCCGGTGTCGCAGAGTACGGGCCGGTGTGCGGCGTGGCGTTGGGCTTGGGCGTGTTGGGTGAGCAGGAGCCGCTCGAGGTCGGCCGGACCGGCGTGGCCGGCTAGGACGGCGGGGTCGGTACGGGCGAGTTCAGGGAGGAGGAGCCAGCCGGTGGCGTCGGCGAGGCGGCGGGATAGGGTGGTTTTCCCGGATGATTCGACACCTGTAAACGTGATTTGGCCTGTGCGTTGCGGCATCTTCTAAAGGTTCAAATCCAATTGAACAAGTCGAACCACCCCTCCACCGCGAGGAGCGTGTACAGCGTGAACAGCGCGGCGCCCCAACGCAATCCATTGCGCAAATAGAGGACCACCGACGCCGCATTGATGACCATCCAATACCACCAGTTGATGGGGTCGAATGCGAGCATCCACCCCGTGGCGACCAAGCTGCTCACCGTCGTGAAGGCATCCCATCCCACCGCCGTCCGCTCGCCCCAACGTTTGAGTGCGCGGGTGAGTCCGGCCGTCAGCACCCCGATGGCCAGAACGGAACATGCATGCGCCCACCACACGTGCACTACCGGTTCCGGCCAGCCCGAGGAAGTGGTGGCCCAGCCGTAACCGGCAAACCCGATGTAGAAGGCCCACAATGCGGCCTCGGCGAGCATGCCTTTCTTCCAACAGATCCATCCGAACAGCACGGCTCCGACCGCAGCCACCGGAAAGGCGGCAGTGGATTCGCGCAAGTACAGCACAGTGTAAGCTACGTTGACCAACGCGGCGAGGGGTTCGAGCCGCTCAATCTTCGAACTCACAGCGGCAGGGTTGGGAGAAGTCGATCTGCACGTCAGGCAGCCAAATCCGGAGCAGCTCTTGCTCTTCGGCGGTCATTTCATTGTTGAGCAGGTCGAGCCGTTGCAGCTGCGGCAATTCGCTCAGCGAGGCGGGGAAGGTGCCGATGACGTTGGACCAAAGCGCCAGCACGTTCAGCTCTTGGCACGCGTCGATGTTCAACGGAATGGCTTCGATCCAGTTGTCGCCCAGGCGCAGTTCCTTCAACCGCGGCCACGACCACATCGCGTCGGGAAACGCGGTGAGCTCGTTTTCCTCCGCCGAAAAGATTTCCAAGTGGGAAAAACGGGCAAGGAAGGCTGGCAACGTTTTAAGCTTGTTGCGATCGAGCCGGAGTTCGCGGAGCTCCGTGAACCGGGCCAATTCCTCCGGAACGGTCTTCAGCCGCTGGCGACTCAGGTCGAGGCGGTAAACCGTGAGCGGGTCTTCGACCGCTAGGGCTGCCTCCAACGACGTGTACAGCGGGGCGCGCTCCCAGCCGGTTCCCCCGGCCTCCAACGGTTCGAAGGCTGGGAAAACGAGGCTGTCGGTTTGGGCTGCTACCGAGCCGCTCGCGCTGGCGAGGAAAAGCAGGGCGGTGGCGAGCAGGAACCGATTCATGCGGGAAAAGCGGGGTTGAACAACGGCGAGGCCGCATCCGCATCGCGGCAGATGGCCTCGGTTTGCGCCCGATCGCGCTGGAGTTGGGCGACGAGGGCTTCAGGGGAGGCAAAGCGTTCCTCCGGGCGCAGCCGCTCGATGAAATGCAGTTGCACCACGCGCCCGTAGAGGTCGCGATCCAGGCCGATGAGGTGCGCTTCGATGCTGCGTTCCCCGGCGGCCGAGACGGTCGGACGCCGCCCAATGTTCACCATCGCGGGGTGCGCTTGTTCCTCGCCTTCGAGGTGGGCCCAGCAGGCATAAGCCCCTTCGGCGGGCACGAGTTTCAGGGGCATGTTGGGGGCCAAATTCGCCGTCGGAATGCCCCACTGCCGCCCCCTTCCATCCCCACGGACCACCCGACCCGTCAGCGGATACGGCGCGTTCAACCACCGCGCTGCGGTCGCCACATCGCCGGCCGCAAGCGCCTCCCGCACCTTCGTCGAGCTCACCCGGGTATCGGCCTCGTAGTGCGCCGCCAACTCCTCCACCTCGAAGCCATGCACGAGCCCGAGGTTTTGCAGCGTTTCGAATTGGCCTTCCCGGTTGCGCCCAAAACGGTGGTCGTACCCCACGATCACCCGAAGCGGCCGGATGCCGTTCGCAAACAAATCCTTCACGTATTCCTTCGGGGTCATGCGGGCCAAATCCATGGTAAAGGGATGCACCACCAAATGGTCCACCCCCACACCTTCCAACAACGCGGCTTTCTCGCCCAACGTATTCAGCAGCCGCAACCCATGCGGTTCAGGATGCAGCACCGTCCGGGGATGCGGGTCAAAGGTCAACAACGCGGTTTGCGCACCCAATTCGCGTGCCCGTTCGGCGAGCTGCCGCAGGACGGCCCGGTGCCCCCCGTGCACCCCGTCGAAGGTGCCGATGGTCAGGACCACGGGTTGATCGGACTGAAAAGAGAGCGCGTTTTGGTGAATCTTCACATCGACAAAGTTAGGTTGCGAACAATGCACATTTAAGTGTACTTTTGCGGCGAATTTTACACGGAACAACCGAATCCCTCATGGCTTCTCAAGGTATCATTTCCCAGGTCATCGGTCCAGTAGTGGACGTGACTTTCCCTGCTGGTGTTGCGCTTCCAGAGATTTTGGATGCGATGGAAATCGACAACAACGGCACGAAAGTGGTGTTGGAAACGCAGAAACACGTCGGTGATGATACCGTGCGTGCAATCTCGATGGATGCCACCGAGGGCTTGAGCCGCGGCATGAAGGTGACGGCAATGGGCCAAGGCATCACGATGCCTGTCGGGGACCAAATCAAGGGCCGCCTCTTCAACGTGGTCGGCACCGCGATCGACGGCATCGACGCCGTTTCCAAGGAAGGCGGTCGCGCCATCCACCAAGAAGCACCCCGCTTCGAGGACCTCTCCACTTCAACCGACGTCTTGTACACGGGCATCAAGGTCATCGACCTGATCGAGCCCTACGCGAAGGGTGGAAAGATCGGGTTGTTCGGAGGTGCAGGTGTGGGCAAGACGGTCCTCATCATGGAGCTCATCAACAACATCGCAAAAGGTTACGAGGGCATCTCGGTCTTTGCAGGTGTGGGTGAGCGGACGCGTGAAGGAAACGACCTCCTCCGTGAAATGATCGAATCAGGCGTCATCAAGTACGGCAAGGAGTTCGAGGAGAGCATGGAAGCCGGTGGATGGGACCTTTCGAAAGTGAACAAGGCGGAATTGGCCAACAGCCAAGCGACGCTCGTGTTCGGTCAGATGAATGAACCTCCCGGAGCCCGTGCCCGTGTGGCCCTCTCTGGTTTGACGGTGGCTGAGTACTTCCGTGACGGCGATGAGCAGTCCGGTGGCCGCGACATCCTGTTCTTCATCGACAACATCTTCCGCTTCACCCAAGCCGGTTCTGAGGTATCGGCCCTGCTCGGTCGGATGCCTTCAGCAGTGGGTTACCAGCCGACGCTCGCCACGGAAATGGGTGCGATGCAAGAGCGCATCACCTCAACCAAGCGCGGTTCCATCACGTCGGTGCAGGCCGTTTACGTTCCTGCGGATGACTTGACGGACCCGGCTCCGGCAACGACATTCGCCCACTTGGACGCGACGACGGTATTGAGCCGGAAAATCGCTTCCCTCGGCATCTACCCCGCCGTGGACCCCCTCGATTCCACCTCCCGGATTTTGACCCCCGACGTGGTGGGTGAGGAGCACTACAAGTGCGCTGAAGATGTGAAGGAAACCCTCCAGCGCTACAAGGAGCTGCAGGACATCATCGCCATCCTCGGTATGGACGAATTGAGCGAAGAAGACAAGCAGACGGTGGCCCGTGCGCGCCGGATTTCCCGTTTCCTCTCTCAGCCTTTCCACGTGGCGGAGCAGTTCACGGGCATCCCCGGGGTCCTCGTGAGCATCGAGGACACCATCAAGGGCTTCCAAATGATCTTGAGCGGAAAGCTCGACCACCTGCCTGAGGCCGCCTTCAACTTGAAAGGCACCATCGAGGAAGTGATCGAAACCGGCGAAAAGATGTTGGCAGAAGCGCAAGCTTAATCGGCAACCCGCTGAATTCTGATTGAAATGAAAGTAGACATCCTCACCCCCGACGCCGCGTTGTTCTCAGGCGAAGCCACGTTCGTAGGCTTGCCCGGTGCGGACGGCAGCTTGGGCATCATGAACAACCACGCCCCCCTCATCACCACGCTGAAGTCGGGTGAAGTCGTCGTCAAAAACGGCGGCAGCGAAGAGCGGTTCGCCGTGGGCGGCGGTACGGTCGAGGTGTTGAACAACGTGGTGACGGTGCTCGCGGAGTAAACTGCTCACCCGTGCAGATGAAAAAGCCATCCTTCTGAAGGGTGGCTTTTTTCATTCGTGGTGGTACGGTTCGCCGCGCAAGATGGTGTGGGCGCGGTAAAGTTGCTCGGCGGCGAAGGGCCGGATCATTTGGTGCGAAAACGTCATGGGGCCGAGGCTCAGGAAGCCGTGCGCGCGCGAGCGAATGCTTTCATCAAAGCCATAGGGCCCGCCGATGACGAAGGCCAAATGCCGCAATCCCCGCACCTGCAGCGACTCCAACTGCCGCGCAAAGGCTACAGAAGCGTAGGACTTTCCGCGTTCATCGAGCAGGATGAGGTGGTCGACCCCGGCGCTGTCGAGGTGCTTGGCGAGCACCTTTGCTTCTTCCGCCTTGACCCAAGTGGGGTCGGGCTTGCCGGAACGCGCCTTGATGTCCGGCAGTTCCACGAATTGGAAGCGGGCATACCGGCCGAGGCGCTTCACGTATTCATCCGTTCCCGTGCGGATCCACGGGGCTTGGGTCTTGCCGATGGCGATGAGGGAAAGTTGCACGTGACAAAGGTAAGGCCGGCGCTCGGGCGGCTTGCCTATCTTCGCTCCATGTGGACAGAACGGATGATGGCCTTGATTGATTTGGCCTTGGATGAAGACCTCGGAAGGGGCGATCACACGACCGCGTCGAGCGTGCCCACGGGGCTGCTGCGCGAGGGCGTTATTCGGGCGAAGGAGGCCGGTCGCGTAGCCGGCGTGGAGGTGGCACGGAAGGTCTTCGAGCGGGTGGATGCGGAGTTGCAATGTACCGTGTTGAAGGCCGATGGGGCGTCCGTCGTGCCAGGCGATGAGGTGTTGCGCATCCGCGGGGCGGCCCGCAGCATCCTGATGGGGGAACGGCTCGCGTTGAATTTCATGCAGCGGATGAGTGGCATCGCCACGCGCACGGCCGAGGTGGTGGCCATGCTTGAGGGGACGCATTGCCGGGTGCTCGATACGCGCAAGACCACTCCGGGCCTTCGGGCCTTCGAGAAGTGGGCGGTGCGCATCGGTGGCGGCGTGAACCACCGCATGGCCCTCGACGACATGATCCTCATCAAGGACAACCACGTCGATTACGCCGGCTCCATGACCGCCGCTCTCGAGGGCGTTCACCGGTACCTCGCGGCCGAGGCCTTGGACATTCCGGTGGTGGTTGAAGTCCGCGATGAAGCCGAAGCGGATGAGGCCTTGGCGGCTTCGGAGCGCCTCCTCCGGCCCGATGGCAGCCCCTTGGTGGCGCGGCTGCTCCTCGATAACCACACCCCGGCCCAAGCGGCGGAGCAGGTCACCCGATTGGCCGGCCGCGTTGCCCTTGAGGCCTCCGGCGGCATCACTCCGAGCAATGCCCGGGCGTACGCGGAAGCCGGAGTGGACTTTGTGAGCATGGGCTGGTTGACGCACAGCGTGCCGAGTTTGGACTTGAGCCTGAAAAGCGTGGACCTGCCCTGATGGCTGAGAATCCGTACCAATTCGACATCGAAAACCGGCCGCTGTTCAAGTGGCTCAGCACCCGGCAGGCCTTCCTGCGCGCGCGACGGCTCATGCGCCGTGTGCATCCGTGGGGCCCGAAGGAGATGAACCTGTACGATGTGCTGCGTTACTTTTTCGTAGGCATCGTGAACGGTTCGGTCTCGACGCGGGCTGCGGCCATCAGCTTCCGCCTGTTCTTGGCATTTTTCCCGGCGATGATCGTGCTCCTGAGCATCGTGCCGTATACGCCGCTTTCCACCGAAGATGTCTTGAGCAGCCTGGAGTTGTTGTTCCCGGCGGACGCGGTGGAACTGTTTGAGCAGACGGTCACCGATTTGATCGACCAGCGGCAGGGCGCCCTGTTGAGCGTGGGTTTCGTGTTGATGCTGTTCTATGCCTCGAGCAGCGTGAATGCCATCTTGACGGGGTTTGGGGAATCCTTTCACTTGGAGCGCCGCCCGGATTGGGTGGTGTTTCGCTTCATGTCGGTGCTTCTGCTCCTCGTGCTGTCGTTGCTGTTGGGCGTGGCGGTGCTGCTCGCCGGCTTTGCGGGGGATGCGTTGGTGTGGGCGGAGGGCAAGGGCTGGCTGGATGCCGAGGCGTTGCCTTGGTTGTCGGTGGCGCGGTGGATGGTGTCGCTGGCGTTGGTCTACACCAGCGTCAACATCCTGTATCACGCGGGCAATCGGGAGCGGGAGCGGCGGTTTACGTTCTCGGTAGGGGCGTCCATGACAACCGTGCTCATCGTCTTGTTCTCGCTCGGATTTTCGTATTTCATCGAGCAGTTCAACTCCTATAACCGGCTTTACGGATCGCTGGGAACCTTGCTGGTCACGCTGGTTTGGGTCAATTCGAACAGTTCGGTGTTGCTGCTCGGGTTTGAGTTGGATGCCGCCATTCACCGGGCGCGTCGTCGGACGGGTCCAGAATTGCCGGGCGCGTAGTAAATTGGCCCCGAAGATTGATGAAAATGAAACACATTTTGACCTTGGTGTTCGCCACCATGGCGCTGCTTGTACAAGCCCAAACCGCTTCCCTCGCAGGTCGTTGGAAAACCGTTGATGACGAGACCGGTCGGGTCAAGAGCATTGTGGAAATTACCGAGCGGGATGGCAAGTATTTTGGCCAAATCGTGGAGCTTTTCCGCCTGCCGGACGAGGACCCTAACCCGCGCTGCACGGAGTGCGACGACGACCGCAAGGACCAACCCGCCCTCGGCATGGAAATCGTGCGCGACATGGTTCAAGACGGCTCAGAGACGGAATGGGAAGACGGTACGATTTGCGACCCGAAGAACGGCAAGGTGTACGACTGCGAAATGTGGATCGAGGACGAAGATCCCAACACCCTGTACGTCCGCGGTTACATCCTGTTCTTGTTCCGAACCCAACAGTGGCACCGGGTCATTTGAACACCCCGCCCAGCCGCTGATTCACCGCATTTTTGAGCTCGGGAAACAGCCCGGTGAAGTAGGCCATCCCCAGCACGGAGGCGGAGGCTACACTACCCCGAAGTGCCGCCTCCATGTAGCCGTGGCCTGACCACAAGTTGGGGGCGAAATAGCCGGCCGCACCGACGGCGAACGTGATGCCGAGGATGGGCAGCCATGACCAGGAAAACGGGTGGATGCCGACTTTTTGGAAAAGCAAGATGATGCGCCAAGCGGTGCTCCAAATGCCCGTGAACAAGGTGGCCAACGCCGCCCCGGTCACCCCCCAATCCAGCACGGACATGCACACCCAGTTGGTGAGGACTGTTGTGATGAGCATCCCGACATTGATCGGTAAATTCCACCGGTAATGCGGGGTGTGTCCGATGATGTTGCCGATGGACGAGGACATGGCCAGTATGACGCGTTGCACCCCGATGGCCATGGCCACGCCGGCGACGCCGGAATAGGTTTCAGGTAGTGCGAGGAGGAGGGGGCGCAACCCGGCGAATACCCCGGCGAGTACCGTGCCGGCGAGCAAGAGGTTGACCCGGGTGTATTGCTGGATGAAGGGTTGCATGCGATCGGGACCGACCTCCGCGACTTTGCTCGAAAGTACCCCGAGGAAGATGGTGCTGAGCGCACGGGCCGGCATTTGGACCACGGAGCCGATGAAGAACCCCATGGTGTACACCGGAACGACGGATAGGCCGAGCAGGGCGCCCACCATGACGAAATCCAGGTTGGTGGCAATCACGGCCGCGCCACTCGTGAGTGTGGCATAACCGCCGTAGTTCATGTTTTCCTTCCAATCGAGCTGCTTGAGGTGCTTCAGCTGGAAAGGGATTTGGCTTTTGCGAAGCAGCACCACGAAGGCCAACATGGCGGCTACCCAAGTTGCCACGTACGCATAAACCATGGTGTTCAGGTCGATCCAACCGGCCCACAAGCATCCCGCCAGCAGCAAATAGCTGACCTTCAACCACACTTCCGTCACCCAAACGGACCACGATCCTTTCAGCTGAATGGTCAGCAGGATGTGGGACAAATTGGTCATCAGGATGAGGGCGTTCATGCTGAAAAACAGCCCCAAATTCCCTGTGAGGAGTCCGCCCTTTTCGGCGTCAAACTGGCCGATGATTTCGCTGCCCGCGAAGAACAGCAGGCCGCCCCAGAGCACCAAGCTCACGGCCGCGATGACCGCCGTCGAGGCGTGCAAGGCGCCGCGCAGCCGCGCTTCCACGATGCGGGATTTCCGCAGGATGATGCCGGTTCCGCCGAAACCAAGGACCGGGGCGATGATGAAGCTCCAAGCGGTCAGGACCCGGATCAGGCCCCAATACTCCTCGGCGCCTTCGAAGGCCCGCGGCAGGACGAGGATGGTGTTGACCGTGCCCGCGACGAGCCCCAACACGAGCGCGACGCTCGACTTTCCCGCTTCTTTTGCAACGACGCCCATTCAGGGCTCAAAAGTAATTGGATTTGGGGTCGAGCGTGACGCAATAGGGGCAGTATTGTGCGTCCTCGTTGTGTTGAACCGCGATGTGGCCGCAGAACAGGGCTTCAAGGTGCTCGGCGAGCCAAGCGAGGAAGGCGTCGGCGTGTTCGGCGGTGAGGGTTTCGGTGCCGTCCCACTTGAGGTGCATGAGGCCGGACCGGGCGCGACGGCCGGACCGGATGCCGGCGCGGACGCCGGGGTGATGGGGATCCGGGGTGGGGGTGGGAACGCCGTGGGCGTCGAGGCCCCGGAGGGCGATGACGCCGTAGACGAGGAGCTGGAGGGCCTTCGATTGCTTGCCTTGCTGGATTTGGTCCATCCACTCCTCGGCCCCTTTCAAAACCAGCTCCTTCGCCTCCACTTTGCCCGTTTTGTAATCGATCATCACCGGGTGGCCATCCTCCACATCCACGCGGTCCGCCTTGCCATACAAGGCCACCTTGCCCACCGGCTCCGGCAGCTCGAACTCCGCCCGCAGGGAGGTCTCCAAGCCGCGCAAAGTCCGCTGCGCCCCCGCCTGCAGCTCCGCCACCTCCTGCTTCACCAGCGCTCGCACCGTCTCCTCAGCGAGTTTGCGCCAAATCCGGTTCTCCCCCACCAGCATCAACTGCGGGTTGTAATACCGCGCCACCGCCGCGTCCAACAACCCGCCCATGGCCTCCAACACGCCCGTCAAATCCTCCACGGTCACCGGCCGATTCATGGCATCCTTCAAGCCCTCCTCGAACACTTGGTGCACCACCGAGCCGAATTGGGACGACGTCATGGCCTCCTCCACCAACTCGGGCTCCCGCATCTGCAGGATGTACTGGTAGTAGAAATTCCGGGGGCATTGGAGCAGGGTATTCAACGCAGACGGGCTCATGCCGTGCTGTGCCCATTCCCGTGCACGGGACTCTGCAAACTCCGTCCAAGCGATGGCCGGAATGTCCGGCCGCTTCTCCGGCAAGGCCGATTCGAGCACCTCGTGCGCGATGTCCAAGGGCTTGCCGCCAGGCTGGAAGGCCTGCTCGAGCTGCTTCAAATAACGGCTCGGCTCGTGCTCTTCATCGTCCTTCCGGTACACCAGCACCACCTCTTCCGCCCGGTTGAGCAGCCGGTAGAGGTAATGCGCGTAAATCGCCTCCCGCCGGTGCCGCGAGGGCAGGCCCAGGGATGCGCGCAGGTCGAACGGGATGAAGCTGTCGGAGCGGCTTGTTTTCGGCAGCGTGCCTTCGTTGCAGTCGAGCACGATAACGCGCTTAAAATCAAGCGCCCGCGTTTCAATAATCCCCATCACTTGCAGCCCCTTTTCCGGCTCACCCCGCAGGTCGATGCGCTCCTGATTCAGCACTTGGAAGACCAAATCCCGCACGTCCCTCACCCCCTCAAACACCCCATGCTGCGCCTGAAACCGCGCGCACACCCCCGCGGCCTCCACCACCGGCCTCCACGACGCCCGCACCCACGCATCCACGGCATCGCCCCGCTCGTCGAGCACCCGCTGCACCTCCCCGCACCACGCTTCGAGCGCCGCAAGAAAGGCCCCGGGCTCCGCCACCCGCAGCTCCCCGAGCCGGGTCAAGAGCGCCTTCACCGGCCCCGCCTTCAAGTCCGCCACCTCCCCGCCGCCGATCCACACCCAGTGCTGCTGCGCCAGCCGCCTCAGGAACCGTGCAGCATCCTCCGGCAGTTCCTTGCCGCCGAGCGCCTTCGCTACGGGATGCGACAAGAGCGCCCGCACCTCGTCGTGCCGCCACTGCTTCCCCGGCCGGATCACCATCCGCATCACCTGCTCGAAAAAGTCGGCCACCGGGCTTTCCGTCCAAGCCAGCCCCATCGTCACGTTCACCCGGCCTTCCCCGAGGTCCAAGCTCTGCATCACCAGCGACAGGGACTTGCCATCGGGCAGCACGACCGCCGTGTCGTCGAGCCGTTCGCCGGCGCCGATCCGTTCCTGCAGCGCCGCGCGCACATACTGCGCCTCGAACACCTGGGTGCTGCAGCCGACGAATTTGAGGCGGGGCGGGGTTTGGGCCAGCCGGTTGCTCAGCGGTTTCAAGGCCAAATGCGCCTGCTGCTCGGCAATGAATTCCCCCGCTTCCCACCCCGGCTGCACGTACGCCACGTCCGCATCCGCGAACACGGTGAGCCGCTCCGCCCGCTGCAACCGCTTCAAGTACGTCATCTCCGCAGGCGTCAGCGCACTCATGCCCGCGAGCACCACATGCCCGAAGCCGTCCACGCTTCCCGACGCCGCGGCCTGCCGGGCAATCGCCCCGCCCGTCCCCACGCCATCGGCCGCCATCCCCGCGTGAAACCGCCGGTACAGCGGGTTGAGCCGCATGTACTGCGCGAGGTACCGCTTCTGGGCCTCACTCAGCTCGTTGTGCTCGAGGTTCCAATGCTCGAGGTCCTTGATGTTGCAGAGGTTCGTGAGCACGCGGTCCACGTCGCAGAGGTATTGGTCGAGCTCGTTGAAATCTTGCAAGGCCAAACGTCCCCACTGCAAAAACGAGGCAAATCCCCCGACTTCCCCCTCCATCGGCACTTCCTTGTGCGCGAGGTACAGCCGCGCCATCGCCTCCATGCCCGTCACCGGGCTCAGCCCCGTCGCTTTCCGGAGCAGCCCGTTGAACGTGTCCGTAGCAGGCAACCAGCCGGGCCCGCCGCCCCGCAACGCCGCATAAATTGCCTGAAACCGGCGCGCAGCCCGTTGGCTGGGCAAGACCACGGTCACTTCCCGGGGAGCGTGGTGCTCGAGCACATGGGCCGCGACGGTGTGGAGGAAAGAAGGGCTGTCCATGTCCCGAAGCTACCGGATTAATTGTTTGATTTCAATCCTTTTTTTAGAAAATCGAAAAACGCTTTCCGGCCGGCTCGGGTGCCGATGGCCCACCACATCCAGCCACCCGTTGTGGACGGCGTCGCGGGCTCAGCAGGTGCGGGCGGTGCGGGGGGCGCAGGGCGTTCGCTTTCCAGTCCGTTTTCGCGGAATATGCCCTGCAAGGTGTCGGCGACGCGGTAGCGTTCTTGGGCTTGTTGTTGGTAGCCGAGTTGTTCTTCGAGCAAACCGAGGTTGTTGTGGGCCACGGCATCTTCCGGGTCGAGTTCGATGGCGCGCTTGTAATCGGCGATGGCGTCGTGGGTGCGCTTGGCCGCAGCCCGCATCCACGCCCGGGAGGCGTAGCGGTAGCCGTAGTCGGGCTGCAGTTCGACGGCGCGATCAAGGAGCTGCAGGGCGCGCGGGAGGTCGTCGAGGTAGAAACAGCAGATGGCAAAATCGTGCACGGCGTCTGGGTTTTGGCTTTCGGGGCCACCCTCCACAAGGGCTTGGAATGCATCGTGCGCCGCTTGCCACGACTGCGCCTTCAGCAGCGCTTCAGCTTGGGCCAAATCAGGGGACATGCTCAACGGAATTTGTTCAAAAATACGGCGGACCCCGGGCAGATTCGGTCCCTCCGCATTGCAACTTGACGGCATGGAAGGAGCGATTCAGTACCCGCAGTTCAGGAAGTTGCGGGGGGGCGATGTGTGGTACCGCATCGAAGGGCCGGCGCGGTGGACGGAATTCCAACGCATCGGAACCCGGTGGGTGCGACACGACGTGGTGGCGGTGCAGCATCCCGAGCGGATGACCTTGCACGACCTGCGCCACGATGGCGAGCGCTATGCCGAGGTCGATCGGACGGAATGGGCCGAGGCGGTGGGGGAGGAGCTGCCGGGCGCGGCAAAGCCTGTTGAGGCGGATTTGGCCGGGCGGACGACGTTCGGGGTTCCGGCACGCGCTACTCACCTCATCGAGGCGGATTCAGACGATGCGGTGCGCGCGGCCTTGGCATGGCGGCCGGCGGGGATGCCGCTGCTCGTGCTCGGCGGCGGTTCCAACATGCTCGTGCATGCGGACTGGCCGGGGCTGGTGCTCGCAGTGACGGTGCCGGGGGTGGCGGTGGTCGCGGACGACGGCCGGTACGTCGAGGTGGTGGTCGGGGCGGGGGAGCCGTGGCACGACTTCGTGATGCACACCGTGGAAGCCGGGTGGGGCGGCTTGGAGAATTTGGCCCTCATTCCCGGACGCGTGGGAGCAGCCCCCATGCAGAACATCGGGGCGTACGGCGTGGAGATCAAGGACCGGTGCCTGTGGGTGGAGGCGGTCGCGATTGCCGATGGCGGGCTGCGCCGGTTCTCGGCGGCGGAGTGCGGATTTGGCTACCGCGAAAGCGTGTTCAAGGGGGCCGAACGCGACCGCTGGGTCATCACCCGGGTCGCCTTCCGGCTCGACCGGCAGGCCCCGCTGCGCACCGATTACGGCGCCATCCAGAGCGAGTTGCCGGAGGGGCCCTGGACCGCCCGGGACGTGGCCGAGGCGGTCATCCGCATCCGCCAGTCCAAGCTCCCTGACCCGGCCATCTTGGGCAATGCCGGCAGTTTCTTCAAGAACCCGGTGCTGTCCGCTGAGGCGTATGCCCGCTTTGCGCAGGAGCATCCGGACGCGCCGCATTATCCGCAGCCGGATGGCACGGTGAAGTTGGCGGCGGGCTGGTTGATCGACCGGGCGGGTTGGAAGGGCCACGACCGGGGGACGCACGGGGTGCATGCCCAGCAGGCCTTGGTTTTGGTCAACAAAGGCGGCGCGACGGCAGGCCAAATATGGCAACTGGCCCAAGACATCCGCCGGGACGTCCTGAGCCAGTACCAAATTAGCCTCGAGCCTGAGGTCAATCAAATCGGTCTTTAGAACGATACGCAGGGTACCGCTCGGGGCACGGTCGGCCGGTTGCGGCGATCGTGGTCCCACAGGCAGCGCAGCACGATTTCGTGGCTGCCCCCGGTCGTGCTCAAGCCCAGCGTCGACACCGTGATGTCGTAGCTGTACCCGATTTGCCAGTCCTTCTCGCCGTAGCCGATGATGAAGGACAGCGCATCCACGTCGTGTCCGCCTTCGACCGTGTGGCCGATGGGGAGCCCGCGCCACCACAGTCCCACGCTCAGCGGGCTGAGGTCGTAGTACATGCCCACGTCCATTTGGTCAAAAATCCCTTGCTTCATGTAGTTGAAAGCGACCACAAAGTCGGCCTCTGAGCGCGACCGCGGGTTGTTCGCCCCGATGTCCATGCGGAAACCGCCGTGTGCGGAATGCTTGACGGGCAGGAGCTCCGTGTATCCCTCGTACAGGCTGGCGTTGGGCGTGTTCACGTGGTCGGCGCTGTAGCCGAGCCACATGTGCGGACCGATGAGCAGTCCGCCCGCGGCGAAGTCGAGGTAGCTGTTCGAGGCACCGATGGGTCCTTCGAGGGATCCCGCCTCGTCTTCCCGGATGAGCTGGTCGCCGAAGATGAGCCGGCCCATGTCGACGCTGCGGTTCGCACCGCCGAGTTGGAGGGAGGGGCGGAAGCTCCAGCCGCGGCCGAAGTTCGCGTCGTAGGCGTATTGCACGGCGATGCGCGTGGTGCTCAAGGCACCGGCGCCGGCCTGCTCCTTCGAGAACAGCACGCCGAAGCCGCTGTTGACATCGCGGTTGTACCAGTCGTATCCGACGTGGTAGCCGACGAACCCGTTGGGCATGCCGCTCCATTGGTTGCGGTAGATGCTTGTCAGCCGCGCGCGGTCCGTGATGCCCACGTAAGCGGGGTTGACCGCGGTGGGAATGGCGTTGTATTGCGTGAACCGCATGTCCTGCGCTGTGGCCTCTTTGGGGCCACCCACCAGCCCCCATCCCAGGGAGGCCAGCAACGCAAGGGAACGAAGAGATTTCATATTCGTAGGCATTTCTAATCAGTTGATGATGAGGGTGAAGTCACCCGATTCGGTCAAACGGCGGCCGTCGCTGAAGCGCGCAGTGGCCTTCCACACGTAGGTGCTTTGGGGAGCGAGGAGGCCGTTGATGTAGCCGTCCCAGCCGATCATGGGATCCTCCGAGTGGAAGATCATCTCGCCCCAAATGTTGAACACCGAGAGCTCGTACGTGTCGATGCCAGCGTGGTGCGGGTGGAACACGTCGTTGTCCAAATCGCTCAGCCCGTAGGAACCGTCCGATGGGCCGGTCAGGTCGGGCGTGAAGGCGGTCGGGAAGATCATGAACCCGCCGGGCTTGGCCGTGATGGCATCCACGTAGGTGTGGGTGTCGGTGCAGCCGAATTCGTTGCGCACGCTCAGGGAGATGGAGTACAGTCCGGCCGCTTCGTAGCTGTGGCGCGGGTGCTGTTCCGTGCTCGTTGCGCCGTCCCCGAAGTTCCAGAGGTACTCGATGGCATCGTCTGAGGACAGGTCGATGAAGCGCACTTCCTCGGTGGGAGCAATGACTTCATACGGCTCGAACTCGAAGAGGGCCGTGGGGGAAGGCAGCACCGTCACCACGGCGTGGCGCACCGTTTCGGTGACCAAACCTTGGTGGCCCGTCACGCGCAGGGTGACGTCGTAAACGCCGGGTTGCGCGTACTGGTGCACCGGATCAAATTCCGTGCTCGTCGCCCCGTCCCCGAAGTCCCACAGCACGCTCGCTGCGTATTCGGACTCGTTCGTGAAGGCCACGTCGACTGGGGCGCACCCTTCGGCTTCTCCCGAGAAGGCCACGGTGGGCGCCGGCGGGTGAATCGTCACGGTTTGCGTCACCGCGTGATCGCAGTAGCCGTTGTCCACATCGAGGGTCACGTCGAAGGTGCCCCAAGTGCCGTAGTTGTGCACGCCCGGAGCGAAGTCGTTCGTGCTGCCGCCGTCGCCGAAGGTCCACGTGTGCACCGCCTCGGCACCGCTCGTGCTCAGGTTCGTAAACGCCACGCTCGTGTTCGGGTAAGTCTGCTCGATGGGCGTCGCGAAGAAGTTTGCTTCCGGCTCCGGGTGGACCAAAACCCCCACCGCGAGCGTGTCCGTGCAGCCGTTTCCAGAGACCGCCAGGAGCTCCACCACGAAGGTTTGGTCATACGGGGTGTCGTTCACCAGCGTGTGCGTGGGGTTTGCAACCGTTGAAGTTGCGCCGTCTCCGAAGGACCACATGAAGCCCGTGGCCCCTGCGGTTTGGTTCACGAGGTTCAGCTCGAGCGGCGTGCAACCCTCTTCGGTCACATCGAATTGCGCCGTGAGTTCCGGCACCACTTGGATCGGGGCGCTCGCGGTCGCCGTGCAACCGTGCTCGTTGGCCACTTCGACCGTGGTTTGGACTTCCACCGGCTGGTCGTACGCGTTGAAGAACGTGTGGGTGTGGGCCAAACCATTCTCCGCCACCGGATCCTCGTTGCCGTGCGTCCACACGCTGCTCACCCCGCCTGTCGCTTCAAACGTCGCCACCACGGGGTAGCAGTTCGTCACACTCGTCACGGCCAGCGTCGGCGCAGGCGTCCCGAAGACCGTCACGGCCTGCGTCAAGGTGTCCGCGCACCCGAAGCCGTTCGTGGCCACGAGCGTCACCGGCACTTCGACATCCTCCGCATCGGCGTTCGTAAAGGTGTGGATCGGGGAGACTGCATCGGTCACCACCCCACCGATGGTCCATTCAAAGGCATCGGCATCCGAGCTCAGGTTGACGAGGAGTCCGTCGAACGGCGCGCAGGCCGCCTCTGGCACCCCAAATCCCGCCTCAGCATCCGGGTACACCGTGTGCACGATTTCAGCCGTCGCCGAGCAACCGGCCGCGGTCGTCGCCGTTTGCGTGATCGTCACGGTGGACGGATTCGCGTAAGGGTTTTCAAATGCAATGACCTCGCTGTCGGCCTCTGGCGCGTTCAAGGACGCTCCGTTCGAGAAGGCCACCGTCACTTCGTCGGCACCGGTAACGGCGTGCGTCAATTCCAGTGGCGTGCCGGCGCAAGCCGCGTCCGCCTCGAGCGCCAGCTCGATTTCGGGCGTAGCGAAGGCCGTGAGCGGCACGTTCAAGCTGTCCACACATCCGTAGGGCGTCGCGACCGTCAGGGCCAGGGTGGCCTCCCCGCCCTCGGTGAGGGTGGTGGTGAAGTCGGTGTTGG